>JAABSJ010000041.1 GCA_011390515.1 Oscillatoria sp.
ATGATTTATTTGTTGGAACACCCTTACAAGAGTAGGTTTTTTACGTTTATGGTGATTCTCCGGTCCCCTCCCCTTGCGAAGGGGAGGGTTAGGGTGGGGTCCTCTTTGACCCGCCACCCAGGACCCTGGAACCCCTGGACAAAGCCAGAATTGCTCATCAAAAATTCTTAATTATTCATTCATCCCTCAATCATGACAAACTTGGAGGAACGGGGACATCTACTTACAGAGCAGGTGAACCCCAGTAGCGCAAATCTCGACCGACTCAATTCTCTGGAATTGGTGGATCTATTCAATCAGGAGGATGCCAAAACCTTAGCGGCGATCGCCAGTGCCCGGACTCAACTCGCCCAAGCGATTGACCTCGCTGCGGACAAACTCCGGCAAGGGGGACGCCTGTTTTATATTGGGGCCGGAACCAGTGGCCGTCTCGGAGTCCTGGATGCTGCCGAATGTCCCCCCACCTTCTGTACTCCCCCAGAAATGGTCCAGGGGATCATTGCCGGGGGTGCCGGGGCTTTAATCCGCAGTTCCGAGGACCTGGAGGACCGCGCTGAAGATGGAGAAGATGCCGTGGTCCGACGCCACCTCACGGACTTAGATGTACTCGTCGGCATTACCGCAGGGGGGACCACTCCCTTTGTGCAAGGGGCGTTACAAGCCGCCCGTCGTCGGGGGGCCCGCACGGTGTTTATCGCCTGTGTTCCGTCAGAACAGGTGGAAGTGCCGGTGGATATCGATATTCGCCTGCTCGTTGGACCGGAAATTTTAGCCGGTTCCACCCGGTTAAAAGCAGGAACAGTGACCAAAATGGCCTTAAATATCCTGTCAACGGGAGTGATGGTTAAGCTCGGAAAGGTCTATGGTAACCGGATGGTGGATGTTTCTGTTACCAATAAAAAATTACAAGACCGGGCCTTGAGAATTTTGGAAGATTTGACTGGGTTAAGTCGCAAAGAGGCGGGGTTTCTGTTAGAAAAAAGCGGGCGATCGGTCAAACTGGCCTTAATCATGCATTGGACTGATCTCAACAAACAGGAGGCTCAACAGTTGCTAGAAACTCATAACGGACAACTACGACTAGCCGTAGAGAGTCTGAAAAATACCGCATCCTAATTCCCTAAAATCTTCCCCCCCTCCAAACTGCTCACCTTGAACCTGAATTATTAATTGAGAACTCATGACAGATAGCTCGCCTGAAATGTCCAAGCCCAATGCAGACCCGGCTTTATCCCCCCAAGAAACCGAAGATTTAATCCGATTACTGCGACGCAAAGAAGGAAACTGGGTCGGCTGGGGAATGGCCTGCCAACGCTTGCAAAAAGCGGGGTATAATTCCCAACAAATTTTTGAAGAAACCGGCTTTGAGCAGATTCAACAAAATCAAATTGTGGTCGGTTATCAAGTTTATAATTCTATCATCGCTGTTGGAGTCTCCGAACCAACCCAGGCGCATTTTAACCGCAAAGGTAGCGATATTCTCTATGAACTCCGCATTCTCAGTCAAGAAGAACGTGCTAAAGCGGCGGAATTTATTGTAGATAAAAACCTGGATGTTGACGAGACTCACGAACTCGTCAAAGCGATGAAAGATTTATCCCGACTCGCCAAAATTCCGGAAGCATTTTCCACCCATCCCGGGGATGCTGTCGCCTATCAATGTTGGAAACTGGCCCGTCAAAAATCCGATTTACAAGAGCGATCGCGCTTAATTGCCCGAGGATTATCCTTCGCCCATACTGTTACCGCCCGTAAACAAGTTGAACAACTGCTCACAGATTTTACCGTCACCTCAACTCGACCCGCCCCCACCCTTTCGGTTTACCGTTTAGAATCCGCTGAAGAACTGCCTAGAATCCTCCCGGTTGTGGGCAGAATGCCTCTCACTGTGGAAGATTTACAAGCGGTTCCTCTAATTGAACCTGAAGAACCTTTTGGTATTGTTAAATCCTCGGGAAATGCTGCCTGGGTTCCTGTTCCCAGTTGGCAAGTTCTCTTACTCGCTGAAGATCCGGTGACTATCCTTTGGCATAGCGACGATTTACCGATTAGCTTACCAGGAAAAGCGGAAGAAGTTCTGGTTTTAGTCGATCGCGCCGCCCGAGACTGGGACCCGAATGGGTATTTTTTGTGGGAAGAAAATAACTTGCTCAAAATGCAGTGGTTTGAACAAGAACCGGAGATTAAAATTCTCGGTAAAGTGTTGTTAGTGCTGCGTCCTAAGAAGTTTTTAGATGAAGATTTCACTAAGGAGATGTGGCAGATGGATGAATAAAAGCCCACACCCTAAAGGGTGGGGCTACAGGAACAAAGCCCGCCTACGCGGGCTGATTTTTCTATTGCCTACATCGATAAAGTTGATAGGGAATTCCTAATCGATAATATTGACTAGGGTCGAGATTACAGAGGCGATCGCCTAACCCCAATTGCTGCGGATATTCTCGCTGACGCAAACCCGGGGCGACAATCCATAAATTAACAGCAGCAGGCGGTAATTCTGAAACAGCACCCAGATTTTCCCAAACGGATTGATAACTGGGCGATCGCGTCATAAATGCCCAATCTGTCTCCGGTAAATTTCCCTCTCTAATTTTATCCAATTCTAGGGCAAAACTCAACCCCAATGCCACCTCTTGCATATTCTCATATCCCACCACCACCACTAACGGCACAGTCGGTTCTAAATTAAGCTGCTGCGCCACCCCTGCCGGATTATAAGGCTTTTGAAAAACCCAATTTGACACCACAAAAACACTACTGATTAGTCCGACTATTAGAAAAGCGGGAATTAAATACGAACCCGCACCCTGAAGGGTGGGGCTATACGGACGAAGCCCGCCTGCGCGGGCTAATAGAGAAAACCGAGTTTTGTTCAGTGGATTTGGGGGTTTCATCATCAAACTCGCGCCTAATAGGGCACAAATCCCTGGATAATAGATAAAGTGGTAGCGCACTGCCGAGGTAATATCTTTGCCCAACCCATAAACAATCGTAAAATATTCTAATAAAACAACTGCCGTAAATCCCAGTAAACTTACACCCGATAAGCGGGTGGTTTTGTTGTTTAAAACGGCTTTGATTCGCGGAGTAATCCCAATTAAAAAATACCCGCACCAAAGCAGCATTAAAATGGCCGACGGAATAACAACCCACAGGGGTTGATTTTCCACCGGAAATGCCACTATCATCACCACCCAACCGGCTAAGGTTTGAACAATCGGCGTTACACTATCCATCCAGGACGGTTCAAAGGGTTTAAACCAATCGGTTTCGGGACGACTAAAATGGTTGTGCAGGGTGGGTAACCAAGGAAAATACAACAACAAGGGCAGCAAACTATACCCCGCCAAACTCAGCCAAGTTACGGTTTCTTTAGCCGATGCCGAGGGGGTGGGTTCCGGTAGTGCCAGCCTTCCTGGATGAAAATATTTCCCTAAACTTAACGCCAAAATGGTCACTAATTCCGCGACCCAAGCTAACAGGAAAAAATAGTGGGTGTAGAGTCCTAATGTATTAACAATTGCCCAACAGATTCCCAGCCAAGGGCGAATTTTTACCCGATGATGTAAATTTTTTTGAATCTGAATAAATCCCATCAGGGATAAAATAATTAACAGCATCGGTAGGGTATAATGGCGGGCCTCCTGGGAAAGATAAACGGCAAAGGGAGAGACTGCCATCACTGCTGCACCCATTAATCCAGCTTGCCGAGAAAAGGCGATGCGATTTAACCCATACATGGCAGCGATCGCACCCACGCCAAACAGGGCACAGAGCGATCGGGTTTGCCATATCCAAGACCCCCGAACCCCACTCAACCACTCATGAGTTAAGCAAAAAAACAACGGGGGATGAGTGGATTCCGTTGCCACGGTTTGGGCAATTTGTTGACAACTTGCCGTGGAATTTAAGGTGAAAATATCGGCAAATTGTGCTAGGGGAAAAACTGCATCTAAGGGAATCTGGTCATAACTTTGCCCCAAACTAAATAACCCGGTGAGAATTTCATCTAACCAGACGGGTTTGGCCTCTAATTGGGCAAACCGCAGGACAGTACCCAGAATGAGGATACCCGCTAAACTTAAATAAGGTCGATACCTGTGCATTTTTAAAAAATTGTCCGATTGATTCAGTTCTATTGGGAGCATCTCAATTTGTTCAAGAGACCTAACCCCCGGTGCCCCCTTCCCACCCCTCCCCGGCCCTCCCCTAAGAGGAGAGGGAGAATAAGGAAATTTTTTTATTGCTGGAAGGGGGAGCAAGAGGTGTAAATTCCCCTTTTAGGCAAAATTGAGATGCTCCCGTTCTATTACCGATTTTATTCTTAGCGATCAATGAATTTAGGTTTTCCGATAAAATCTGCAATTTCTGTGACGATCCACTCTCGTTCTGTTGCGGTTAGACCGGAACCAAAACGGTAACTATTAACTCCGACTTCTAAGGCACAATTCAAGACTTTATTTGTGCTACTCATCCCCGTTACTGGACTGACTTCCACCCGACAGATATCATCAATATTACCCTGAATGGTTCTTTTTGTTCCTAAAAAAAACCAGGAGATTTCAAATTTTTCCCTATAAAAAATTAGGTCACTATACACGAAAATATGCCGCAGGATCCTGCTCAGGGATAATAGACCCACCCACCAAAAAGGAACAAGAAACAAGACCATGAACAAGTTACCACTCCCAAGAACGGCCAGACTTGAAGGCACTAAAATTTTCAACCAAACTACCATAAAGAACAATGTAAAAATATGATCTAATTGTAGGCTGGGCCGGGGAACTTTTATCTTGAGTTGACTGGGAGTTTTTTCCAGAACAACGCGACTGCCTACAGGTTGAAGATTACCCGGAGATCGCGGAACAATCCGTTCTCGTTTAGCCTCCAATACGGCTAAGGCTTCAGCAGCAGATTTGAATCTATCTTCAATGACAGGTTCCAACATTGTTTCTAACCACTCGGCAAACTCGGGACTGAGGTTGACATAAGGCCGAAAATCAATTTTCATCCGTTTTTCGGGAAAATCTGCCGGGTCTTGATGGGTTAATAAAAACAACAAGGTTGCACCCAATCCATATAAATCCGTCGGCGGTTTAGCTTGTCCCCGAAACTGTTCCGGGGCCATATATCCATAAGTTCCCACAATGGTACTGCCGCTGGTGATGGTATGGCGATAGGTATCTTGAACGGCCCCAAAATCTACTAAAAATACCTTGCCATCGGACTGACGAATAATATTTTGGGGTTTAATATCGCGATGAACCACCGGAGGGGTGAGTTGATGCAAATACACCAGAATATCTAAGAGTTGTTTAGCAATCTCTCTCACCTCCAATTCCGTCGGACGCCATCCGCTTTTTACCCAGTCTTGCAAGGATTGACCCGGGGCTATTTCTTGGACGATATAAAAGCGGCGATCGTCGTTGGTATCTAGTTGAAAATAATCCAGATAGTTGGGAATTGCCGGATGATTCAGTTGCGCTAAAACCTTGCCTTCTCGTTCAAAGAGTTCTAGGGCTTTCCAATCTTTCAACTGCCGCAGGGATAAAATTTTAATCGCAACTTGTTGGGCGAGGGTTAAGTCATCTGCGGCATAAGTCGAGGCAATTCCGCCTTGTCCTAAGAGGTTAAGAATCTGATAGCGTTCCTTGATGATATCTCCAGGTTGGTGCATGAGTTTTCGCCTATCTTTCTTCTCGGCTGGTTTCTGATTTAAGGACGAATCGGGTTAATCCCTCTTCCAGACTAGGATGGCAACAGATGCGATCGCTACAACGATCTCGCCAACTCTTGGCCACTCTATCCCTTGCCTACGGATGAATGTTGGATTTGTCTTATTTGGACCGATTCATTCTATTCTAACCTATCGGAGGAATTTGTTGCCATCATTGTTGCCTTGCCGCACCGAAGATCAGGCCCTTATCCAATGGATTTAGGTCCGATCGCTATTTTTATCGTTTGATTAAGTGAGGTTTTCCCAGAAAAGCCGCAATTTCCATTGCGATCCACTCTCGTTCAGTTTGAGTCAGTCCCGAACCAAAGCGGTAAGTTTTAAATCTCATTTGTAAGGCACAGGTGATAATAGGGTAACCTTGTATAGAAAACAGGGTGGGAAATACTTGCACACTAGAAATATCATGGATATTTCCCTGAATTTCCCGTTGAATCCCTAAAAAATTCCACTTTAAATAAAATTTAGTTTCACGAAACTCTAAGGTAACCCTCCCAAACTGATTTAACAAAAAATCACCTAATAACTTAATTTCCAACAACAACACAAAAAATAGTAATACAAGAAGTGTTGGAGATTGATTTGCGGCAAATAAGATGACCGGAAAGAACGAAATATTCAAAATTGCAACAATTAAAATCAAAGATAAAGAGGGTAATTTCCATCCCAAAAAGGGAATTTTTACCTCTAGTTTCCCAGGAGTAATTTTGATGGAAACGCGACTTCCTGCCAGGTGATGATGATTAGTGGCTCGCGGAGCAATTATTTGTTTTTTTGCCTTGGGCATTGCTTTTTGTGCCTTTAAAACAGCTAATGCTTCCGCAGCAGAGGTCAAGCGATTTTCAACCAGCGGTTCTAACAAATTTTCTAACCAATCCGCTAGTTCAGGGGAAATATTGACAGAAGACCGAAAATCAATTTTGAGTCTTGTTTCTGGAAAATCTGCTGGGGTTTTGTGGGTTAATAAAAATAACAGAGTTGCCCCTAAACCATATAAATCAGTCGCCGGTTCTGCTTGTCCGCGAAACTGTTCTGGGGCCATATATCCATAAGTACCAACTACGGTACTCCCGCTCGTCATAGTATGACGATAAGTATCTTTAACCGCACCAAAATCGATTAACAAAATCTTACCATCAGACTGGCGAATAATATTAGGTGGTTTGATATCTCGATGAATGACCGGGGGATTAATTTGGTGTAAATAAACTAGAATTTCTAAGAGTTGTTCGCCTATCTCTCTGACTTCAAGTTCCGTGGGATGCCATCCGCTTTCTACCCAATCTTGCAAGGATTTACCCGGGACGATTTCTTGGACGATATAAAAGCGGCGATCGTCGTCTGTATCGAGTTGAAAGTAGTCCAGATAGTTGGGAATTGCCGGATGATTTAATTGCGAAAGGACCTTCCCTTCTCGCTCAAAAAGTTCCAGGGATTTCCAGTCTTTTAATCGCCGTAGAGACAGAGCTTTAATGGCTACATCTTGCCCCGTATCTAAGTTCTGAGCGGCATAAGTTGTGGCAATTCCTCCTGTTCCCAAGGGGTGCAGAATCCGATAACGGTCCTTGATAATTTCTTCGGGTTGATGCATGGTTTTTTATTTTCACTCTTAAAGGATGGCTACATTCCAGGTGATCACCTATCTCAAAAACTAGGGCAAGAAATCCAGTTTGGGTTTGCTTTTAGACCCAATACAGCAATGGATTAGGTATCAATAACTTTGGGTTTTCCGATAAAATTTGAAATTTCTGTAACTAACCATTCTTTTTCTGCTTGATTCAGATTATACCCAAAATGGCAAGATTTAACTCCAACTTGTAAAACACAGCTTATGATAAAACGGTACTTCACCTTGGTATTTTTGTTTTTAATTCGTATTTTCTTTTTGCGGACTTCCACTCTAAAAATATCCTGAATGTTCCCCTGGACTTTTCGGCTTAATCCCAAAAAAATCCAGGATATTTTAAACTGATTACCCTGAAAATTTAGTTGAGTGGAAACTAAACAATCAACGAATTTAGGACCGAAGAATCCACTACTTAAAACACAAAATAAAAACCCAGCCAGGAAAAACCACGCAATTTCAGAATTGACAGGACTCACAATAGGCACTAATACCCTGCTCCCTACTAAAATAGCGAAGAAGAGAAAAAATAAACTTATAAAAGCTTTTGATGGATTGGGAGGGATTGTTATGGATAGTTTATTCTGTTTTTTTTGCAGAAGGACTTTACTGTTAATAGGTTGTGGATTACTGAGCGATCGCGCCGCAATAATTTCTCGGTGTGAATGCAATAGTTCTAAGGCTTCCCTTGCAGATTTAAAGCGATCTTCAATCAAAGGTTCGAGCAATCCCTCTAACCAATCTGCCAACTCTGGAGAAATTTCAATATAAGGACGAAAGTCAATTTTTAGCTGTTTTTCTGGCAAATCTGCCGGTGATTGATGGCTTAACAAAAACAATAAAGTTGCACCTAAACCATATAAATCTGTAGCGGGTTCAGATTTTCCTCGAAACTGTTCCGGTGGCATATATCCATAAGTGCCAACCATTGTCCCACCCCGGCTTAGAGTATGACAATAGGTGTCTTGCACTGCACCAAAATCCACTAAAAACACTTTACCATTAGAGTCACGAATAATATTCTGAGGTTTGATATCTCGATGAACGACCGGGGGGTTAAGTTGATGCAGATATCCCAGGATTTCTAAAACTTGTTCAGCAATGTCTCTGACCTCCATTTCCCTCGAATCCCATCCGCTTTCTACTAATTCTTGTAAGGATTTGCCCGGGGCAATTTCCTGGACAATACAGAAGGAGCGATCGTCGTTAGTATCCAGTTGGAAATAATCCAAATAATTGGGAATGGCTGGATGATTTAATTGAGACAGAATCTTGGCTTCCCGCTCAAAAAGTTCTAAGGCTTTCCAATCGGTTAACTCCCGCAAGGATAAAATTTTAATCGCCACATTTTGTCCGATATCTAGGTCTTCTGCGGCATAAGTCGTGGCAATTCCTCCTTGTCCCAAAGTGTTCAGAATCCGATAGCGTTCCTTGATGACCTCTCCGGGTTGATGCATGAGTATGCCCCTGATTTTGGTTGATGCTGTGGTCTGATGCCAGGGCGAATCGGGTTAATCCCTCTTCGCAAGAGAGGCGGTAAGTCCCGCAGCGATGCCATAGACTGTTCGCCCCTCTACCCCTTGCCTACCGATTGATGCTCGATTCGTCTGGTTTGGATGACTTGATTCTGTTATAACCTAAAAATGCTACCCCGGCAAATAACAGGAGAAATGGACTAAATGCCAGCAAATATAGGGTGATTTTGAGCAGTCCAACGGTCACATCCCCTAGGGCTTCGGTGGCATTTCCCCAGGTTTTTTGGAGTTCTTTTCCGATAGATTTTTGAGGGAGTTCTGCGGCGGAAACGGGAGACTCTAGGTTTAAATACAGGGTAGAATAAGCGACTTTGGTCCGTAAATTGGCCTGGACTGCATCGAGGCGTTCGATTTGTTCACGAATGTTACCGAGTTCTCGGGCGGCATTGAGGACATCTCCCACGGAACCGGACCGTTCCATGATTTTTAAGACCATTTCTTCTTGTTTGCGGAGATTTTTTAACCGCGCATCGTTATCAATCAGTTGAGCGGAAACATCTTCGGCAGTAATCGAACGATTGATGACGGTGCCGAGTTCAGCGATCGCATTAATGGTGTTTTCTAGCTGTTGCTGCGGTACGCGCAACTGTATCGAAACGATATGGCGCATATTTTGCGGTCGCGGTTTATTGTCTTCAAATTGCAACAAATCCCCTTGTTTTTGCTTAATAATTTGATTAACTGCTGCAATTTGCTCCTCGATCGCCTCCACTTCCATTGTCATTGAGGCGGTTTTAATCAATTGCGGTGACGCTTGAGGAATCTCTCCAGACCCTTGTGCAATGTCCGCCACCACCCCCTGAGCACGTCCCATTTCATTGGCAACTGCATCCGATGGCGGCATCGGTGCCGATGCGGGGACCATGCCTTGCTGGGCGACAAGGGACTCGTTCATCATCTCTTGTGAAGTGGGAACGGCACCACAACTGGCGATCGCACCCATCAAAATCAACATCGGCAGTAAAATCGGGGTTCGAGACCCAATCCGGCTATTCAACCCCAATTTTATAGAGTAGCCCGCGCAGGCGGGCTTTGTCCGTATAGCTCCACCCTTGAGGGTGCGAGTTAAATCGGTCTGAGAAGCATTGGCGATCGCGCGAGGATAAGATTTCATCAGAGTTCTCCTGGGATAGCGAGGGGGTCAAATCAAGGTCCGTTGCCGGGTTAGTCCTACCCTAACCTTACGAGTCGGGAAGTGGAGAATCTGCTACAAAAATTGAAACGGAAATTGAAACCGAGGCGATCGCTCCCAGAAAACGATAAACTCATAATGACTGCCCCTTTTCGTTGTTGTCCCCGGGTTAACCTCACTATGTCAAATGATTTTGATAACAACTTGCCTGTATCGGTTGCCAAACCCGTGACCCCACTCGCTCAAAAGCGCCAGGAGGCAGAACAACGCATCCGCAATGGATTACGACCGGGACAACAGCAAATGGCCGATTGGCTGGGCGGTCCCTTGGCTGTATCTGCGGTCCCGGGTGCCGGAAAATCTAAGGGAATGGCGGATGCAGCAGCATTGGCGATCGCAAGGTTTAAACTGCATTATCGTCACCATCTGGTTGTCGTCACCTTCACCCGTTCTGCTGCAGCGAATTTGAAGTTAAAAATTCGCAGCGCATTGAAAGAACTGGCGATGCCACAAATGGGATTTACCGTCAATACTTTACATGGATTAGCCCTGGCGATCGCCTCCCGCCACCCCGAATTATCCGCTTTGGATCTAGAGCAAATGACGTTGGTCACCCCCAACCAAAGTAATCGCTTAATCATTCAAAGTGTAGAACGCTGGATTGCCGCTAATCCCCAACGGTATCAACTGTTAATAGAAGGTTGTCAATTTGATGGGGAGGAAACGGAACGCTTGCGTCGTCAGTCTGTCTTACGAACTGATGTGCTGCCGCAACTTGCCCAGACTGCCATTCACGAAGCCAAATCTTCTGGATTATTACCCCAAGATTTATGGCAAATCGCGATGGCATCCGAGGGACAAGTTCCTGATGATCCGTATGGCATTCTGGCGATCGCCGCTGGATTATATGAACAGTATGAAACCTTGATGCGATCGCGGATGTTTATCGATTACGATGACATGATTCTCTCCGCCTTGCGTGTTTTGGAAAATCAAAGTGCCTGTTATCTCTGGCAAAAACAAGTCTTTGCGGTATTTGAAGACGAGGCCCAAGATTCCTCTCCCTTACAAACCCAATTGTTAGAGATTTTAGCCCGACAGTGCGACAATCCTGATGCACCGCCCAATTTAATTCGCGTCGGCGACCCCAATCAAGCGATTAATTCTACCTTTACCCCCGCAGACCCGATCTATTTTCGCCGCTTTTGTGAAGCCTGCGATCGCGAGCATCTCCTAGCAACAATGGACCGCGCCGGACGCAGTACCCAAATTATCATCAATGCGGCTAATTTTGTTTTAAGTTGGGTGAATCGTCATTATGCACAGCAGCATGAACTCATCCCGGAGATAGAATACAGTCGCCCTTCGGCCAAATTACCGTTTCGCCTGCAAAATATTCGCACCGTCGAATCTGGCGACCCCCAACCCGATGCGAATCCGCCTCATACCGGAGGGGGATTAGAGATGTATCAACCTCGGGATATTTATCACACCATCGAACTGATTGCGCGGAGGGCGGTGCAGTTATTTGGTGAGACAACTGAGGAGCGATCGGCAGCCATTTTGGTCCGAGAAAACCGCCAAGGGCGATTTATCCAGGAGGTGATGAGCAATCCCCATTTATACGGGATTCAATGTGAGCTGTCCAAACATGATATCGAATTGTTTGATGTATCCGCCAGCGATCGCCGGTCTCAAGTTCCCTCAGAAATGCTGGCATTGCTGCAATTCCTCGATCGCCCTCATTCCCCGGACTATTTAAAAACCGTTTTGCGCGTCTTAGTCGATCGCAACTTAATCCCCTCCCAAGACTTAAACGCCCTCACTAGCTTACCGGAACAATTTCTCTACCCTGGTCCATTAGAACCCCCGCAACCCCCAGCGGTATTACAAGCCAGACGGTTCTGTGCCAGCTTGCTCACGGCGCGGATCGAACTCCCCTTGTATCAACTGATTTCCTTCCTGGCGTTAGCCTTACATTACGACGCTTCCGAACTCGCAACTGCCGACAAATTGGGCGATCGCTTGGCCCAACAAACCGCCGGAAATCCCTCCATGAGCGGCATTCTCACCGTCCTCAACGAAATCGTCACATCAGAACGGTTTGAACCTGTTGATACAGAAGATAACGCAGAGAAAATTTATACTCGCCCGCGACAACTCACCATTGTCACCATGCACAAAGCCAAAGGACTAGATTGGGATTATGTCTTCATCCCCTTCCTCCATGAAAACATGATTCCCGGCAGTTTCTGGGTTCCCCCACCGGCCCAATTCCTCGGGGAATACACCCTATCCGAAGTCGCCCGCGCCCAAATTCGCGCGCACCTCCACCACCAAAGCGCACCCCAATCCTGGGACAGCGAACCCTTCCAGTTCCCCTCCATCGCCGACTCCTGGAAACAAGCCGAAGACCTCAAAGTTGCCGAAGAATACCGCTTACTCTATGTTGCCATGACTCGCGCCAAACGATTGTTATGGATTTCTGCGGCCAAACAAGCCCCCTTTACTTGGAGTAAACCCGCCAATTTACAAGACAGAGCACCCTGTCCCGTTTTGCCTGCTTTAATGGAAGCCTACCCCGATGAAGTTGTGGAGTTATCGGATATATAGTGCATATTACCGCAGCAATTGTAGGGGTTTGCTTATCCGTTTTTACGGGGTTTTAATCAGAGCAAAACAAGGGTTCGGGTAAGCAAACCCCTACCTTTCTAAAGCTACAATCTAGCTTTTAATGGATTCAGTCTTAAACCAACTCAGGAAATAAAGCCGAACTGCGAATATCATATTCCTGTTCCAGTCGATTTTTTGCCAGTTCATAATAATCCGGATTAATTTCAGCACTGTAACAGCGACGCTCTTTCCGCAGGGAAGCAACTGCTGCTGAACATAAACCCCCAAAAGGCTCCCAGACTACATCATTAGAATCACTAGAAGCCAAAATAATTCTCTCAATTAAACGCAGGGGCTTTTGATTAGCATGAATGCATCGAGCTTGTTTATCCTTAAGCCGTTCTGCCCCTCGAACTGCGGGTTCTGACCAAACATTAGTCACTCCATGAAGATGATTCCACTTGGCCCGCATTCGTGACCATTGGTCGGCGGTAACTGGGGACTTTCCATCAATTGAGAAATAGGGCCAGTTTGTCGGCTTCCCATACTGATTGGCATAAGTAACTAAACAAGCCATCATTTCTGGAGGGGGAAAATACCACAACCGATCCTGAGTAAAATATTTACGAGTAGCGGCATTTTTTACGCCGCAAGCCTCGTTGGTTTTATTCAGAGGCAGGCCAGATCTGAGCCACTCATACCGTAACCACTGCTGCATCGGTAAGCGATCGCCATCCCCGGTGGGTAATTCCACATTCCGAACATAATGGACACAAACTTCAGTCACAATTGGAAACCGTCGAATCGTCTTGCTATTGACATTTCCGGCAATATGAGCAACCCCTTTATCCCAAATATTGACTGAGCGATATTGCCAGCCATTTTTTGCTAAAAGAGGATGTACAGTGGCCCAACCGATTTCACTGCACCAAAACCATAAGGTGGTTTCGGGCAAACAATAGTCAGACCATGCCTCAATGTGGCGATCGTACCAGTCTGCCAAGTCGGTTGGGGTCGGTGGATCACCGGGGAAAAGCCCCAACCCATAAGCCCCGTCCGACACAATCACCGTAGGCGCTTGCCAAAATGGATACCGGGTTGCCACATCAGCATTCTCGATCTGGACGCCACCGATCGCAGTGGTGGGGATAGGAGTCAAATCTTGCATGGTTTGATTCAGTATCGCTTGATACTCTCTGATTTAAAGGGTTTTATTCTTGATTAGTTTTATTTTTGCATGAATTCGGCTATAAAAAATAGTCGATTTTGGACTATTCCAAAATCGACTATATCATTTTCCTTGAGGTCAGGTGAAATGGAAAAGTCAATTTTTACACAAGAATATTTGCTATTTCTGGGGCAGCTTCGCATGGCGAGAAAAGCCGCAGGCATGACGCAGGAACAAGTTGCCGAACGGTTAAGGCAAACCCAGTCGTTTGTTAGTAAATGTGAACGAGGTGAAAGACGAATTGATGTGATTGAATTGCGGGCATATTGTCGGGCGATCGGGATTTCTTTTATAGAGTTCATTGAACAAGTAGAATCAACTATTCAAACTCGGGAAAATTAGTGGAATATCAGCAAGCACTTGAAATTGCAACAAGGGCCTTACTTGAATTAAAGGGCCATAAAATCGATGTAATCACGATATCGAGGCCCAGTGATCTGCAAGGCGCGATAGAACTCTCGAAAATTGTTAGTAAATTATCTCCGATAATCGGCAACTTCATAGAATATGCACTCATTCGACATTTGAATGAAATCCAGGTTTGGCCGGATGGCTGTCGATGGATTAGACAAGACCCGGGCTTCCCTGATGCAATCTTGAGCGGAATTCCGAATATTGTACCCGGAATCGAAGTTAAAACCTGGTTTCCCCTCTCAACGGAAATAACTGCTCGATTTCGCGATAGTCAAACAAATTTCCAAGCTAATCAGATAAAAGTCGTCATCGTCTGTTGGATGCTGGAGGAAGTTTTAGCGGGTAAACCCAAAATTATTGATATTTGGATTGGAGATGCCCTAGATGTGGCAAAAGCTCGCGATAACCACTATCATAATCCACCTTACTATGTTGTGATGGAACCAGAAGATACAAGCAACCGGACTCGCAACCTCCAGCAAACCAACTGTAATGGCTTAGTATTTCAAGGAACAGAGATGCAATTAGCTCAAGCGATCGACCTCGTTAATTCATGGGGAATGGACTCCAGAGAATATCGGAGTGATCGGGATTATCAAATCCGCTTGCGAGAGCTTACTGGCCGTTTTCCCTACCGTCTCGATACCAATTTTGCTAAAATGGATAGAATTGGTTTGTCTAGTTTGGAAATTTTTAAAGCCAATGTCCTGAAATCTTCGTATGCTGGAAACAGTATCCAATCCTGGATTAGGGCAATTAAATTATCCAATCCCACGGCTTTACAACCGCTCATAGATCCGTCGGCTTCTAGTCCCCTTGAATAGCTGCCTCATTTGCTGATTCCTGACTCAGTTCTGAATTCGTTTGGGGGGAAAGAAATTTTTGATTGATCAAAGCAATCTGTATGAACGTTGAAATGGCCGCAGAATTAGCAACGTTAGAGAATATCCCAATTCAAACTCTGGTCATCAAGTTCGAGGAGGATATTGCGGTCACAGATTCCCGCTTGTGGGGGTCCTAGGCCGATTTGGTCAACCCGGACAGCGGGTTAAGGGGGTAGGTTGTGCTCATCAGGGGGGAAGTTCTGGGTTTGGATGTTGCGATCGCCCCTCAAATCATCCCCGAAACCGAAGGTCCTCGGATTGCGGGATGGCGTTGCGCTAGGGACGACCCAACCCATGCCGGAGAAACTGCCCGATCGCCCTTGCAGTCCATTCCGTCCCGCTTTGACGTATGATTAACATTTGAAATCCTTTGTGATCATGACTGGTGAAATAAGACTATGGATATTCTGACTGTCGGTTGGGCTGCTTTTTTAGGTGTTTTTACTTTCTCCATCTCGATGGTGATTTGGGGCCGCAACGGTTTCTAGATACCGCAACACCTGATACCGCAACAACCGGCGGGGGTTAAAACCCCCGCCTAATAGCTGAAGTCGGTTAAAAACCGACTAAAAACACCAGCAAATCTGACTTTCAGTCGGTTTTAACCGACTTCAGTTGTTAGACGGGGGTTTTAACCCCCGTCGGTTGTTGCCACTCCCCTGATTAAAATGAAGCCAAGCTGACTTACTCAGTAAGTCAGCTTGGCTTCATTTTTTTGTCTCTTAAATTTTGCCAAGGAGTCCAAACATGACTGGAAAGCGGATTTTAATGTTAGTGGGCGATTATGTGGAAGATTATGAAGTGATGGTCCCCTTTCAAGCGCTACAAATGGTGGGCCATATTGTTCATGCCGTCTGTCCCGATAAGACTGCTGGGGAAACAGTTCGGACTGCGATTCACGATTTTGAAGGGGACCAAACCTATAGCGAAAAACCGGGTCACAATTTCGCCCTGAATGCGACCTTTGCGGAAGTGGATCCGGCGACTTATGATGCGTTGGTGATTCCCGGGGGACGTGCGCCGGAATACATTCGCCTGAATCAGCGGGTTTTGGAAATTACCCGTCATTTTGCCCAGGAAAATAAACCGATCGCCTCGATTTGTCATGGGTTGCAACTGTTGGCAGCAGCAGATGTCCTGCAAGGGAAACGCTGCACTGCTTACCCCGCCTGTGGTCCCGATGTGACTCGCGCTGGGGGGACTTATGTGGCGATCGCAGTAGATGAGGCGATGGTTGATGGCAATTTGGTCACGGCCCCCGCTTGGCCCGCTCATTCTGCTTGGTTGGCGGAATTTCTCAAGGTTCTAGGCACGAAAATCGAGCATCGCGACCTAGCGGCAGTTTAAGCAATTGTAGGGTGGGCACTGCCCACCGTAATTCAGGTGGGCAATGCCCACCCTACTGATGGCCCATTTTTTTGATGGAAATCCCTAATCCTTAATCTGGGTTAGAACCATCCCCACCAGCGCCCCAGAAATTGCCAAAAGCGATCGCCCCATTGGGCCGCACAGAACCCGAATAGGGTCCCTAATCCTAAACTCCAGGCGACTGCACCTCCGGCAGTCATCCCATCCCAAATGAAGAAAATCGCGATAAATATTCCGGCGATCGCCCCACAGACAAATCGGACAATCCATCCGGTGAGATCCGGGCGACGCTTGGGATGGGGAGGTTGCTGAGTCATGACCGATTCCTCTTAATTTGGGTGCTTTGCCCCGTTTCATACCATACTTTGGCCAACTTCGTGCCAAGATTTACAAAAATTTATGGAAACCTGCGACATAATCAGAATTATAAGAAATCTGATGGAGGAAAATCCATGCGTTTAACTGAGTCTGTTAAAGTTCGGCTTTTAGAAACCATGCAGTCTGGAATGACTGAGTTTTATACCCCTCAGTCCAGTCATGAAACCATGTTAGTCCAGGTCAAACCCCGGACCTGCGATGATTTATTCGTCCACCATTTTCAGACGGATCAATTGCTGGTGGTCCGGGGCAGTTTTGTGTTAGTCGTGTTACAGGACGGTGAATATCGCTATATTCCCTTGAGCGATCGCTATCCAGCAGCGGTGACGATTCCCCCTCGGGTTCCCCATAGTGCGATTAATTTCAGTGATGAACCCTGTCTGGTGGTGAATGCGGTGTTGCGAAATGGAACCCCCCATCCCCGGGATTATCGCCCGATGAAACCCCGGATTCCCTATGATTTAGTCGCGGCGCGATCGGCGTTGGATCAGATGATTAGTCCTGTTGTTGCTTAAATTGTGCCTCTCTACCGAATTAAAGTTAAACCCAATTCTAAACAGCAGCAGATTACGGAAGAAGCTGATGGCAGTTTGACGATTCGTCTGAAATCCCCTCCGGTTGATGGCAAGGCGAATGCAGAGTTAATCAAACTGTTGGCGGATAAATTTGAGGTTCCCAAATCAGCGATTGTGATTAAATCAGGTATTTCTTCTCGAAATAAACTCGTGGAAGTGTTGTAAAACTGAAGAAGGAAAACAAGACAACAAGCGGGTATTGTGGCATCTGAACTCAGACTAAAACCGGAAGTGACTTCTGGGCGATCGCAGTCGCCCCTATCCACCCTCTGGGACGATAGTATCACGATTTTATGGGGAGACTGGCTCGATTTACGGGTGCGGGTGGTCCAAGTGGCCGCCTCGGGCCTGGTTTCTCCGTTGATTTATATCCTAGCATTTGGTTTAGGGTTAGGAAATACCATGCGATCGGGCATGGATGGGGGAAATAGTTACCTAGAATTCATGTTACCGGGAATGGTCGCCCTATCTTCCATGACGATCTGTTTTGCGGGGACGGTGTTTTCCATTTGTGGGGAACGCTTATTTACTAAAAACTTTGAAGAAATGCTGCTATTGCCGATCCATCCCCTCTCGTTATATCTGGGGAAAATGATGGCGGGAATTTTGCGCGGGTTGATGACATCCGGTTCGGTTCTCCTCGTGGCGATTCTGTTTACCGGCAAAATTTGGAGTTTCCTCAATCCCCTATTTTTACTGGTATTACTGCTCAATTGTGCCGTATTTTCCGGATTGGGAGTGTTGGTAGGATTAACAGTCAAATCCTTGGAAAGTGTGGGGATTTATAACAATTTTATCATTGTTCCCATGTCATTTTTGGGGGCAACTTTTTTTGACCCGGTGCAATTACCAGCGGCGTTAAAAGTGGTGGTGTATCTGTTGCCTTTGACCTATACCAGTATCGGACTCAGGGCCGCTGCTTATGAGATGAATCAGTTTCCCTGGTATAGTCTCGTTGTTCTGGCGATCGCGGCATTAGGATTATCCTTCCTCGGGGCGCGCAAATTCGCCAATCAGCAGGATTAGAATTCCTTCATCCTATAAGGGTCGGCTTACATGAATTTAGCCCGCTTATGCGGGCTAAATTCGAGTCATTTCCTGTTGATAATTACTGGATTTTTTATATAGCGTTTCCCGGACTCATGAGGCACAGATATTTAGAGGAAAGGAGTGCGAGCATCTTGCTCGCTTTCTTATAATATAATGAGGAAAGGAGTGCGAGCATCTTGCTCGCTTTCTTATAATATCATAGCGAGCAAGATGCTCGCACTCCCAAAATGTACGCGAATAACTGACTGTTTTCCTCCATTCTTAGCCATGAGTTCCAAAAAACATCCTTATTCAGTTCTGAGTCTATTTGCGGGTGCAGGGGGATTAGATTTAGGGTTTGAAATGGAGGGATTTCGGGTCTTAGAAGCCGTTGATATTAATCCTTGGTGTATTCAAACGCTGCAACAGAATAGAAGCCAATGGAATGTCAAATTAGCCGATGTTCGTTCCTACTCCCCCCAATTATCGGAACAACCGGATGTTTTGCTGGCTGGGGTTCCCTGTCAAGGATTTTCCTTGGGGGGAAACCGCCAAGAAAGTGACCCCAGAAATTTACTGTATCAAGAGGTGATTCGGATTGCGAAAATTTGTCAGCCTCGGACTGTTTTGATTGAAAATGTCCTCAATTTGCGAACCATGCGATCGCCTCAGACAGGTTTGCCCTTTAGTGCAACTATTATTCAAGACCTAAATCAGATTGGCTATCAGGTGGTTTCGGATATTTTCAAGGTCTGCTATTATGGAGTTCCTCAAACGAGGCGTCGGTTTATTTTTATTGGATTTAAAGATAATTTTCCCTCGGAATATGAGTTGCCCGGACCCGGGGAACTGACAACCATTCGAGACTTTGTTTACGATTTAGCCCGAGGAGAAGGAGGGGAACTCCCGAACCACAATCCGCAATGGGGATTTAAGAGTAAAGTGCATCGAGAAACCGGGAATTCCTTTAATTTAGAGGAGGAAGTCCTGCCGGTCCGGTTATCCAGAACAGCATCCGATGGTCATCCCATTCGGTCCTACGATGCACCTTTTCCGGCAATAGATTCAGCAACAATTTGGGGATGGGCGCAGGGAAATGTGGTGGCGGGACGGTATGAAAAAGATCGAGTCAAGGGTGAGTTTGTCCGAAATTCTCAATCGACGGTTCCCTTGTGGCGAATTGAGGCGTCGCGAATTCGGAGTTTTACCCATCGGGAATATGCGCGATTACAAACCTTTCCAGATGATTGGGTATTTATTGGGGGGAATAAACGGGATATTCATCTCCAGATTGGGAATGCGGTTCCGGTCAAGTTTGCTCAACAATTGGCCCGGAATGTTAGACAGGCGTTGGACTGTTTGGATGGGGGGATGGCGTTTGGGGAGAACTCTACAGAAAAGCGATCGCCAAGTGGTGATTTGAATGAGATGCCTGAGTATCGACAATTGTCTTTATTTTAAGTAACAAGAGGGGCGATCGCTTTTGGGTTTATCCCATCTCGGGGGAAGTTAGGCGGGGCAATATTCCCCGATTCGGGATTACACCCCCAAGATGGCAGATAGGATGGAGTTGATAAAGCTGAGGGCTAAGGTCCCGATGATGGCACTCCAAAATCCCCAACGCAGGCGAAATCCTGTCACTAACCAAGCGGCTAATCCAAAGATTATCGCATTGATAATAATGCTGAACAATCCTAGGGTAAGGACGGTGATTGGGAAGGCTAAAACTTGTAAAACTGGCTTAATCAGCGCGTTTAAAACCCCAAAGACTGCGGCGGAAATTAAGGCTTTTTGAAATCCATCGATTTCTACGCCAGTGGGCAGTTTGGAAATAATAAATAAGCTGACGGAGGTGATGACCCAGGTAATGAGCAAGCTACGGATATCCATGAGAATGGCTCCTATTGATTGGCTAAAAGATTATGATACAGGGAAAGCTTGATTTCTGCTTGGACTATTGGATATTCTGTCTTTGCAGGTGAAATCCGCACTCCCTGGATAGGTTATACAGACGGCAGGATGTCTGGTGGAGGTTTCGGAGAGTTAAGACAGAAAATTTATATATCTGAGGCGATCGCCCAGTTTTCTTGGGGGTCGCTACAGCATGAAATCGATTAGGACAAGAAACCGGGTTTCTGGCGGGAATTTCTGGCAAATTAGCGGAAATTATCATAAATCCGGTTGATAAAAGTCTTAAAAATTGTAGGGTGGGCATTGCCCACCTGAATTATGGTGGGCAATGCCCACCCTACAATTGCTCGGTTTCTGGTCCTAATAATGGGGGAATTCTGATGGCAGGGTCCCCGATTAGGGGTGATGAAGTGGAGGATGGTGGAGGAGGGAGTGGGGTTTTTCTAAACCATGTGCTTCCATCAGGGGTGCATCTGCCATGACGATATCGGGACTGCCGGTGGTGATGATCCGTCCTTCGTCCATGAGAATGACCCGATCGCACACTTCCAGAATCAGTTCTAAATCGTGAGAGGAAATCAGTAAAGTTTCCTGGGATGCCTGCAAAAAGTGGATTAAACGCCGACGGGCTCGCAAATCTAGGTTGGCGCTGGGTTCATCATAGAGGATAATTTGAGGTTGCATGGCTAGAACTGTAGCGATCGCCACCATCCGTTTTTGTCCGCCAGAAAGATGGTGGGGGGGACGAGTTTCTAGATCCCGAACGCCGGTTAAATCTAGGGCAGTTCTAACGCGATCGCTCAATTCTGACCCAGATAGTCCCATGTTTTGCGGTCCAAAAGCAACGTCATCCCAGACGGAGGCAGAGAATAGCTGATCGTTGGGGTTTTGAAACACTAAGCCAATTTCGGGACGGAATTCCCCGGGAATAACGGGACTATTCAAGAGGGTGATTTGTCCAGAAATGGGCTTGAGAATGCCACAAATTGATAAAAATAAACTGGTTTTGCCTGCCCCATTGGACCCAATCAGTCCGATGCGATCGCCAGGGTGAATTCGCAGATTGATATTTTGTAAAACATCGGCTTTGTCTGGGTAAGAAAAGCAGAGTTCATCAATGGCGACTGCCACCTGTTCCGGTTCTCTACCCGGAGAATTTGATGAGACTTCTAAATCATTTCCCGGGGGATTATCTACGAGGTTGTTAGAGGTTAAGGGTTCTATCTGCTCTTTCATCGGATATGATAGGATGAACAATAGTGCGGTTACTTTTTTTCAAGCGTCATGAGCTAAATAACACATCATGAGCCAATCCATAAAAGCTAGAATTTATCAAATTCTTGAATCCTCAGACCCGACGGATTTCTTAAGCCGAGTTGATGACTGGGCGGTCAGCCTGTTAGTTATTTTAGACGTTACTGCTTTTATTTTAGAAACTTCGGCATTTATTTCCTCTAATTTTCGGCTATTTGTTGATGAAATCGAAATTGTGGCCGTGGCCTGCTTTAGTTTATTATATATTATCCAACTTTGGTGCTGTACCGTCGATCCGCGATATGCTCATCCGGTGTGGGGACGATTGCGCTATGCAACCACACCGCTGATGCTGATTGATTTAATCGCCATTTTGCCGTTTTATTTGATGGGATTATTTCCATTAATCAAATCCATAAAATTTGCTGATGTTTTGCGCTTGTTGCGACTGCTCAAATTAATTCGCTACTCCGATGCCCTCCAAACCATTCTCCGGGTGATTGAGTCCAAAAAAAATGAATTAATCATGACGGTGTTTACGGTGTTTATTTTACTAATTTTTGCCTCAAGTTTGATGTTTTTTGCTGAAAGTCAGGAACAACCGGATGCGTTTCCCAGTATTCCGGCAGCGATGTGGTGGGGAGTGGTGACATTAACTACTGTGGGGTATGGGGATGTGTATCCGGTGACGGTTTTGGGTAAATTATTTGGGGCAACTTTGGCGTTTATTGGGATTGGATTGTTTGCCTTGCCTGCGGGGATTGTTGCTGCTGGATTTTCCGAAGAATTGCAACGCAAAAAGGCACAACAGTTGAAGACTCCAAAGATACCCCATTGGGAAGATGCGGAACGGTTGGCGATCGCCCATCATCTTGAACGCTCATCGGATGTGATGAAAACCTGTATTGAAATGGCGAAAACTAAATTTGGGGATAGTTTTGAGAATGAAGAACTAATCCGCGATTTAGCCTTGTCTTTGTATGAAGAAGCCTCCCGAAAATTTAAACTATAAAATGCCCGAAGATAGCCAAAATTCCGCCGCCATAAAAGTCCCGGCAATGCCCAAAACCAATCCTAAACATAAGATATCTTTGAGTTGCCAAGGCTGACTTTGGTATAAAACGGTTTTTTGACCATAACCCCGCAATCGCATCGCCTGATAAATCCGTTCGGATTGTTCATAACTTTGAACTAACAGGGTTCCCGCAACTGAGGCAAAAGTTTGTAAGGCGCGGGGGGTGAGGCGGGTGCGTTTAAACCCTCGCAAGCGCATAGCAGACTGCATCGTATGCAGGCGATCGCCGAGTTCAAATAAATACCGATAAAACAGCACCATCATATCGGTTAAAATCGGAGATAACCCCAGCGATCGTAGGGTTCTAATCGTCGTCAAAAAAGAAGCCGTCCCAAACAAAACCAGGGACAGGGTAATAATGGCTAAAAACCGACTCGCAATGCCTATCATTGCCAGAGTTCCTTCTTGGTATAGGGCAATCGGCCCTAGCTGAAACAGGACGGTTTTCCCGGAAATAAAGGGTAGGAATCCCACAACTCCCACCAGAAATAATCCTGGATAGCGCAACCGCATCCGCCAGTAAGTAAGGGGCAGTTGAGATAAAACATAAATGCCCGCACTCACCCCTAACATGGGCAGAATTAAGCGCTGATCCCGGACCATTGCAAAGGCAAAAATTAATCCCATTAACCCGATTAATTTACATCGGGGTTCCCATTGATGTAAGGGAGATTCTAAATGAGCATAATCGTCTAATCCAAACTTCATCCTGGTTCCTTGATAATTAGCTTTAATCCTAAGTTTGGTCATACACCCACAGGCTCAAGCCTGGGGCTATACTAACAAAGCCCGCCTGCGCGGGCTAACCGATAAAATGGGGTATCATTTTAAATCCACTTGTGAAAGACCTATTTTACTCTTCAGCCCGCGCAGGCGGGCTTTGTCCGTGTAGCCCCAGGCTTGAGCCTGCGGGTTTTTTTTGAGGGCTTAATCCCCAATCAGTTCCGGTTTAACCCGATTGAGAAAGAGGACTAACATGGCGGTAAATGCCCCTTCAATTAGCATTAAAGGCAGGTGAGCCAACATTAGTGCATAAATGGCATTTCTTTCCGTATTCACATCTAATTCCCCGGGAATGGTGGTGATGATGAGAACGAGAAAGATAGCTGCCGCTAGTCCTAATCCCACTGCACCCGCTAGAAAGGCAAATAAACTCAGGGTAATGTTTCCCGATTGGTGTTTAAACCAATGGCGCATCTGAAAGATTTGGTAGGCAATTAAGGCAGGAATTCCCATCATGATGGCATTGACTCCCAGGGTCGTTAGTCCCCCATGACCAAACATAATCGCTTGGAAAAATAACCCAATCAGAATAGCGGGAAATGCATAATAACCGAGGACAGTGCCTAATAGTCCATTGAGAACTAAGTGAACGCTGACGGGAGGGACGGGGATATGAATCCAAGAGGCGACGAAAAACGCTGCGGTGAGTAAGGAGGCTTTGGGAATTTGGGCTTGGGGGTTGCGATCGCGATTAATTTGGCGCAGGGAATACCAAGTGGCGGCCCCGGTTGCGCCATAACCGGCGATACAAAGACTAGCTGGAAGAATACCATCGGGAATATGCATTGAATCAAATCGAAAAGAGAGAATGCCAAAGGGCGGAATTTATATTAAGGGAGAGATTTGATTAGGCAACCGAATCTTCTTCTTTGCCGGGACCGCCAGGTCCGTTGCCATTAAACCGGGAAAAAAACAAGGCAGTTCCCACAAATCCCCAGACTCCGGAGGCGATCGCCAACCCGGTGGGAAGAGGGTTGACCGAGGGACTTCGGGAACTCAGGAGCCCGGAACTGGGGGCCACCTCGGAAACCCTGGTGGCATCGGGAGTATCAACGGCTGCCTCGGGGGGAGGTTCGGGGGCGATCGCCACATTCAGGATCGACCCGTGACCCGCTTGCCGGACCCTCACGGCCCAATTTCCCGCGAGGGAGGGGTCTGGGGCAAACAAAAACCGCCCGTTTTTGTCCGCAGTCCCTTCCTGCCAGGGGGTTTGCGGGTCGTTGGGGGCATAAATAGTGACTTGGGCATTGGACATGGGGTCGCCATTATCGAAGAGGGCCTGGACCTCTACTGCTTCGAGGGTCTGATGAGTCAGTTGAACCCCGTGGGCGATCGCCGGTAGAGGATTCCCCAGGACCCAGGCAAACAGCCCACTGGCAAACGCCCAGAGGACTGCCTCCACAGCAGTTGGGGTGATTGGTCGATTAATCATGGTAAATTTTTGATCCCTGAGTAGAAGATATTTCCCCGGCAACGATGGCAGGGGCGGGTTGTCTATTATGATGACGCAGATTCCTGACAATGGCCTTCTCCAACGTGCCCCAAGGAGGGGAGGAGGTTTTGCAGGGTTTGATAATCTGCTGGGGTGAGGGCTTGTTGGAGTTCTGTGGTGGTCAGATTCACTTGATCCCCGGAGGCTAAAGCGGCGATCGGCTCAAATCCCAGGGCTTTAACGTTGATTTCATCATCTGCCGGTGCACCGGCATCCCCAAACAGGTGATCAAAATGGAAGGTGGCTTCTAACTGGCCCTGACTGCCGGGGGAAACTATGCCTTTGCGTTGATCCCCGACGAATTCGCCGCAGGTAAAGGCCATTTCGCGATCGAATTTGAGGACAAAGGGGATGGTTTGTCCGTCTTTTTGCGCTGTGCCATCCATGATTAAGCTATAGCCCGATGTAGGGCCTTCGGTTGCTTTGACCATTTTCCAGGAGAGGGCATTGTACTGACCCGCAGGTGCCGGGACTTCCGCCAGGACTGGGGTGGGGTTTTCTGGAGTGGCGGTTAAGTCTACGGTTTTCACCCCATCGAGTTGGACTTGTTGCTTGGGGTTAAGCTGACTGTCGCTTTCGGGATTGTAGGGGGGGTCGGTTTGGTAGGCGGTGACTTCGGCGAGGTTGACGTAAACGTGATTAAAGTTGATTTCCCAACCATCTTTGGAGGTAAAGCCATCTCGCACGAAGTCCTCACCGTTGGCGACGATTTGGAGCATTCCGATTTCTCCAGAGGCGGTTTCGGTTCCAGGAGTCGCGGGTGTGACAGATTCTAGGGCGACGGGTTCGGGAGTTGAGGTGATTGGGGTGCTATCTCGCTCACACCCCATGAGTAGGGTGGGGACGACGGAGGCTAAGAGGGTGAGAATAATTAAATTTTTCTTCATTTTTTAAGGGGTTAAGGGATGATTGCTTGAGGCGATCGCCACAGGCTGAGTCGGAAAATTGACGAGGTTTCTCCGGATTGAGGACAGGTTGCGATCGCTCGAATATTAATAGGAAAGCGCGTTTTTGAAAACTTGACAATGCCCTCCTAGGGGATGAGTTTCTGCGTCTGATGCCAGCCTCTCATGGCTGGAAAGGCTGTTGGTGCAAGGGGTTTACCCTGGTAATTTTCTCCCTTTGAGGTGGCTAAAATTTGTAAAAAATTTCCCGGGGTTTCCCGATAAGTTAGGAAACCTTAATTTTTCTTGAAACTTGGGTCAACCCGAGCGCAATTGTGGAATCCGATTCGGTGTAAAATTAAAAGTTAGCTAGAATGGTCCATCCCTAGGTGGATTAAGTTTTTCAGCTATTTTGATAGGAACCTCAATCCGCACAAAATCTGACCTTGCTCTCCTGGCGATCGCCAGCGACTTCGGGCCACCACCGTAAATTATTGCAGGTTGGTAATTTTAGAAAGTGTCAAGCACAAATAACCCGTTCTAGCCGGGGAATCCCTACTTGATAATTGCGTCCAAAAAATGTTCAAATAATTGAACCCATCTGAAACTCTAGAAAACGACATGAAAGACCTTGATCTCCCAAAAACCATTGACTTGCTCAATACGATTATGGAATTTGAGCTGGCCGGTGTGGTACGCTATACCCATTATTCACTGATGGTAACCGGCCCGAATCGGATTCCCATCGTCAGCTTTTTTCAAGCTCAAGCTGCGGAATCCCTCACCCATGCTCAACAGGTGGGAGAAATTATCACCGGCTTAGAAGGACATCCTAGCCTGAGAATTGCACCCATCGAAGAAAGCGATCGCCATTCCGTTCGTGACATTTTAGAGGAAAGTCTCAACCACGAGAAAAAAGCCCTCGATATGTACAAAGAATTGCTCGATACCGTAGAAAATGCCAGCGTGTATTTGGAAGAATTTGCACGGACTCAAATTGGACAAGAAGAAATGCACAACATCGAAATTAAAAAAATGTTGCGGGATTTTATCTAGGTCCGGTTTAACCGGCGATCGCCTCCCTCAATCTAGGCACTAAGCACTCCCTCAAACATAAACTGACAGAAAAGAGGGTTTGGAAACCAAACCCCTACAGGGGACTCCCCATCATTTCCATTCTGTTACTATTTTTTGACAGTTGACAGAAAAGAGGGTTTGGTTTCCAAACCCTCTCTACTCTTTCCCCGATGCTCAGACTCAAGTAAACAAATGAAAGAACTTAACCTTAAAAAAACCATTGAATTATTGAATAGTAGCATGGAGTTTGAACTAGCGGGGATGGTGCGTTATACCCACTATTCCCTCGTTGTAACAGGACCCAATCGAATTCCCATTGTCAATTTTTTTCAAATTCAAGCTACTGACTCCCTAACTGGATCTCAACAAATTGGAGAAATTATCACCGGGTTAGAAGGACATCCCAGTCTGCGAGTTTCTAAAATGGAGGAAAGCTACATCCATTCGGTTAGGACGATTATTGAAGAAAGTATTAATCATGAAAAGAATGGACTGCAACGGTATAGAAATTTATTAGATATGGTCAAAAATAGCAGTATTTACTTGGAAAAATTCAGTCGAAAAATGGTTGCTTCTTCAGAAATCAATATCATTGAATTGAGAAAAATGCGGCGAGATATGACTTGATTAATGAAACCTTGTATGCCGACTTTTAGGGGCGCAAGCAAGAGGCAAAAAGTGTTGCTCTCCTACTCTAATTCCAATTGATATCGAAAAAATCTTAAATTGATAGCTATGGAAATAAGTGCTGCTTTACCGACATTTTTAATTACTTTGCGGGAGGGTGTAGAAGCTGCTTTAGTCGTGGGAATTGTCTTAGCTTGTTTGAAAAAAGCGCAACAAAGTCAGCTTAATCCTTGGGTGTATGCGGGAGTGGGAACGGGAATTGTTGCCAGTGGATTAGTGGGAATTGTCTTCGGGGGAATTCTGCAAGCGGTGGGACAGTCGGATTGGCGATATGCACCGGCGATCGCACCGAGTCTCAAAGCGGGATTTTGTTTAGTGGCGATCGCCATGCTCAGTTGGATGCTGATTTGGATGACGAAACAAGCCAAATCCCTCAAAGGCGAAGTCGAAGGGGCCGTAAATGCGGCGTTATTTGAAGGAAACACTCCCTCCCAACTCCCGGAAGAAACCGGCAAAAATTCCCTCGAATCTCAGGCAGGTTGGGGGGTATTTACCCTAATTTTTATCGCGGTTCTCCGAGAAGGATTTGAAACCGTGGTGTTTATTTTAGCCCAATTTGAGCGCGGTTGGACTCCGGTATTGGGGGCTATTGCTGGGTTAATTGGGGCCTTTGCAATTGGCACGTTGCTGTTTAAATGGGGGGT
The DNA here is from genome assembly GCA_011390515.1 of Oscillatoria sp. GTDB lineage: Bacteria > Cyanobacteriota > Cyanobacteriia > Cyanobacteriales > Laspinemataceae > Laspinema. Next base: position 28,322 of record JAABSJ010000041.1, read on the forward strand.
GAAAATTAACCTGCGCCTCTTCTTCCAAATCATGGGAGTGTTTTTGCTATTAATCGTTTCTGGATTGGTGATTTCTGCCTTAAAAAGTGCCAATCTAGCGGTAATGGAATTCAGTGCGATCGCCCCTCAGTTTGCCAATTGGTGTCATGGCGGAACCGATTCCTGTATTTTAGGACCCCAGGTGTGGGATGCCTCTCAGATTCTCCCGGATAACCGCTTCCCCGGCGTGGTTTTAAAAGCCCTATTTGGATACCGATCGCAACTGTATTTAGTACAAGCTATCGCCTATCTGGTCTTTTTAATCACCGCAGGAGGCTTATATTTTCAAAGTATTACCGGAAAGGAAACCGTCAGTCAGGGTTCTGAAAGTAAGAGAGGGTTAAGTCATTGAAAGAAGCTCAAATAAAGCAGTTATTCTGCTATCCAATTAAAGGATTATCACCCCATCCAATCCAGGGGGTCACCTTAGAAGAGAACTATGGCATCCGAGGCGATCGCGCCTTTGCCTTAATGTTTTTAGATGGCAGTGATAATCCACATCCCACCCTCGTTCCTTGGATGAGTAAAGGACATTTTGCCGTCCAGAATGACTGGCCGAAATTGGCAAAATTAGACTGTGTTTATGATGCAAAAACTGACTGCCTCACGGTTCGTTACCAGGGAGTAACCCTCCTGGCAGCAGCAACGGAAACCCGCACCGGACGCGATCGCATCAGTGCCTTTTTTACCGGATTTCTCGCCGATTCCGAACCCACCCCGGAAGCGAGACATCCTCAGTATTCCGCCGTCCAGTTAGTCGGCAGTCGGTGTGGTAAAACCCGCTATCCGGATCGTGCCCCGGTGCATATTTCTTTGATGAGTCAAGCGACATTAGATGAGTTAAGTAACGCCTGTGGAACCCTCGTCGATGTGCGCCGATTTCGACCGAATATCTTACTCGAAGGAATTGCACCCTGGGAAGAATTTAACGGAGTCGGAGAAGAATTTTACTTAGGAGAAGCCAAGATTGTGATTACAGCTAGAATTGGACGCTGTGCAAATATCGAAGTTGATCCAGACAGTGGCGATCGCAATTTAAGGTTATTATCGGTTCTGAAAAACCGTTATGGTCATTTACAAGCGGGGGTACTGGCTAAAATTATCACCTCGGGTTCCGTGAAAATTGGCGATCAACTTACCTTAGTAGGCAATTAAGAAGGTGGGAATTTGTCCAAGATGGGAATGGGGGAACCCCACCCATTTTCTCAAAAACCCCCTGTAGGCGCGATTCGAGAATCGCCAGAAAAAAAATCCCAATGTTATGAAAAACCCCCTGTAGGCGCGATTCGAGAATCGCCAGAAAAACCCCACCCCAACATATAGAAAATTAGGGAAATTTTATAGACTGGCGATTCTCGAATCGCCCCTACACAGAATTATCCCCCGAAACAAAATACCCCCCATTTTCTCCACAAACCCCTGTAGGCGCGATTCGAGAATCGCCCGAAAAAAAACACCCTAACATATAGAAAATTAGGGAAATTTTATAGACTGGCGATTCTCGAATCGCCCCTACACAGAATTATCCCCGATTTTATAGACTGGCGATTCTCGAATCGCCCCTACCCCAAGACATCGGGGAGGGGACTGGAGGATTTAACGCCTTCCTGTTGGGGGACAATTGGCAAACTCTAAAATTCTACCCAATGATAGAGTGCAAATATCAAAACTGCTGCTAACCTGGATAACAACGTTCTGCGGTCAGGACTTACGGATATTTTTAAGTGTCAACCCTAAATGTAGAGGCGATTCTTGAATCGCCCTTACAGACAGAAAGGTAATGAGTAAGTCTTGCCTGTGGAATTTCAAGGGAGTATTGACGGATAAACTCGACTCCTCCTGAAGCGTTGTAATCTAAATATAAGAGGAGAAACTGATGACTGTAACACCGAAAAAACCCCCCCTGGGGCCTGAAATTTCCGTCGAACAAGTCCGAGAACATCATCACCAGGAATTAGAAGCGATCGCCCGGTATCGTCGGGCTACAAATTACCTGGCGGTGGCGCAAATTTATCTCAAAGATAATGTTTTAGTAGACCAACCGTTAAAACCGGAACATATTAAAGACCGATTACTGGGACATTGGGGAACCAGTCCGGGAATTAATCTGATTTACGCCCATTTAAACCGCCTGATTCGCCGCTATGACGTGAATATGTTGCTGGTGACGGGACCGGGACATGGTGCACCGGCTAATTTAGCAAATCTCTATTTAGAAGGGTCACTGTTAGAGTATTATCCCGAGTTAACTTTAGATAAATCGGGATTGGAACAGTTTGTCAAACAGTTTTCTTGGCCGGGAGGATTTCCCTCTCACTTATATCCTGGCATTCCGGGAACGATTCATGAAGGGGGAGAACTCGGATATGCCTTGGCGACCTCATTTGGCGCAGTCATGGACAATCCGGATTTAGTTGTCGCCTGTATTGTCGGGGATGGAGAAGCGGAAACCGGACCGACTGCAACGGCATGGCATAGCTACAAGTATATTGACCCGGCTGAGTCGGGTGCCGTTTTGCCTATTATACACTTAAATGGGTATAAAATATCCAGTCCCACGATTTACGGGACGATGAGTGATGAAGAACTAAGGCACCTGTTTACCGGATATGGCTATCAAGTGAGAATCGTGGCGGATTCAGACTTAGATGCGGACCTGTATGGATCAATGGATTGGGCGTATCAAGAAATCAGCCGAATTCAACAAGCGGCGCGATCGGGCGATCGCATCTCAAAACCCCAGTGGCCGATGTTAATTCTGCGATCGCCTAAAGGCATGAGTGGGATTAAAGAAATGGATGGCAAACCCATCGAAGGGTCTTATCGTTCCCATCAAGTTCCTGCTAAAAATGCCACCACCGACGAGAAGGAATTGCAACAGTTAGAACAATGGTTGCAGTCGTACCAAATCCAAGAATTACTCGATGAATTGGGACGACCCAAACCCGAAATTCTCGAACTCTGTCCCAAAGGCAGTCGGCGCATGGGATGCAATCCGCATACCATTGGGGGAAAAATCCGTCAAGATTTGAAACTGCCGAATATTTTTGATTTTGAAGTAGCGATCGAGCGTTCCAAAACCCCGGATTGCTGTAGTCGCGGCGACCATCAAATTGGCAATACCCATCAACTCGGTAAATACCTCAAATCCGTTATCGAACATAACCCCGATAATTTCCGAATTTTTAGTCCCGACGAACTCGAATCCAATCGACTCACCCCCGTCTTAGAAGCCACCAATCGCTGTTATCAATGGCCGACAGATCCAGCGGATGAACATATTGGACCTCATAATGGCCGAGTCTTAGAAATTCTCAGCGAACATACCTGTCAAGCCTGGTTGCAAGGATATTTACTCACCGGACGGCATGGATTATTTCCCTCTTATGAGGCATTTTTGGGCATTGTCACCACGATGATGGATCAATATGGCAAATTTATTAAATTCTCCAAAGATTTCTCCTGGAGACTGCCTGTTCCTTCTCTGAACTATCTGGAAAGTTCTACGTTATGGCGACAAGAACATAATGGATTTTCCCATCAAAATCCCGGATTTATTAATAGTGTCCTGGATGAACAAGCGGAATCCGCCCGAGTTTATCTCCCCCCCGATGCCAATTGTGCCATCAGTACCCTAGACCACTGTTTGCAGAGTACCGGGTACATTAATTTGGTGATTGTGAATAAGAATCCCATGCCGCAATGGTTGTCCATGTCTGAGGCAGTCGCCCATTGTCGCGCTGGCGCTTCTGTCTGGCGGTGGGCGAGTATTGATGATGGGGTTAATCCGGATATTGTCCTCGTGGGAATTGGCGATGTGATGATGGTGGAAGTGTTAGCAGCAGCCCATATTTTACGGTCACAAATGCCTGAATTGCGAGTGCGCGTGGTGAATGTTACAGACTTGCTGATTCTGGAAGAAAAATCCGCCCATCCCCACGGATTAGATGCGGATATGTTTGATGCCTTGTTCACCAGCGATCGCCCGGTAATTGTTAACTTTCATGGATATCCTTCCGTGGTGAAACAATTAATCTTTGGACGTCCCAATGTTCGCCGTTTCCAAATTAATGGCTATCGGGAAGAGGGAACCACCACCACCCCGTTTGATATGCTGGTCCGAAATCATGCCAGTCGCTATCATTTAATCATGCAAGCGATTCGATTAGCTGCTGCCTATAATCCTCGGGTTGCTGCCCAAGCAAACGAACGAGTCAGTCAATATGAATATGTTCTCGCCGCCCACCGAGATTATATTCAAGAAAAAGGCACGGACCCCGATGAGATTATGAATTGGCAGTGGTGTTAATCAGGCTATGAAAAGGGGCGCATCTCAATTTGGCAAAGAGACCTAACCCCCCAGCCCCCTTCCCTCTGAGGGAAGGGGGAGCAAGACGTATAAATTCCCCTTTGAGGCCAAATTGAGATGCTCCCATGAAAAGGCATTAATGAGGCAATCATGCCATGTAGAGGCGATTGGCGAATCGCCTCTACATGATTTAGGCTTAGATTTTATAGATTGCATCATTTTTATCACAAACCTGAAAATTTGTCAAGCAAAATCCTATGAAAATATTGGTTTTAAATGCCGGTTCAAGCACTCAAAAAAACTACTTATATGAATTAGAAAATGGGCCTCTCAATGAAATGAGTCCGCCATTATGGTCCGGTAAAATTGATTGGTCTCGCCAGGAAGGAATGGCCGAAATTGAAGTAAAAAGTGGCAATCAAAAGTTAGCAGAAACTCGACCCAGTGAATCGCGGGAGAAAGCGATCGCCTCCTTATTAGACACTTTATGGCAGGGAAAAACCCAGGCGATCGCCGATCCATCAGAAATTGATGTCGTCGGACATCGCATCGTACATGGGGGAGAAAAATACCGCGAAGCGACCCTGATTACCCCCGAAGTCAAAACTGCGATCGCCCAGCTTGGCAAACTCGCCCCCGCCCATAATCCCGCTAATTTAAAAGGCATCGAAGTCGTGGAAAAAATCCTGCCCAACGTGCCCCAAGTCGCCGTTTTTGACACCGCATTTCACGCGGATTTACCCTTAGAAACCGTAGTCTATCCCCTGCCTTATGAGTGGTATCAGCAAGGAATTCGCCGCTATGGATTTCATGGAATTAGCTATCAATATGTCACTCAACGCACCGCAGAATTGTTAGGAAAACCCTTGAAAACTTTGCGAATGATAGTCTGTCACTTAGGCAATGGTTGTTCTTTAGCTGCAATTAAGAACGGCAAATCCGTAGAAACTACAATGGGATTTACCCCTTTAGAAGGGTTAATGATGGGAACGCGATCGGGAAGTGTTGACCCGGGGATTTTAATTCATCAGATGCGATCGCAACAATTCACAGTAGAGGAATTAGACTCAATCCTCAATCGCGAATCCGGATTAAAAGGAGTATCGGGAGTTTCCTCGGATATCCGCGATATCAAGACAGCCATTCAAGAGGGTAATAAACGCGCAAAATTAGCCTTTGAAATGTATGTGCATCGACTGCGATCGCAGATAGGCGCAATGTTACCCATCCTCGGGGGTTTAGATGTCTTAGTCTTTACCGGAGGCGTGGGAGAAAATCATCCCGATCTGCGATCGGCAGCTTGTGAGGGATTCGAGTTTTTAAAATTACACCTCGACCCCCACAAAAACCAGAATTCCCCCACAGATATCGATATTGCCACCACCGACTCCCAAGTGAGAGTCTTCGTCATCCAAACCCAAGAAGATTGGGCGATCGCCCGAGAATGTTGGCATTGCCTGACCAAAAACCAGCAACACCCGGCGGGGGTTAAAACCCCCGCCTAACAGCTAAAGTCGGTTGAAACCGACTGCAAGTCTTATGCTGTGGTGTTTTTAGTCGTCTTTAGACGACTTAAGCTATTAGGCGGGGGTTTTAACCCCCGCCGGTGTTGAGAATGGTGCAAGATCTCAGTTGAAACCGACTGCAAGTCTTATGCTGTGGTGTTTTTAGTCGTCTTTAGACGACTTAAGCTATTAGGCGGGGGTTTTAACCCCCGCCGGTGTTGAGAATGGTGCAAGATCTCATTTTTAACAGGCTTAGGGGATTGCAAAATATAAATCCTCCAAACGTTGAACTGAAAGCAAGGTATGTGTAGGGGCGCA
>JAABSJ010000042.1 GCA_011390515.1 Oscillatoria sp.
GGCATCAACCACAATCCGATTCACATCAGCGCTGTACATATCTCGAAGCACGCGCTGAATAAAATCATCATCTCGATTCAACAGTGCCGGAGGGCGGATCGTTGCCGCTTCCCGTTGAACATCCTCCCACTGTTTTTGGAGAAACTCTAAATCTTCTAAAATCGCCTCTTCCCCGACCCCTTCAGCTTCCGTGCGGACTAACAGTCCCATCCCGGCTGGCTTAATTAAAATAGCTAAGGCTCGGAGTCGATTCCGTTCCGCTTCCGTGCGGATCCGGCGAGAGAGATTCACCCCACGACCGAACGGCATCAGGACCAGATAGCGACCGGGAAGGGTAATATTCCCAGTCAGGCGGGGTCCCTTATTTCCCGTCGGTTCCTTCATCACCTGGACCAGAACTTTTTGTTGGGGGGACAACAGTTCCGTGATGGCTCCGGAGGAGCGTTTTAAGCGTAACGGTCCAAGGTCAGTAACGTGAATAAATCCATTGCGGTCCGGATCGCCGATGTTGACAAAGGCTGCATCTATCCCAGGTAGGACATTTTCCACTACTCCAAGATAGATATCACTGACTTGATGCGTTCCGGTGGCGACGACGAGTTCCTGAATCTGATCTTCAGAAAAAACAGCAGCAATTCTATACTGCTCTGCGATAATAATTTGCTTCGACATTCAATTTCCTCAAAACTTGGCTATGAGCTATCACCAACAGAGACCTTTAATGGAGTCTCTACGTTTACTGGGTTCGCTCGTGGCATCAAAAGCCCAGTACGACCGATGACCGCTTCCTATGTAGCTATAGAAAAAACGAAACTTGATTTTCTAGGGTGTCGGGACAGTAGAGGGAAGACAACAAGGGTTTTTGACAAAATTTATGCTGGCGAAAGCGAATTGCTTTGGGCCTTAAACCCAGTTCTTTGTCCTGTTTATCTAATACTGAACCGACCCACTAGGGCGGAAAATTAATCTTTGATATCCCTCGTTGGGTCCAAGCTAGAGCTATTGCCGAAAAGCCCGTGACCGAAGCGATCGAATCAATAGCTACGATGAAAAGGTTATCCCGACTACATTCGTAGAATACTTTGGATTCCCTCTGGCGAAAGATTGGGTATCCAATCCCTCTTATCGAACTGGCAAAGAATACATCTAAATTCTGAAAGTTTTGGCGGCAGGGAATGATTGCCAGCATCTCGTGCTTGGCATCTGGTGTGGAAGAAGGTCGTAGAACTGCTAAATTTCGCCTCTCTACGGTTGGTCCAGCCACAACTCCCGAGGTGTTGATTGCCCCTTTGACACTGTAGTGACTGTATAGAGAACAGAAAGTTGAAAATTAATCTTGACAAATTCACCCTGAACGGCTTCGCACTTAGCCAGAAAGGGGTATCACAACATAAGGGTCCGACAGGAGAACAGCGACCGGCTCTGTCTCTGTTGCTTTCTCAAAACTTGACCCGTTTTAAAGGTCCCTTGGCTGTTTGTCTTGATCGAATGCTCTCTATGACGATGGCTCTTTCAAAAGGCCCCTCGACTTTCGACCCTCTGCTGACTCAATTGGGACGAGTTTAAGGCAGGAAACCCTAAACGTTCTCAAAGACTGAGTTTATGTAGCTTCAGGTAGGGATGGGTTGGGCCATCGGGTTATATCTTAGCAGAATCTAGGATAGCGGTAAATAAATTTCAGATTTCAGCCAAAATTAACTGTTTTCGGTGAGCGTGTAACAACTCAAACTCCCGTTTTGCCATCTTTTCAAACATATAGAGGATATGGGTGGGACGTAACAGGGTGCCATCGTGACGGCAACTGCCGAGAACGCGGAGGGTGCAGGTGGAGGCATCGTTGGACACTTCAACTTGTTCCAATTCAAACAGGCGATCGCGCAGATTCACCCATTTGACTTTCCCTCTTTTGGTCGTATGTTCCCATTCAATTTCCTCAGCGGCCAGGATTTCCCCGATCCACTGCTGCCAGTCTGACCCTTGCAAAGGTACCTCGGGATCTGACGATGAGGTTAAACCCAATCGCAGGATATACTCAGCTTGGTCCAGGAGTTGACTCGCCGAAGGCGCTTTCACCGCCACGGGTTCAATCCGATAAATCGGCAGGTCTGCCGGAAGTTGAACACTCAACCTTTCCCGGAATTCCTCGGGATCCATGAGTTCAGTCAGTTCAAAATCTACGATTTCGCTTTCCGAGGTGTAACCCAGGGTCAAAGCATTTGCGGGTGCAATTCGAGGTCCGGGATGATATCCCCCCGTGAAGGAAATCGGTAAATCCGCTCGACGCACAGCGCGATCGAATACTCGGAGCAAATCCAGATGGCTGACCAATGCCATGTCACCCATTTTACCCATCCACAGACGCAATCGTTGGACGCGATCGATGTTAGGTGAAAAGTGACCAGCAAATGCAGGAATCGGCAGGGGTGCAACAACGATATTGTGACCAAAGTCAACACCACAGACCCCACAATGGGAGCAACCCTCAAAAGAACAGTCGGGAACCGTTGCTGCTGCCAGTGCCAGCTTGAGATCTTCTTTCAACCAGTTTTTATCAATTCCGGTATCTAAAACATCCCAGGGCAGAGGAGCATCGAGACGAGCATCTAAGTCGGTGCCAGTGCCGTCCATGACGTTCCATTCGCCACTTTCGACTTGCCGGTATTTCCAGCTTAAATCGGATTCGGCGATCGCCTGGGTCCAAGCTCCAAAAGCCCGGTCCAAACTCTCCCACCAAGAATCCATCCCAGCACCCAGTTCCCAAGCCCGACGCACCACCGGGGCTAAACGGCGATCGCCCCGTCCCACAAAATCTTCCATCGCCGAGATCCGCACATCCGTAAAATTGGCCTTCACCCCTCGCATCCGGCGAAATTCCTGGCGAAGCAGGTCCTGCTTCCGCAAAAATTCAGCCGTGGAGACAGAATGCCATTGGAACGGAGTATGGGGTTTCGGCGTAAAGTTAGAAATGGTCAAGGTGACCTCTAACCGCTTCCCTCCTAGGGTACGACACTCCTGTTGGAGCCAATGGACGGTTTCGGCAATCCCGAGCACATCCGCGTCGGTTTCTCCAGGTAAGCCGATCATAAAATAAAGTTTGACTTTATTCCAGCCCTGTTCGTAAGCGGTTTTAATGCCCCGCCACAATTCTTCGTTGGTCAGTCCTTTATTAATGATATCCCGCATCCGCTGCGTTCCCGCTTCGGGCGCAAAAGTCAGTCCACTGGTGCGGGTCCCCCCGAGGATATTGGCAATATTTTCATCAAAGCGATCGACCCGTTGCGATGGCAGGGAGAGGGAAATATTTTGGTCCTTGAGTCGGTTTTTGATTTCCATTCCCACCGCAGGCAAGGCGAGATAGTCGGAACAACTCAGGGATAAGAGGGAAAATTCGTTATATCCGGTGGCCCTCATTCCGGCTTCGATCGCCTCGATTACTTGGTCGGGATCCACATCTCGGGCAGGACGGGTGAGCATTCCCGGTTGACAGAAGCGACAACCGCGAGTGCATCCTCGGCGAATTTCCATCGTCAGGCGATCGTGCACCGTTTCCACATAAGGGACCAACCCGATGGAATAGGCGGGAATCGGGGTGGCAACTCGCCGCAATACCCGTTTCGGCACTCCGGGACGGTTGGGATGCACGGATCCATCCTCCGCCATATCGTAGAACTGGGGAACGTACACTCCCGGAACTTGCGCTAAATCAAACAGCAATTCTTCCCGAGTCAATCCCGCAGCTTTGCCTTCTTCCAGCACTAACCCAATTTCCGGCAGGAGTTCCTCCCCGTCACCGAGGGCGATAAAGTCAAAGAACTCAGCATAGGGTTCCGGGTTAGAGGTAGCGGTTTGGCCCCCGGCGAATATGAGGGGCCAGCTTCCAGTTTCCACGTTCCAGGGACCTGGACTAGAACGGTCTTGGGCGGTTAGGGGAATGCCCCCTAGGTCCAACATTTCTAGGATATTCGTGGCCCCAAGTTCATAACTGAGACTGAACCCGAGGATGTCAAATTCCGGCAGCGATCGCTTCGACTCCACGGAAAATAACAGAGTCTGGGTATTTCGCAGCTTCAAAACCAGGTCGGCACCCGGTAAATACGAGCGATCGCAAAGCTGTCGCGGTTGGGCATTCAAAATGTTGTATAGAATTAGATGCCCTAAATTGGAGGCTCCTACCTCATAGACTTCTGGATAGGTGAGCACCCAACGCACAGCGGCACTTTCCCAAGGTTTATGCACCGCCCCCAACTCATTACCCAGATAACGAGCGGGTTGTAATATGTCTGGGGTGAGGAGTTTCTCTACTGCAACTGACACGGCAACTCTCTACTTTCTAAGGGGTCTCGATGCCCTTCACCAGGGCCCAGTCACATCCAGTCCATACTGATGCGCCATTCGAGCCTCTTTATTTTATACGCTTGTCGGTCAGGATGAAGGGGGCATTGGTCATTGGTTATTGGTTATTGGTCATTGGTCACTTGTCATGGATCATGGGTTGTTGGTTGTTAGTCGGTGAGTATTCAACAATCCAAAGGACAAAGGACTAAGGACAACGGTCATTAGTTGTTGGTCATTGGTTGTTGGTCATTGGTTGTTAGTCGGTGAGTATTCAACAATCCAAAGGACAAATGACCAATGACAAAGGACAAAGGACCAATGACCAATGACAAATGACAAATGACCAATGACAAATAACTCCCCACGCAAAAGGGGCAGACTCCCTGGTTTTCATGCCTTCCGGGAATTTGCCCCTATTGAAATAGATTTTGTAGACATTCTTAAGTTAAGCGAACAAAGACAGATATGCGTTTAACAGTTTAGAAATAGTTCTAAGTCAAAACGGCTTCAAATTCCGCCCGAGTTTCAAATAGCTCAAATACCCGATCAAGTTGAGTGATTTCAAAAATAATCCGAATCGAGGGAGAGACGCCACATAAACTAAAGCGGCGGTTGAGCCGGTGAGCCAGACTCATGGCTGAAACTAACGCCATCAGACCCGCACTATCCAGAAAATTCACATTTTCCATATCGACCAGAACCGTAGAAGGGATCGAAGACTGGACGACGGTGGTCAGTTGAGTTTGAAGTGCAGCCGCATTAGAGGCATTGAATTCACCCTGTAACCGAACCAAGCTAATTTCCGGACTTGCAACAGTATTAAGCATTTGTTTAACCTCGACTGAATCCTATTTTTTTGTAAATTTAACATCTTGTTTTTATAATGTAGTCTAGGTTCCGGAAAATCTTCTATAGAGGGGGAGTGGTTTCGTTGAATCTTTTTATTTAATGCAGGTTTTATAAAGTTTTGATTAAGAAGCTCTAAAACGTATTAAATTATACTCAATCGCCTCAGTAATTTCCGCAAGTCCAGAAAAATTAGGGTCTGGATATGGGTATCACAGACTGTCAAATTCTTATGCGATCGAAATCACTAAGAAAGGCCGCATCTTATCACTCGCTCTGGTTAAGATTCAGCCGACAATGAAAGATGTATCGAATTCTCCCGATCGCCCCCATGCGAGGTATTGCCGTGATTCGTCAACTGGTAGAGAAAGCGCTCTATATCAAGCAGCTAACTCCAGATATCGAAAATGGTATCAACTCTGAGTTAAGCCGCCTTGGTTATATCGATGATGTAGATTATGAAGCCTTGGAATTATTAATGGCAGAAATGGATGCAGGTCGGATTCAATTAGTGGCAAGTCGCTAAAACATCCAACGCGATCGCCTCCAAACTCCAACCCCCAACTCAAAAACAGCCCTCAATCGGTTGCAACCCCTGAATCGGGGTGCATTGGACCCGCCAACCGACTGCTCAGGTCCCAGTCTGACGGGACTGGTTTCCCTCGGTAAAAAAGAAACTTGAGGGGATCAAAAAGTGCGGTAAACTGTCTTCAGGTTGTTTTATGCTGACCTGGATCGGGTTGTCACGTCGTCATGCAGTTTGCCAAACGTTTAGAGAAAATTCCTCCCTATCTATTTGCGGAGATTGACCGCAAGCGCAACGAACTCATCGCCAAAGGGATTGACATCATTAATATGGGAGTCGGAGATCCGGACAAACCGACGCCTGCACATATTCTTCAGGCGATGCATGAGGCGATCGAGGATCCAGCAACCCATAACTATCCCCCGTATCAGGGAACGCCAGAGTTCCGGGAAGCAGCGGTACAGTGGATGGAGAAACGGTTTGGGGTGAAAGGATTAGACCCAGACCAAGAAATTGTCTCTTCAATTGGCTCAAAAGAAGCGATTCATAATACCTTTTTAGCCTTTGTGGAACCAGGAGACTATACCTTAATTCCGGATCCCGGTTACCCGGTTTATCGGTCCTCAACTCTGTTTGCCGGTGGGGAGCCCTATCCCATGCCACTGACACCAGAACGGGGATTTTTACCTGATTTAGAGGCGATTCCAGAAGAGGTGGCGCGACAGACCAAATTGTTGTGGATTAATTATCCCAGCAATCCCACGGGTGCGATCGCCTCTTTAGAATTTTTTGAAAAATTAGTCGCATTTTGTCGCCAACATGACATCTTGTTATGTCACGATCATGCTTATGCAGAAATGGCTTACGACGGCTATAAACCCCCCAGCGTTTTAGAAGTACCCGGTGCCAAGGATGTCACCCTAGAATTTCACAGTTTATCGAAAGCCTATAATATGACCGGATGGCGCATCGGTTTTGTCGTGGGGAATGCCAAAGGAATTCAGGGATTACGGCAGGTGAAATCCAATGTAGACTCGGGAGTGTTTAAAGCTATTCAACGGGCAGCCATTGCCGGATTTTCCACCACAGAAGAAGAACTCCAATCGGTGATTTCTGTGTATCAAAATCGCCGAGATATCTTAATCCAAGGGTTACAATCTCTAGGTTGGCCCATTTCACCTCCGAAAGCAACTTTATATGTCTGGACTCCGGTTCCCCCGGGCTATTCTTCAGCGGAGTTTGTCACGTTGTTATTAGAAAAATGCGGCATTATCGTCCCACCGGGGAACGGATATGGCGCGGCAGGGGAAGGATTTTTTAGAATTGCTTTAACTCTACCGGAAGAGAGAATAATGGAGGGGATTCACCGCATGAAAGATGCGGGAATTCGGTATCAATAAAAAAGCGGGTGCAGGGGTGGGAGGGGACTGCTAACAGCCCTCAAATGCTTCAGGGTGGGCTTGCCAAACCTGTTGAACAAAGGCTCGGAGGCGATCGTGGGCGATCGCCGAGAACCCGGGTTCTGGGGGCGGAAAACTTTGGAGTTCCGTCAATAAGGGAATCACTTCCGTATCTAAAGCCAAGCGGAATAAACTTTGGGGCCAAACCAGATCGGCCCCTTGGCGGAGATCATACAGTTCCCGGGATTCATCAGGAAAGGGGGGACGGGTCAGCACGGGACCCACGGCCAACAGCAGGGGCCTCAACCATAACATCGAACGAGTTGCCAAAATTTGAATCACTTCGGCATAGAGGCAAGTTTGGTGATGTTCGAGACAGACAATCTGGCAAGGTTGGAAAGAACAAGAAAACTGCATGAATTAGTTTTAAAGCACCCTAAAAACGGCACAGACAACCGGGGTTTGGCTGAAGTTGAGAACCCAGAGCGGATCGAGAGGTCGTTACCCCCCTAGCTGAGACAATCCGACGGAGGAAGGCAACTTGCACTTAGGCAATGGTGCATCCGGAGAAGGAGGTTAGTTGCCTGAAAAATGGTGGAAACCTGGGAAAGGCGCGATCGCGAATGGGTGTTTAATTCCTCCCAGGGCATCCCCACTCAAAAAGTGGGCTGTTTCTCAGGGGTTCCAAACCGGGTCCGGGTTCAAAAGTTTACGCCCTAACCGTCGTTTACCCTTGAACTTTTTGTGGGGCAGTTCCAAAAGTGCCATAAGTTAACCCCTTAAATCAATCGATCTCTACTCCACCAGAGGACTTCTTAAAACCCATGAGAATGGTTTGCATCTCCCGGTCAGCTAGATATAATAATTTTCATTCCTGAGATGCAGTTGGGGGTCTAAGCCTGACCCAACTGCCTTGACTCAGAAAAAAAGTGTGGAAGGGGGTATGGCATCCCTGAACAATCACCAGTTTGAGCCTGCACGGGTCCCTCACCGAGGTTAGAAAAAAAAATCACAGAAAACGGTAGGTTACGCTTGATGAGGACAAAACTTCCGCCTTTCCCGATGAGAACATGATATCGTTCAAGCCAGTCTTAAGATTATGTTAATAAACTAAGGCTTATAACCCGTGGGAGGGTGCTGAAGCCAACTGGGCTATTCAAGCCCCTGTTAACCGCTATGGCTGTACTATCTGCAAAACAACATTATGAGAAATTGGGTGAAACCGCAACTATTTTCTTGGCTACTCCCAGCGGCAACTGCCGTGTTACTAATATCCGCTCCCGCGCAAGCGGCTAGACTGGAATATTGGCGTTTTGATACGGCTCAAAACCGACTGCACTTTACGACTGCCGGAGGGGTTCAACCCAGGGCGCAATTAATTGCCAATCCCACACGCCTTGTTATTGATTTGCCCGGGACAACCTTAGACCGTCCGACGGTGACTCAACCCGTTGGCAGTCCTGGATTTCAGTCTATTCGGGTGGGACAGTTTGAGTCAGACACGACTCGATTAGTGATTGAATTAAGTCCGGGTTATACCCTAGATCCGCAACAGGTGCAATTCCGGGGCATCACTCCCACGGAATGGACGGTGGACTTACCGACACCGCAACGGATTGGGGCCGCATCGAGTGGATCGGCGGCGGCGGCGTCACCGGGGCAATCCGGTAGCGGAGTTCAAATCGAAAATGTTCAGGTGACGCCGGATGGATTTTTTATCCGGACCCGAGGGGGGCAGCCGCAAGTCAAAATGGAGCGGAATAGCGATCGCTCCTTATATGTAGATATCCCCGGGGCCACTATCTCCCCCAACATGGGGTCACGAGATCAAATGCTCGATCGCCACGGAGTTGCTCGCATGAGTGTCCGACCCCTGGAAGGGTCAACTCCGGGAGTGCGCGTGACCTTCGTTTTATCGGATACTAACTCCAATTGGCAGGTGACGGCGAGCAACTTGGGTGGCGTGGTGGTTTTGCCGAGTCCTCAAGGTCCTAGGGTCGGGTCTGGAGCCGTGGCAATGGCGCAGAATCCCAGTAGCGATCGCATGGTCACCATTGAAGGCATTGAACTGCAACAAGATGGGTCGCAACTTTTAATCCAGTCCAATCAACCCTTCACCTACACCAGCGAATGGGACCGCGCTTCCGGAGCCTATCGCATCGTCATTCCCTCGGCCCAATTAGGCAATGGCGTCCAACCGCCTCAGTCTACGAATCGCGGTGCTTTTTTATGGGTGAAGTTGCAGCAAGAAGACCCCCAAACCGTGGCCATTCTGGTCCAACCCGCAGCCGGGGTGCGGATTGGACCCCTGACCCAACCCAGTCCACAATTACTCTCGGTGATCTTACAACGTCCGGGTAACGTGGCAGCAGCCCCTAATTCCAGGACATCCGTTCCCACCGCCCCAGCACCGATGAATTATCCGGCGCCGTCGCCGATGCGATCGCGAGATGGCAGACGAGTTGTCGTCATCGATGCGGGACATGGCGGTAGAGACCCTGGGGCCGTTGGTATTGGGGGACTCCAAGAAAAGGGTGTCGTCATGGACATTTCCAACCAGGTGGCGAGACTTTTAGAACAAAATGGCGTCCAAGTTGTCATGACTCGTCAGGATGACCGGGAAATCGATTTAGCGCCTCGGGTTCAACTGGCTAACCGGGTCAATGCAGATATTTTTGTGAGCATTCACGCCAATGCGATCGATATGAGTCGCCCGGATGTGAATGGCATCGAGACTTATTATTATGCCAGTGGTCAGCGTCTGGCTCAAACGATTCATAACAGCCTCTTGCAAGGGACTGGCGCTCGCGATCGCCGGGTGCGACAAGCGAGATTCTATGTCTTACGCCATACCTCCATGCCTGCGGTCTTACTGGAAGTTGGGTTTGTCACGGGTGCAGAAGATGCCCCTCGGTTGGCAAATGCCGCCTACCGGACTCAATTAGCTCAGGCGATCGCCCAGGGTGTTCTACAATACCTGCAAAATCCCTAGTCCGACTCAAAATGGGAAATCTTTCGGAAAGATTCCCGAATTTTGGCTTCTGACTGCTGATTTTTAACCCATACACTTCTCGCAAATCAACCACCCGTGTCTAACTTTTTTGAGTCTGACCTGCGTCCCTTGCATGACGATTGTCCAGGACAAAGCGATGGGTTTGTCCGTAATACTGGCTCTTCTGACTATCTATCCAGTTCCATTGCTGGTTCCCCCCCCTATCCCCCTGGGGCTAATGGCCACAATCAAAGACCAAGAATTGGGGTTTTTGACAGTGGTCTGGGGGGCCTGACTGTCTTGCGAGAACTCTACCGCCAGCTTCCCCAGGAATCTGTTCTTTATTTTGGGGATACCGCTCGTCTTCCTTATGGCACTCGCTCTCAAGCAGAAATTGTCCAATTTGTGCGCGAGATTCTCCACTGGATGATGACCGAAAATGTCAAAATGGTCATTATGGCCTGCAATACCAGTTCCGCTCTGGCCCTGGAAATGGTACAAGCGGAGTTTCCAGTACCGATGTTGGGCGTGATTTTACCGGGGGCTCGGGCGGCAGTCAGTCAAGGTCGCCGCATTGGGGTGATTGCGACCCCGGCAACGGCAGCAAGTAATGCATATCGGCGGGCGATTCAAGAAATGAATGCAGAGTCGCGGGTTTGGCAAGTGGGTTGTCCGGAGTTTGTCCCTTTAATTGAAGGCAACTTGATTAATGACCCTTATACGATGGAGGTGGCACGGGAATATTTGGCTCCTCTACAAGAGCAGCAAATCGATACGTTGGTTTATGGCTGTACTCACTATCCCCTTTTAGCTCCAGTTTTCAAGAGTATTTTGCCCAGTTCGGTTCAGTTGGTGGATCCGGCTGTTCATGTGGTGGCAGCGGCGGCGCGGGAGTTGGAGATGTTAGGGTTGCGGGAGACTCGTCCGGCACTCCCTACTCGATTTACGGTGAGTGGTTGTGCTCAAGAGTTTGCTCAACGGGCGGTGCATTTACTCGGATGTACTCCAGTGGTGTCCAAGGTGTGTTTACCTGTTTTAGAAGGTCAGCCTTTGCCGGTGGAACCTTGATCAACAGGCTGTTCCAAATTGCTCTGAGCATTAAGGCGGCCTTTTGCCCGATGTAGAGTGGGTTTGGGTCGCCTTTGTTGATAAATTTGGGTATTCTGGATCCTAGGTTCTGGTGTCTCGGTGAGGCGATCGCCCCAGGTCCGGTTATTTTAAGGGGAGTCGAAAGCGATCGCCACTCCCCTTGAGTGCGATCGCTCTGCTACCGACATAGTTCTCCTGCATCTGAATCCCGCAGGAACACCGCTTCAGGGTCTTGAACTTGACCCTCTCGCGTGTCGCCCTGCCAAACTCAACAGCAAATAAATGGTTAACAAATAACCTGTTGCCAGAACCGGAATAATCAAAGGCATATCAGTGTAAGTCATAGTACGGCCAGAAATGAAAGCGTGGGAGTCGTCAACGAAAATAGTCATAGAAATTCTGTCAGCACTTTCAAGCAGAATTTGCTTCAAAATACTGGCAAGGGCCTGGTCAGACCCATATAGTCGCTCGGTGAAAACCCCTTTTTTAATCTTGAGGACCTGTTGAGACTTCCTCGAACCCCTCCAGTTACAGCCGTAACCTTCAAAGCTGGAAATACATCCCTTCCAAAAGATCTCTATCATTCTAGGTTTTCGATGGATCCCTCGGATCCCGAGCAATGAAACAGTGTGAATGGGAGTGGTGAATGCCAAACCCAATACCATCGGTCTTGCGGTGACCGAGAAAAACCCACTCTAGGTTTTTCCGGGCTCTGGCTACTCCTTGTTTTCCCAAAGCAACAAGCTGCTTGGGAGCGAACGAAACACAAGAAGCGATCATCAAAGAAAGTCCAGACTGAAAGCCACCCGTCTGGGGTTTACTGAACGTAACCCACTCTGGGTTTTTTTCTCATCCAATTATCTAATCTACATCCCAAGGGCCAAGCGACCTAGGAAAAGTTCTGATCTCTAAATCAGTCACCTAGCTAACAATCTGTTACTTGAGCGCTCTCTTCGGAGGCAAACCACATCAGGTAGCGTTGCTACGCTTATGGATGGAATCTTTAAATTCTTACTTTCTACCCTAACACAAGCGGGTCAAGTTTTCCAGGGTTTTGGCCACTTTATTTAACAATTCTTTAAATAGAGGCTAAGACATCGGTCCAATGAGCTTTTCAGGATATTTTTATGAGAAAAGTGTCGGATTGGGAGAGGCTTCGCTTAGAATATATGTAAAATTTCGTAACTTTACGTCTGAGTCGGCCTATCCATGACCTCAACCACCTCCCTATTTTCCCCGGTTGAAGCAGACCTGCGGTTGTTAACCGAGAACCTGAAACAGCTAGTTGGTGCCCGTCACCCCATTTTGTTCGCTGCGGCGGAGTACCTTTTTGGGGCCAAGGGAAAACGGATGAGGCCAGCAATCGTGCTGTTGCTCTCGCGGGCCTTGGCACCCGATGGAGAGATCACCCCTCGTCATCGACGATTAGCAGAAATCACGGAAATGATCCACACTGCCAGCTTAGTCCACGACGATGTAGTGGACGAATCGGAACTCCGCCGAGGAGTGCCGACGGTTCATAGTCGATTTGGCAATCGTGTGGCGGTGTTAGCTGGGGATTTCCTGTTTGCTCAATCGAGCTGGTATTTAGCCAATTTAGATAACCTAGAAGTGGTCAAATTACTCTCGGAAGTGATTATGAATCTAGCCGAGGGAGAGATTCAGCAAGGGCTGAATCGATTTGACAGCAGCTTAGGAATTGAAGCTTACCTAGAAAAAAGCTACTATAAAACCGCCTCCTTAATTGCCAACAGTTCTAAAGCGGCGGGTATATTAAGTGAGGTAGATGAAGAGTTAGCGGAAAACTTCTATCAATATGGACGCCAGATTGGTCTAGCGTTTCAAATTGTGGATGATATCTTAGACTTCACGGGTTCAACGGATGTTTTGGGAAAAAATGCGGGTTCGGACCTCAGCAGTGGCAATCTGACGGCACCGACGTTATATGCGCTGGAAGAGAAACCCTATTTAGAGGTTTTAATAGAGCGCGAGTTTGCCGAAGAGGAGGATTTAGCCGAAGCGATCGCCTTGATTAAAGACTCTAATGGCATCCCTCGCGCCAGGGAATTGGCCGCTTTCCATGCTCAGGATGCAGTCAAGCACTTAGAGGGGCTGCCCCCGGGGGAATGTCATCAAGCCTTGGTAAAGTTGGCGGATTATGTCCTGAGTCGCTTGTATTAGCAATGAGCGTTCAGCCGGTCGGCTAGATCCATTGGTAGCGAAATTGCACCGAAGATGAACCGTTAACGGTCCGTTGAGGGTGTTGAGGGTTCGGAGGCGATCGCCGTCGATGCCTCTAGTCTTCCACGGATGCGATCGCGCTTAACCCTGGTTTCGGAAATGGCGATCGCCATTCAAGTAGGCTCATCAAATGGCTCAATTTCCCTCCGCCATTCATTTCGGGACCTCTGCTGCGGCAGTGGCACCGAAACCCAGGAATCAAGGAGGGAGTTTGCCCGCAAGGGTCAAGTGCTTAGGCCCTTGACCGCCTGAACCGGCAGCGTTTTTGTGGAATAGATCCATCAATGGGATGGAACTATTCAGCCGACAACCGATTTAACCAAGCGGTTGCCCGGTTAACAGAGTGCACAACAGCCAGAAAACCTGACCGAGGTCAAACAAGATCGCCCTCACCATCCCGGTGAGGCAGACTCACCCTTTGCCCTCTCGCTATTTCTTGAGACTGTTCAGGGGAGAGGTCCTCCAAAAGGGCTAACCTGACCAAACCGGGACTCCCCCCCGGATCGGACTTAGGCAATATCCGGCGGGACCGGGCGAGATTTCAGCGGGTGGGACTTTTGTTGGATATGTTGTTGTAACTGGGCCTGAATCAAGGTTTGCAGGTCCTGACGGCGGACCTCTGTCCCGGCGGAAACATCTCCTGACTTTTCAAAAAAAACCACACTATCGAGGGTATCAATTGCCACCATCTGAAATAAAATATGAATCACCGGGACCGGCACAGCAACTGCTTGTGAATCTTTGGGAGCATAAGTACCATTGCTGGCGTCCTTAACTGAAGGAAAAGCATAAATTACCTGTTTCTCAAGATCAGGTTGAGCGCGATTGCGTAACGCCGTCACCATCCACCGTTGATTAAGAGTTTGCAGGATATAATACTGGGAATGGCGCAATTGCAAAGCCAGTTGCTTCAACGCTGGCGCGATCGCCGCCACGATACCAGGAGTTTGACCATCTTGGGGTGCATTGTCAATCAGAAGCTGAACTTGTCGATCTAAATTCATTGTTAAATAGGTCGAGCTTTCTATCATCTATTTAAGTTTAGCTGTAGTCATCCCTAGCTGGACTAGGGGGTTGATACTTATAAAACCACCATGATGGGAAAAATCGAGGGGAGCGTGGAAGAAGATATTTTTCAACTTCTATTTACAGAACTCCAGCAAAATACCCGTTCTTCTGACCAAAAATGCCGGGAAGTCGCCGATCGCATTGCGGCAGAAGTTAACCGGATTTGCCAAGAAAGTCAAAGAATTAAAGCATCAGGAGAAGAAGAAAAATGGAGAGTTACTTTATCCCGACATCGTTTACAGCAATGTCTATTTTACTATAATTTTGGGGCGCGCGGGGGGAGGGTTGAATTACACAGTACCCTCAGTGCGATGGTTTATCGCTACATCACGCCGCCTCAAATCCAGTCGAGTTATCAAGCTCGGTTGAACTTGATCGAAGATTTTCTGCAAGGATTTTATGTGGAATCCTTAAATGCGTTTCGACGAGAAGCACAACTGGAGGGGACCTTTTCCCCAACTACGTTGTTAGAACTGTCGGAATATATGGCATTTACCGAACGGTATGCTAAACGGCGGATTCCGCTATCGGGAGGGCGATCGCAACAACTGCTGATTTTGCGAGCCCAAACCTTTTCCCAACAGCAACCGCCCGAAACCACCGTCGATATGGAACAGGCTGCCGAAGGGTCCTCCCTAGACTCAGACCAAACCTGGAATGACTCCTCCGTGCAGCAAGTGCGAAATGCGATGGTGGATCGGGATGTGGAACCCGCCGATGATTCCTTACGCGAAACTGTCATCAAAGAAGTGCTGGCTTACCTGCAAGAGAGAGGACAAAACGACTGTGCGGACTATTTTATCTTGCGATTGCAAGATTTACCCACCAATGAAATCGAAGAAATTTTAGGCGTGACTCCCAGACAGCGGGATTACTTACAGCAGCGCTTTAAATATCATTTAATTCGATTTGCCCTCTCTCATCGCTGGGAACTGGTCCATGAATGGTTAGAAGCCGATCTAGAGCGAAACTTAGGGTTAACTCCGGAACGGTGGCAACAATTTCAAGACAGTCTAGAAGCCCCACAACGGAAATTACTCCAATTAAAGCAACAAGGCGCAAAGGATTCAGACATTGCCAAAGACTTAGAATGTACAGTGAACCAAGTGCAGAAACGGTGGTTTAGACTACTAGAAGCCGCATGGCATCTTCGCAATGAACGCGATTCCGGAAATAATGCATCTACAGATGAATAGGGGGGTAAGACATGGATAGGGACGAGCAAGTTTTTCACAACCTTGCCAACTCAGAGGCTATTCAAGAGCGGATTCTCGGCTGGCTGTTCCAACTCTCTCAGCCAGACCCGATGCCGCAAATGGAAGAGCTAACCAGTCCGGAAACACCTCCGGGACCAGACTTCACCAACCGTTTAGCTCAGAATAACTTAGACCCTCTCGATTCTGAACCAATCGAGCGATCGCCCTCAATGGAGGGTGAATCGGAAGCAGGGTTTACCGAACTAGACGAGGGAGTGAGTCTCAAAGGAGAGCGACCCATTAAACCAGGAGAGATACCTGCCGTGCAAGACCGTTTTTACACACTTGTGAAACGCCGACTGGAAACTGAAATTCAACATCATCCCCCCCTGTTTCCCTGGGAAAATGAACTGTTGGATTACGAACCTGAATATTTAGATTTTCCGGAAGAGAAAAAAGTTCCTGCCTTCGATTGGTTGACCCAGTTGCCCTTGTTGAGTTTGCCAGTCACTCTCCCGCCGACTGTCCTCACCCAACTTTTAGAAGAATGCCGGGTTCTGATCCAATCTTCCCTGCAAGATGGCGCTAAATTAGTCCGTGCAGTGGAAGGATTATTTCCCGATCGCCGTCCTCAACTGCACCAATTAGCCGGATGGGCCCTGGCGATGTCTCCGACCCGGGGTTCCAGTGCAGAGGCAATTAATCCCCTAGTCAGTGGAAGCGTTGATTTTCCCCCGACCTACGAAGGGGCCAGTACGGATCAGCAAATGGTCCTCTGCTTACTGGCTGCCCGAGAAATTATGGGGACCCTGACCTTAAGCGTCAGTGCCTCGGGAGGACCCGTCGAACGACAATGGCTCACCAGTGCCGGAATGTTGAGCATTCGCGTGGAATCGGTCGGGAAACCAAATTACGACCCCTCTAAACCCACTCAATCCCTGGGATGTCTGCGAGTTCGGGGGGAACTCCCCTCCGGTGGGACCTTGCAACTCCGTGGCGGTGAGGCTCAGTCTACCACCTCCCGTCCCAATGCCGGATGTTTGCACGTTGAACTGTTTGAACCCCAACCGGACTGCTCCTATTTATTAGAAGTCCGCTTCCATAACGAATACCATAACGCCCTGACCTTTGTCGTGCGTCTCTCCTAGAACTGGCAACGGCAGCATTCATCTGCTCTATAGAGTAAATTAGGAAGGAAGAAAGACACTCTTTTGCTCTTTTATCCTTCATCACTATGTTTAACTCGTCAGGGATTCGGCATCTGTCCCTTATTCCCGTCTGGCGGAGGATCCGACAGCAAATCGAGGCGAGCAAACCTCCGACGACGGAGGACTCGGTAATGCTGCGGGTGCTGGTCCAGGCCCTTGTAATCGTCGGGATTATTGCAACCGATGTGGCGGCAGGGACGATGATGAGCCTTTGGGCAGTCCCCTTGAGCATTCTGGGAGCAACCTGGAGTTGGTATCGCCGCCGCGATCGCAATACTGCCGTTAAATTTTTGCTGGCGATTGGGATGCTGGTCGCTCTCGGTGCGTTTTTTGGGCGCTTAATTGAGGAACTCAACGATACCCGTGTGGTTCTGGCTGAACTGCTGATTCAAGTTCAGGTTCTCCATAGTTTTGACCTCCCCCGGCGCTCGGATTTGGGCTATTCGATGGTGATCGGATTGATCCTGTTGGGGGTAGCGGGAACCGTCAGCCAGACTTTAGCCTTCGCCCCATTATTATTAATCTTTTTGGCGATCGCCTTGCCGACTTTGGTCTTGGATTATCGATCGCGCCTGGGACTGAAACCGGAGAAACGTTCCACAGGAACCCGGAAAAAAAAGAAAATCAACTCTTCTCAACTGGGTTTTTACGGTTTCCTGTTTAGTCTGGTTCTGGCGATCGGACTGGTAATTTTTGCCGTCATGCCGCGCTTTCCCGGCTATCAAGTACAGACCTTTCCCATGAGTTCTCCCATTGAAATTCCTGGCGATTTAGATGGGCGTCAAATTGTCAATCCGGGCTATGGCAATGGCGACGGAGATGGCACCGGGGGGGATGGCAGTGATGGACCCGGAGAGATTGATGATACCTTTTATTATGGGTTTAATACCCGGATGAACCAAAATCTCCGGGGGGAAATGAAACCCAAAGTCGTGATGCGGGTGCGATCGCAAGCGGAAGGATTTTGGCGCGTCCTGGCGTTTGACCGCTATACAGGCCAAGGGTGGGAAATCGGTCGCAATGAAGAGGCGACCACCCTGCGCCGTTCCAGTTGGTCTTATCAATTTAGTGTTCCCATCGACCGGACTCGACAGGGGAGAACTCAGGAAATCGTTCAAAGCTATACGGCTGTTTCGGATTTACCGAATATTATTCCGGCCCTGTATGAGCCGAAAGCGCTTTATTTTCCCACGGACCAGGTGACGTTTGATACCGAAGGCAGTCTGCGATCGCCCTTGGGTTTGGTCAAGGGACTGACTTACACGGTGATTTCAGAAGTCCCCTATCGCGATCGCACCGCCCTTTCTCAAGCCCCCACAACCTATCCAAAGGCGATCCGCAATTATTACCTGCAAGTCCCTCCAGAAATCAGCGATCGCGTTCGCCAACAGACGGAGGAAATTTTAGCAGGCGCACCCAACCCCTTAACCTCCCCCTACGAACAAGCCCTCTACCTAGCTCAATATCTCAAACAAAACTACAGTATTCCCAACGACCCCTTTGGACTGCCTTTTTTAGGACCCGATGATGATTTGGTTGAGACGTTTCTGTTCCAGCAACAGGGGGGCTATCCGGACCACTTTTCCACCGTCTATACCGTGATGTTGCGTTCTATTGGGATTCCCTCCCGCTTAGTCGTGGGGTTTGCACCGGGCGAGTTTAATCCCTTTACCGGACTCTATGTGGTTCGCAATACTGACGCTTATGCCATGACGGAAGTGTATTTTCCCGACTATGGCTGGTTTGCCTTTGATCCGATTCCCGGTCATGAAATCATTCCCCCATCCATTCAAGAATATCAGCCCTTTAGCGTGTTGCGGATGTTGTGGCGGTGGGTTGCAGGGTGGCTGCCTTCTCCAGTAACGGGATTTCTGCAAGCGGTGTTTTCTATCCTAGGCGGTTGGCTGGTGGGGAGCATTGTCTGGGTATTGCGGCTGTTTACCCGAGGCTGGTTGGGACTCTTTACGGGTGCCATCTTACTCACGGGTGTGGCATTTCTAGTTTGGTTAGCTTGGAGTGGCTTCCAACAATGGCGCTATGGTCGGTTTTTGGCAAAAATGCCCCCAGTGGAACGACTGTATCAGCAAATGCTAGATACGTTAGGACGCCAGGGATATCGCAAACATCCGGCGCAAACCCCGTTCGAGTATGCGCGAGAGTTGCACCAACATCAACCCGAGACTGACGCATCCGCAGTCGAGGAGATTTCTCACGCTTATGTGAGTTGGCGTTATGGGGGCCGTGAACCGAATCTTGGTCTTCTCCAGCAACGGTTAGAAGAGTTGAAAAAGCGATCGCAACTCCGACGAAAGTAGGAGGAGTTGGGTCACGATGAGTGAGGGCGAAAACACGGGTTTTGTTTAACAGTAAGCGGTGACGTCCTCACCACATTCATCGGCTAAATAACATAATGCTCGGAAGCGCAGCCCGACAAACTGCTCATAAAATGGGTTGAGTTTACATAGGGGTGGAATGTGAAATAAGACGCGACCCCAGATTTTGATTTCCCGCTCAAATGGACATTGGGCGGGAATTAGTTTACACAAGTTATGGGCCATTTGGCGATCGCGAATTTCTAGGCGATCGAGCCACTGCTTGAGTGGGCCTAATGGCTGAAAAAATTGCCGGTGCGGACGAGTGGGAACCCTAGAGAGATCGCTTTGTGGGGTCGCTTTTTCAGAAAGCTCTATCCAAGTGATGCGAATTAGATGCTGTATGGTATAATCTAATACATTCATCTGGTTTCCTCTGTTGTTACGAGCGGGTGCTAAGTCAGCACTTGCATGGACATTACAGCCTCTTATCGGGTCAACCCGGATGGCTCTCAATCTAGTGACTGATCCGTTAGAGGTTTAGGTTTCCCAAGGGGGCGGTCGGATTTGGACTTTAGGTTTTACTCTTTAGAACTCTTTAGATCTTCTCTAGTTTCTGTGAAAATGGGACGGACTCCTATCACCGAGATGAATAATCTCTATCACTGCAAAGGGGCGATCGCGATCGCTCTGATTTCAGCTTTTTTACCCTAGGCTAACTCCCCGGGCTAGTCTAAATCAGCGAAAAGCCCTAAAAACTGAATCTCTTTCAAGCTCAAAATCGCTTATTTTGGGGATAAAATTTTCTAATCGCCCTCAGTAAGTTTGACTCAAGCATAGTGGACCTCTATCGAGAGTCTTTCTGACTTGAATGCTTTTCCAAGCAGGGAAGGGGTAAATCCCGCCCATCTTGTCAAACTGATGTCGGGCATCTCTATAGACCCATTCAGGTCATCCAATCTCTCTCTATTGGGGTATTTATATACAAAAAATAGTGTTCTTGGGGTTTAAAATTCTAAAATAAAATCAATAAAAATCTGTAAACTTTTCCAGGTGCAAATAAATTTTTATTTAGGGGGTTATTAAATTAATAGAGGTTCATTGAACTGCAATTAAACCCAACTTGAGTCCAATCTTGAGTCCAATTAGGATAATAATATCCAGAAACAGAGGAATAGCAGAAAAATTTTATAAAATCCACCCTAAGAGCGATGAAACAAATCAGGGAAGGCTGTGAAAATAAAACATAGACTTCTGGCAGCAGTCGGAAGTCAAACCAAAGCCCGGTGATGCCTTCAACAGGCTGATTAGATTTCTGAAAAAATGCCAACATCAGGCATCGGTTTATTAACCTCAAAACAAACAGCAATTAATGCCAACTTTATGAAGACGGTTAACTTGTCTATTTTCCGAACGGTGGGAGCTTTTGCGATGGGGGGGCTTTTAGTCGGGTTCATGCCCCTTGCTACACCGGGTCCCAAAAACGTGATGAGCCCAGGAGACTCAATCCAGTCACAACCTGGAAAATTAACGGGTTATGTAGAAATACTATTTACGGAACCCGGAGATCCCTGCATTCAGAGTCAAGAAAGATATGTCCATCCTGGGACGAAAGTTGTAATTCAAAATAGAGATCGCCAGCCGATCGCCACAGGGGTGTTAGGGATAGGGACCCCTCAACCTTTACAAGCTGGTTTTTCTAAAATGACCTGTAAATTTCCTCTGGCTGTAGAAAATATTCCCGAACTTCAGAACTATATTATTAAGCTAGAAGGCGGGGAAGAATTTCCCTATTCTCGCAAGCAGTTGGAGCAGAAAAACTGGCGTGTAGAATTAACTCTGTTTAGATAATAGTGGGTAATATTTATGGTAAATTTGTAGGGGTCTTGTCTATCCCCGGGAGATTGCGATCGCGATCGCAATCTCCCGGGGATAATTTTCACATCGGGGTCAGACGACGATCGCCTTTAAGAGCAACAAATGGATTTATAGTAAGAAGAGATATCCGAATTGACCCTCCAAGGTAAAGGCAGCATGAACCCAGAAGATTCACCCAAATTTGATAACCAAGACGATGAATTATCGTCCCCCAGGGGGCCCGAATCAAACTTAGCCCCAGACGAGTCAGAATCAGCGGAAGAATTGAATGCCATTGCTAAAGCGCTGATGGTCAAGCTGCTGTGGTCTCAGGTGGGGCTAATGGATGACAAAACTCCCTAAGTTTTTATTTACTCCATAAAAATTCAGGGTCTCGATGCAGGAGTATTTAAGACACCTCGGAATTCCAGTTCGGTATCCCTAAAAGACTGAATTCCTCCAGAAATTAGATTTTGTGAAGACGCGATTAACGCAATTTGTTGATCGCGTTTTTTTATGGGTTAAAGAAAATTTGGGGCAACTTCCGGACAGACTTCCTGCCAACAATCCCCCGTTTATTCCCCTGATTTTCCTCCTTCAAAAGGACCGATCACCTGGGGTTTAGGTCGAGTAACCCGCACCTGCCATAATGCTTTGACAACGGCCATAAATTCCCGAAAAGTATAGTAAGTCATCGAATCAGTGCGGAAAATTCCCCAATCGGGGGTTCCTAAACCGACTGCCTTAATTCCCATCTGACGACCCGTATAAACTGCCCGAGGGAGATGATACCGTTGGGTAATTAAAACTGCCTGTTGAATTCCAAACAGGGTTTGAGCGCGGTAACAACTATCATAAGTGCTCAATCCGGCGCGATCAAGGAGAATGTCGGTAAGTGGAACCCCCTGTTTTTCTGCATAAGATGACATCGCTTGAACTTCATTATAATCAGGACGGAAGTTGTCCCCAGTCATCAAAATTTTGTGAACGCGACCCAGTTTATACAAGTCGATCGCAGCTTGAACGCGATCGGCCAACATCGGGGTGGGACTCCCATCCTCCCAAACCCCGGCACCAAAAACAATGGCGATCGGTTGCGGGGGAACCTGTTCTATTTCTCGATAGCGATCGGCGTAAGTCACGGCATAAACGTAGACATTCAATCCCAAGGGAATGACGACTGTACCCAGACCCAAGACTAACAGTAAAACAGGCCAGTTCATAAAATCCAGAACAACCATTATAGATTCCATTTTACTTAGTTAAAGAAAAACACATTCACCGATACATGAATTACACCATCTTTAAGACTAACCGCTCTAAAATGTAGAGGCGATTCGCGAATCGCCTCTACATTTTAGGGTAAATTATCAAAATCTGCGTACATCTTCATTCAAAAATATCTTAAAAATTTCGAGGAAGATTAAAAAAATCATACTCATTAGCCCCCCTTGTTTTATTATAATTATTATTTTGTAAATTGGGTTTTATCAGAATTAGCCAGTTATATTGGTTGATTCAAGCGGGTTAAAGGTTCCGAAATACAGAGGATTTCGGAACCTTTAACGTTGAAAAATATTAAGTAATCTCATCGGGATTGATGCCCAGTTCTTGCAGCTTTTGCCGCAAGATAGCGCTGCGCTGACGTTCGGCATCCACTTGGGCGATCGCCTCCTGAGCACGAGCACGTTCGGTATCCACCGCCAATAAAGCTTCGGTTTCAGCTTCCTCTGGCGTCAGCACCAGTTGCCCTTCCGGGGTAAAAAACCGCAGCTTTTCCTCTACAATACCTAAATAGAGCTGCAATTGTTCACTCCAAAGCCATCCTTGCTCATTGGGTTGAAGGGCTTGATATTCCCCATTCATCAGGTGAAATCCCTGGAACTCTAAAGTATAGGGGTCAAACCAAAAATAATCGGGAGTGCGCCAAACATCTTGGTAAAGCTGTTTTTTCAAGCCCCGATCCGTGTTAGCCGTACTATCAGAGAGGATCTCGATAATAAAGTTAGGATATTTTCCTTCTTCTTCCCAAATCACCCAACTTTTTCGCTCTCGGCGTTCCGTATTTAAAACTACGAAAAAATCCGGTCCGCGCATTTCTTCCGATTTGCGCTGGCGGGTACTGTAATAGACGCTCATGTTTGCCGCTACAAAAAAATTCTGACGATTTTTCCAAAACCGCTCTAAACAAGCCAGGAGCAGCAGCAGTTGTTTAAGGTGTCGATAACTTTCCAATGGCGGCTCCTCACTCCATAAATCGCCTGGGGGAAAGATAGGAATCTCTGAGGTTTGACTCTGTACCATATTGGTCTCCCCATTCATGGTTCTTTAGCTCTAGTTTAGCAGATTTTTGGATAAACTGAAAGGGGAATAGGAAGAACGCGATCGCCTTAAAAACCTAAGACTCTAACCCCTGTAGAATCTGCTTTCTCTTGGGTTGGAATTTAATCAAATCAGCGGATTCTTTCTAGGAGATAATTCAGTCAAACATTTTCAAATACGGTGAGTAGATGGCTTGCTTAGGCGGGGGAACTCATTTAATGTGGCTATAGAAAAGTCACTGAAAGCTTACGGTTTGCTCAGTTCCATCACCATGAAAACCGGGTGAATCGGGGAGTAAGATTGAGGGGTTTATTCGTTGAAAATGCAACCGGAGCAATTTTGACAACCCGTGGGGTGATGCCTGCGGTATGGGGAGTGGTTAGGACCCTGAGTAGCGGTTGATGATTGCCGGATATTGATGATGAGGACTTTGAGACTGATTCCTAAACTGCCGATTTCTCAGGGGTGGGGCTTGAGTTGCCGGTTGATCTGCTTTAGGAACCCGTTTGGCGCGAGGGGGCTGAAAACTATGCCATAGTGGTCCATATCCTGTAAAATAATCAGGGATGTTCTGTCTATAGCGCTTCAATAACACTCCAAAAAGTACAATGGTTATTCAAGCAATCGCTATCCTGGCGATCGCACCTCCCACCCCACGGCTAAATTGTTCTGGCTTCCTGAACCCGTCTGGCTCCAATCCTGCCGTTTATCATCCCTGAACTGCCCTTTCTATGATGACACCCATTAACTCAGCTTTTATGGAAACTATCAGCCAAGCTTTTGCTAGTAAAATAGACGAAATCCTAGAGACATGGAAAATGAAAGTCCGTTTAGATACTAAAATTGAAAACTCCAAAAACTTATCTGAACCAGCCCTGACCAATTTAATCCCTCAAATTTTGCAGGCGATGACAACGGCATTGAATGAATCAGAGGAAGATGATTTTGAAAGGGTAGCCACAGCTAGTTTAGAACATGGAATCAATCGATTTGAGCATGGCTATGATGCAGCCGAAATTGCGCGAGAATATCGACTCCTGCGCCAGGTTATTTTTTATGTTTTAAAAGATGAACTGTTGGAATTAACGAATACTGAAGCTTATCGAGCATTTCGGATTATTGATGCCGTGATAGACCAGGCTAGTGCTTATTGCTTTCATCAATTTGTAGAAGAGCGGACCCGAAAGCTGGAAAATCTTCAGCGGCAAATTACCAATAATAATGAAGAATTAACCCGGTTACTGAGTCTGAGCCAAGAAAGTTTTTCTCAACTGGCTCATGAACTTAAAACACCTTTAAATTCAATCATGGCTTATTCCCAACTGCTCCTGCGTCAGCAACAAGCAAAAACCGAAGAAGACTCGATCACGATTGAGCGAATTGAGCGAGTCTTACGCGCTTCTCGACAATTACTACAACTGGTTAATAATTCCCTAGAACTGTCTCAGGTTGATGCCGGAAAGACTCAATTAAAATTGATGAAAATCGACCTCAATTCAGTAATTGCGACCACCATAGAGACCATTGAGCCCCTGGCTCAAGCTAAAGAATTATCAATTATTATTAGCAAAGATCGCGCTCCCGAGCAGGTCATTACCGATTTGTCTCGCTTCCAGCAGATTTTAATCAATCTGCTGAGTAATGCAGTCCGCTACACTGAAACTGGATCTATTACGGTGATCTGTGAAAGCCTTTCGGATGACAAATGGTTGCTGAGTATTAGGGATACGGGCATTGGAATTGCTCCAGAAAATATCGAGCGAATTTTTCAGCCATTTTGCCGATTGGCCCAGCGAGTTTCTCAACAAGCTGAGGGCAGTACAGGCTTAGGATTGACTATCGTCTCTCAACTTGTTGAACTTCTCCGAGGAGAAATTAAAGTCGTCTCTCAAATTGGTGAAGGGTCGGAGTTTGTCATTATTTTCCCCCGGGAAATTAAGCCAGATAACGGATAATCTGTCCATCCAGTATCTAATTCGGTTAGACTAGCGAAGCTTACAACTCGCAGGAGCCAATATTCGGGTAAAATTATTTCCTAATTTAGATGCGGAATAGCTTAAAATAAAGTTAATATTTTTTTATATATAGCGACCCTAAATGAATTTGACACTGGATCCAAGATTGAAAGTCTTGTAGTGCGAGCATCTTGCTCGCTATCTCCATGCCAAAATGATTTAGACGCGCTATATAGCAATCCTAAATGATTTGTAACATCTGTACTCTCCCCTCTCCCAGAAAGGGAGAGGGGTTGGCGGCCCAGAACATCCGAGGGGAGCCGATCTTTATGTCAAATTGATTTAGACTGGCTATAAAACCGGGCAAGGATGAGGGGGTATTTTCTTCCTAAAAAATCAGAGGAATACCTAGAAGTTGGACGAATTTATGGGTTGGGGAGAGTCTTGGTTTGAAGAAAAATAGATATTGTCCTTCATCTCTCCCCTAAATTTCTCCTGGAACGTATTGAATCTTCCTGGAGTTGCTCGGCCTCTGTTTCACCCTGAAAACCAATGATATCCCTTGACCTTTTCTCTACTCGACATCAATTTCACCGCAGAGTAATTTACTCAAGAGTAACTCCCGAGTTAACTTGAGGTTAGTCGTTTTGGCTTGCAATATTTCGATTTGCCGACAGAGGGGGTCAAGGGTTGCGAGAAACTGACGGTGGGTAGCGGGGTCGGGAATGGCGATCGGTAATTGTCGAAACCAGCCGAGATTGATTTCGCGGTACATTAATCCGGATGCGAGGTTAAAAATGCGATCGCGGTTTTCCTTAATCCAAAAATATAAATAGTAAGCCGATAGCCGCTCATTCGGGATACAAGTGATAAATCCTTGGTTGGTACAAGCCGTGGTGGTATTAATTGCCACAACCCCAATGGTGGCCCGAGATGTCATCATCACTGAATAGGGGGGGAATGTGCGAATTTTACTGTGCTGCCTCCCTAACTCGGTAATTTTGTGAGTAGAACTGGACACAAACATCGTTCCCGCAGTGGTTAAATCCGTGGTTCTGTACCACAATAATGTGCCATTGGCCCAGTATTCGGGCTTTTTCTTCGCTGGGGTATCGCCGCTCATGGTTGCGATCGCCTCACCAATCGGTGCGATCGCCCATCCCACCGGAAACAATTCCTGGCCGGTCACTTGTTGTTCTTCCGGCGTTGCCTTCCGCCATTCCAAATTAGGAATCTGCCATTTCGCAAACCACTCGTGATAGATACTTTGCGCCATCTGTTCGAGTAGCTTAATCCGCTGTTCGTTGTTAGAAATTAAATCATCATAATCCGTCAGAATGGCTGCTATTTTTTGTTGTCTACCCAAATCTGGATAGGCGATCGGCATTCCTTTGAGTGCATTCAAACTGATATAACACTGAACGACTCCAGCCTTCCTTGCCTGTAACGCATTTTGAAAAATCGGACCTTTCACCCAATAATAAAGATAGGGAGACCAGATCATGGTCTGATTGGGTCTTAAAATAGCAAGACTGCTAGAAATCCCAAATAATTCCTCGGGTTGGACTAGATAGGGTTCTCCGATACTGCCAATGATCCCCAATAAGATATCCCCGGCTTCTGGCTTGCAAATCGACTGGGTACTTTTACAAAAATAGCGTTCAAAATCTGCTTTTGAGATCCAGTCAACTTTGGAAAGCTTTAACCGGCCCGGTTTAATATTTTTGGCTGTTAAATACAGAATACCCTCATCTTGCCTTTTAATTTTGGCATGAGTTCCATCACCAACCTGGCAGACTTCTCCAATTTGTTTTTGCGTCCAATTGTTTCCTTGTTTCACGGGTTTAACTGGCCAGTATAGTACCATAATTTAGAATTAAACAGTCCGCAGTCCTGGAAAAATGAGAGGAATGAGGAAATCCTCATATTGTGTGTTCCTTCATTCATTTTCCTTCACCTTTAAAAGGCGATCAATGGTTTGAGAAATTCGCCCTTCTAGTTCTCTGGCCTCCACCGTGAGCATCTCAAATTCCTCATTGAACACTTGTAATTTTTCATAAAAATCAAAATCGTCTTCAGGTTTGGGGGCGATCCCCACATACCGGCCCGGATTCAAGCTATAAGACTGTTCTGCAATTTCTGAAATCATGGCGATTCGGCACAAACCGGGAACATCGCGATAGATATTGTTAGGAAAAGTTTCCTCCCAATTGGGTAAAGTCCCGTAAGCAGGGACCGTAGGATTGTAACGAGTATGTTCCGGTAAAGTTGCCACAGGTTCAACCGATTGTCCGCGATACATTCGGACAATATTCCCTAAAAATTGAATTTGTTCGTCGCTAAATTGGCGGTGGGAACGGTAAACGTGCTGATAGAATTGACGGGCGTCGATAAACAGCACTTTATCTTTGCGGGGGTTATTCACTTTGTCGCGATCAAAGAACCAGAGTGTACAGGGTAAGCCCACACTATAGAAAAAGTGAGAACCGACAGCGATGATCGCCTCTAAAACCCCTTCATGAATCAGCTTTTTGCGAATTTCCAACTCCAGGCCGCGAGCATCGCTGGCGGAATTTGCCATGACAAAACCCGCACGTCCCTTGGCATTCAAGGCACTATAAAATAATTGAATCCACAGATAGTTTGCATTATCAACCCGAGGTAATCCCAACGGAAAGCGGGGGTCGTCTTTAATTTTTTCTTTGTCTACTTTGTCTACATTAAAGGGAGGATTGGCTATGACAAAATCGAATTGACCCACACAATCATGGATATCTTCATAATAGGTATTACTCTGGCGAATATCTCCGGTGAGTCCGTGGATAGCCAGGTTCATCAAGCACAATCGAACATTATCCGCAATTTTCTCTTGTCCATAAATTCCGATTTCAGTGCTAGGATTTTTCTGCCGTTTTTCCACAAAGGAGGCACTTTGGACAAACATTCCCCCACTGCCGCAAGCTGGGTCAAAAATTCGCCCCTGATAGGGTTCGATAATTTCAACAATCAGCTTGACTAAAGAGGTCGGGGTAAAAAATTCACCGCCTTTTTGTCCTTCACTCATGGCAAAATTGCTGAGGAAGTATTCATAAATTCGCCCAAACGCATCCCCTTCGATATCCAAAGCGATGGTATGAAAGTCCGTCAGCAGTTGCCGGAGGATCTCGTTACTGAGACGGTGGTAAGTTTTGGGGAGGACGTTTTTCAATGCGGGATTTTCCGCTTCGATCGCCCGCATCGCACTATTGATCTCGTCCCCAAGATTGGCTTCTGTCGGTCGATTCAGCAGGGACTCAAACCGCGCCTGGGGGGGAATAGATAACACCCGTTCCCGTTCCGCGACTGGGCGATCGCTGGTGCGATCGCGCTGTAGGGCTTGGGTAAACTTATAGTCAGCATAGCGCAGGAAAATTAATCCCAGTACCGGCAGGGAATATTCCGACGGTTTGAGTTTGGAATTGGCACGCAATTGATCCGCCGCGTCCCATAGGCCTTTTTCAAGTTGATAGTAGTCTGGCATCTGTGAGTTTTCCCCTATCTGTGAACGGTATTTGAGAGCGTAGACCTTGGATGCTTCCCTCCATAGGGTGTTGACAGAACTTTTATTGTATGGTAATTGTGGCGCGGAGTCTAATAATTTTTCTCCAAAAAACCCTGGCTCCTGAGAAGGGTGGGGCTATCGAGCAAAGCCTCTCCTGGGGGGCTAATTTACGGAAGGCTTGATTCCGTGGGATTTGGGATGACTGTTCATAGAATTAGACTGGATATCAGTCCCTTCTTTGTTTTGAGCCAGGATGAGTAAAATGGGTCACTGGATTCATAGGGACCCACTCCGGGGTGTCCTGCAAGTCCCCGCCTAACCGCTCAAGGGGGTGAGAGCGGTTCTTTAGCCTATGTTGCGACAAATAATACTACTTTTGCTTTGAGTTTTAACAGTCATAACCCACGGATTGAGGAGTGATTCATGGGAGCATCTCCTAAAAGGTCGCCCTCACCCTAAATCCCTCTCCCCCTCATCCCCCGGTGACCCTTCTCCCATTTTGGGAGAAGGGTCACCGGGGGATGAGAGCCAACTGTCCTTCTTGAGATGCTCCCTGATTCATGAATCGTCCCTAGGGACTTGCTCCGCCCTCCCTCCTGGTTCCCAAAATTTAGGCGAGATTTTCGTTCAGGCTTTACTAAAAGTGAGAAAAGCAGCAAAAGGGAGGGGATGTCGTTTGCGGTTGAGGGAAGAATCGGGAGTCTGGTTTTCGTTGTCTGAAAAAGCTGACCGATTCAAGGATTCGGCTATCGGGAAAAAACTTTGCCGGTGAGGGCCAAAAGTAAATAGGCTTTAAAAACTGGATGGGGTATAACCTATGCGGATGCAGTCAGGCCGGGGTGGACAAATGAGGGAAAAGACCGATCGCCTTGATTAACGGGGCAAATGGTAGCCATAATTACTCCTAATCCGGGTAACGATCCGGTAGGGTGGACTTATTTTGACGGTGCAGTCTTTGCCAGTACCTTCTATGACGACTCTAGGGGGTTTGACTGCCATTGGCCGTTTCCCCTGGAGAAGTTGAGGACTCTTGGATCCTGGACTCTGGTCGATGGGGTCGGAGCATCCTAAATAGTGTTTTGGAAAATCTCAGACTGTGCAGACAAACCCGGGCCAAAAATGGTTTACTAAAAAGGATGGATAGCGTTATCGTGAGAAAGAGGCTTTAGATTCACTTGCTTTTCCAACGGTGGGCATTAACAGTGGCAAATGGCAACCTATCGGGACGGTTACGGCGATCGCTGGTGGTTTATACGGCATTGGGGATGCTCTCCATCGGTGCAATCATTTCTATCGTCAGTATCGGCTTCCTTTCCCATCATCTCAACCAGGACCGCCAACAACAGGTACTTTTAGCAGCCCAAACGAAAAGTCAAGCCCTAGAGCAGTATTTCTGGCAGGTGACGGCGATCGCTGAACAGCTTTCTGGTGGCAACACCCTAGAAACATCGAATCAATCCCTTGGGGTTGATTTAACCCAGGGGTTGCCGTTGAGTTCGCCCCTGTTGCTGGAGGTCCTCCAACAAGCCCCAAAAATAGCGGGGATCACTCGGATCGATCGCCAGGGTGAGGTGATGGTCCAGTTCGGGATGGAGATTCCCCTGGCCTTGGAGTCGGAATTGGTGGGGGATCCCCCTGAAAAAATCTCCTTCCAGCCGATGCAAGTCGGCAACTCGTCTTATTTGCTCGTCACTGTAGCCCGAGTTAACCCGCCATCCCCAGAACCCCAGGGGACGGATTTATTTTTATTCACCGTCTCGGAAATCGAAGGAATTTTACAGGAGTTTGTCGGCGCTGGTCAATCCCTAGAAATTGCCTTAGCACGAGTCAATAATGCGCGGATTGATCGCCTGCTGCCATTCCTTGCTTATACGAATGAAGCCGGTTTGATGCCCCTGGGACGGAATACTCAGCTTTTGGTATTCCGGAACAAGAACATGACGCATCAGCGCAGTGTACAATTCCTGCACAACAGTCTTCCCGGTTCGGAATCGGTGGCATTCGCACCGATTCCCAGTAGCAACTGGGTGGTGCTGGTACAACTTTCCTCCACTCATGTAGAGGCAGGAATTCGGCAGATCCAGGTTTTAGTTGGGGTTACGGTTGTTTTATTACTCTTAGGCACGGGAGTAATCGCCCTCTTGCTATACCCCCTGACTCGTCCAATTATACTTCATGCCGATCAATTAGAACAGCAGTTGCAAGCGAATATGGCATCCTTGGAACGGGAACTGCAAGAACGGAAGCGCACTGAACGACTGTTAGCCGCACACGCACGGGAAAGTGCGGTGATTGCGGGGTTAGGACAGTGGGCCCTGGCAGGGATGGAGGTCATGAGTCTGATTGAAGAAGCAGCGGAAGAAGTTCTCCATACCCTGG
The DNA here is from genome assembly GCA_011390515.1 of Oscillatoria sp. Taxonomy (GTDB): domain Bacteria; phylum Cyanobacteriota; class Cyanobacteriia; order Cyanobacteriales; family Laspinemataceae; genus Laspinema. Next base: position 31,268 of record JAABSJ010000042.1, read on the forward strand.
ATAGCGATTGTTGTTGCTTGTGGGAATTGTTACCCGATCTCCAGGAATTGGAGTTAAAAGCTGGTGGGGGATGTTGTCAGGATGCGATCGTCCAGTCGGTAACCATGAGGGTCAATACAGAATCCCAAGAGGGTTATACAATATGGGTGAATGAACCGATTTTGTCGCCTAATTTCCAGGAGGAAACCCGTTTTACTCCCTCCCCCTTTTTGTTAGAACGCGGTATTCTCAGTGGGATTACAGTGCTGGTACATGGACAAACGGGACCTTATGGCGTGTTGGCGGCTTATAGTACGGAACGCCATCAGTTTGATTTAGAGGATTTGCACTTTTTGCAGGCGATCGCCAATGTTTTAGCCGCGGCGATCGACCGCCAGAAACGGGAACGCGCCTTGTGTGAGAGTGAAGAACGATATGCTTTAGCCGTAGCTGGGGCGAATGATGGACTGTGGGATTGGAATTTAATCACCAACCGGGTGTATTTTTCCCCGCGTTGGAAATCCCTGCTGGGGTATCAGATTGAAAGTGGTGAGAAGATTTCTGAGCATAACTCGGTTTACCATCCAGAAGAGTGGTTTAGCCGAGTTCATCCCGATGATATCGACGCCCTCAAACAGGCGATCGCCGATCATCTGGCTGGAGTTACTCCCCACTTCAAAAGTGAACATCGGATGTTAGATGTCCAGGGACAGTATCGTTGGATGCTGTCTCGGGGTCTGGCAGTGCGCGATCGCCAGGGAAAACCCTATCGCATGGCGGGTTCCCAAACCGATATCAGCGATCGCAAAGCCACGGAAGAAGCCAATATCCGCCTCGCTGCCTTTCCCAAATACAACCCCAATCCCGTCCTCGCCTGCGATTTTCAAGGGGAAATTGTCTACGTCAATCCTGCCACCGAACGAGTGTTAGAAGAATTACGCCTGGGACTGGTAACCGGCTTTTTACCCAGGAATCATCGGGAGTTGGTCTTCACCTCCCTCAAGCAGGGAAAATCTGGGTGGCAGGTGGAACGCTTCGTCCAGGATCGGCTGTTTTATTGGTTGTATCACCCGATTCCCTCCCTGAATATTGTGCATATTCACGTTATGGACATCACCGATCGCCAGAATGCCCAAGATACATTACGCCATGAAGCCCTCCACGATAGTCTCACCGGGTTGCCGAACCGGGCCTTTTTCCTAAACCGCCTCACTTCGGCCTTAACTCGGGCCAAAGTTCAACCCGATTATCAGTTTGCGGTGATTTTTCTGGATTTAGACCGATTTAAAGTGGTTAATGACAGTTTAGGGCATTTTATTGGGGATTGCCTGCTCGTTGCTTTGGCCAAACGCCTGCAAAACTGTGTCGGTGCTGGTGATATTCTCGCTCGGTTTGGGGGGGATGAATTTACCATTTTAGTCGAACATATCCCCGATATTGAAACCGCAAGCACCCTGGCTGAACAGATCCAAACTGAACTGATTTCTCCCTTTAATCTGAAAGGTTATGAAGTCTTTACCTCAGCAAGTATTGGCATCGCCCCCAGCATCCTGGGCTATGATCGTCCTGAAGATTTACTCCGGGATGCGGATATTGCCATGTATCGCGCCAAAGCCCGAGGCAAAGCGCGATATGAATTGTTTGACAGTAAAATGTTAGAAAATGCCGTAGCTCAGTTAAACTTAGAAAATGATTTGCGGCGCTCTATTCTTAAAAATGGTGATTTGCCCATCCAAGCTCCTAGACCTCAGCCACAATTTCTACCGAGAACAATCACTGAATCTGCGTCTCATTTAGTCATTTCCAATACTCGGAGTTTAGAAGAAAACCCCGACAGTCAGACTAATTTAGAACCGTCGGAATTCCTGCTCCATTATCAACCGATTGTGGCGTTAGATACGGGGTTACTCTCAGGATTTGAAGCCTTAGTGCGCTGGCAACATCCCGAACGCGGGTTAGTGTTTCCCGGGGAATTTATCCCGGTGGCAGAAGAAACGGGGTTGATTTTACCCTTGGGGGAATGGGTGTTGCGGGAAGCTTGCCTGCAAATGCAACAGTGGCATGAGCAATTTAATACACCGGAACCGTTGAGTATTAGTGTTAATTTGTCCGGGCAGCAGTTGGGACAACCGGATTTATTGGATCGCATCGATCGCATTTTAGAAGAAACCCATCTGGATCCGAGTAGTTTGAAGTTGGAGATTACGGAAAGTGTGTTAATGGAAAATGCGGCATTAGCAGCGGAGTTACTGGAACAATTGAGGGCGCGGAATATTCATTTATGCATTGATGATTTTGGGACTGGATATTCTTCCCTGTCTCATCTGGCTCAATTTCCGATTAATACCTTGAAAATTGACAAGTCTTTTGTGATGGGAATGGAGGGGGATAATGAAAGTTCGGAAATTGTCCGGGCGATCGCCACCCTTGCCCATAATCTGGGGATGTACGTCACTGCAGAAGGGGTGGAAAAAGAGCAACATTTAGTGCAGCTTTGGTCGTTGCACTGTGATTATGGACAGGGGTATTTTTTCTCCCCAGGGTTGGATCGGGTGGCGGCCCAAAAATTGCTAGAAAAATCCCCTCGGTGGTAAATCTCTGCCCCATTTTTGGGGCGTTTATTATCACAAAAATTGACTTTTGTCAAGGGTTAAAATAAATCATCGATTGACTGAGGGAAAAGTATAATTGCTCGTTATTGGGTTTCAGTTTAATTACCCGACCCCAAATATCAATTGCCTCTTGGTGGCCCTTCACTTTTTGCAGGGCTTTACCATAACTGGATAGTGAAAAGTTCTGTGAGCTAATTAATTAGGGGCTTTCAAGTATCCAGTTCGTCTGTGTATGGCACTCATGCATGAATGACTCTTTAGCCCTGAAAGAATTTTGTCAAAAGTAAACTGGGTGCAGTTTTGGCTAAAAGGGGCCGATTGGAGCAGAGTCAGCCGAAACTTGTTGTTCACGCTTGATGACTCGTGCTATTATACACAGTTCTGAACCACCCGGAAAAACTCTTCAAAATGCAAGGGGGCATTTCTAGGCTCAGGATATAGACCTCCAGAAGTAAGATTGTTGTTATAATACCCAGTTTTTCTAGTGAAAAAAGAATATTCTTGTACACATTTTTATGAAGTTTTGGTGAAGAAAGAATCAC
>JAABSJ010000043.1 GCA_011390515.1 Oscillatoria sp.
TTCCCCGGCACCCAAGGCGGACCCTTAGAGCACGTCATTGCCGGAAAAGCCGTCGCCTTTGGAGAAGCCCTCAAACCTGAGTTTAAAGCCTATTCGGGCCAAGTGATTGCCAATGCTCAGGCAATGGCCGCCCAATTACAAAGCCGAGGACTGAAACTGGTGAGCGATGGGACGGATAATCATTTGATGCTGGTGGACCTGCGATCGGTTGATATGACCGGGAAACAAGCGGATAAACTGGTGAGCGAAGTGCATATCACCGCGAACAAAAACACTGTTCCCTTTGATCCCCAATCGCCGTTTGTCACCAGTGGATTGCGCCTAGGGTCGCCTGCCATGACCACACGCGGCATGGGAACCACCGAATTTACCGAGATTGCCAACATCATCAGCGATCGGCTGTTAAACCCCGAGGATGAGTCGGTAGTAGCCGACTGTCGCCAACGGGTGGCTAGTTTGTGCGATCGCTTCCCCCTCTATCCGCATTTGACCATTCCGGTCCCTGCCTTAGCGTAGAAAATAGCTCAGTTCGTAGTAACGACTTCAGTCGTTACCGCGTGACTTGCGTAACGCAAGTCACGCGCACCCCACCCGGTCCCCTCCCCTTGCCAAGGGGAGGGGACCGGAGGTGGACTTCAGAGTAAGCTCAATCACCATCAGGGGATTGCAAAATATAAATCATCCAACGGTTCAACTGAAAGGAAGGTATCTGTAGGGGCGCAATGCTTGCGCCCCAAGGGCGCAATGCTTGCGCCCCTACATTGACGGGGCTATTCCGTTGATCCTACGAACGAACGTTTTGGAGATTTTATGTTTTGGAGTTCCCTAAGCACCTCCCCGATCTCCCAATTTTCAACAAAAGAGGACCCCACCCTAACCCGGACCAAGACACAGGGGAGGGGACCGGAAGTGTACTTCAAACCAAGGACAAAGGACAAATGACCAATGACCAATGACAAATCCCCCAATCCTTAACAAAACCTGCAAATTCCACCACCTTGCCGACGATTCGCTTTAAGATAAAAGATTGCACCCATCAACGAAGCCCGATCAAGTTATGAGTAAGGGGACACTTTTCGATAAAGTTTGGAATTCACATACCGTCGGTACTCTAACCTCCGGACAAACCCAGTTGTTTATTGGACTGCACCTCATCCACGAAGTCACCAGTCCCCAAGCATTCGCCATGTTGCGCGAACGGGAACTGAAGGTGTTGTTTCCAGAACGGACGGTGGCGACGGTAGACCATATTGTGCCGACGGAAAATCAAGCGCGTCCCTTTGCCGATGTCCTGGCAGAAGAGATGATTGTCGCGTTAGAGGACAATTGTAAGGCCCATGATATTCGCTTTTATAATGTGGGGTCAGGACGGCAGGGAATTGTCCATGTGATTGCACCGGAACAGGGGCTCACCCAACCGGGAATGACGATCGCCTGTGGGGATTCGCACACCTCAACTCACGGCGCATTTGGGGCGATCGCCTTTGGCATTGGTACCAGTCAAGTGCGGGATGTCCTCGCCTCCCAAACTTTGGCCCTTTCTAAGCTCAAGGTTCGGAAAATTGAGGTCAATGGCACTCTGAATCCGGGAGTTTATGCCAAAGATGTTGTCCTGCACCTGATTCGCAAATTAGGGGTGAATGGCGGCGTGGGATATGCCTACGAATATGCCGGAACCACTTTTGAGCAAATGTCGATGGAAGAACGGATGACCGTTTGTAATATGGCAATTGAAGGCGGGGCCAGATGTGGATATATTAATCCGGATCAGGTGACGTTTGACTATCTCAAAGGGAGAGAATTTGCACCGAAAGGGGAAGAGTGGGATCAGGCGGTAGAGTGGTGGACGAGTATCCGCAGTGATGTAGATGCGGAATATGATGATGTGGTCGTTTTTGATGCGGCAGATATTGCGCCGACGGTGACTTGGGGAATTACACCGGGTCAAGGAATTGGGATTAATGAAACGATTCCGAAACCGGAGGAATTATCGGAGAGCGATCGGGCGATCGCGCAAGAAGCGTATCGCTATATGAAATTGAATCCAGGCGATCGCATTGCCGGAACTAAGGTGGATGTTTGCTTTGTGGGAAGCTGCACCAATGGGCGAATTAGTGATTTGCGAGAAGCAGCAAAATTCGCGAAAGGTCGTCAAGTTGCTTCGGGAATTAAAGCCTTTATTGTCCCCGGTTCTGAGGATGTGAAAAAGCAAGCGGAAGCGGAAGGATTGGATAAAGTTTTTCTAGAAGCGGGCTTTGAATGGCGGGAATCGGGCTGTTCTATGTGTTTGGCGATGAATCCTGATAAGTTGCAAGGGAGTCAAATTAGCGCCTCTTCTTCTAATCGGAATTTTAAAGGTCGTCAAGGGTCTTCGGAAGGTCGCACGTTATTAATGAGTCCGGCAATGGTTGTTGCTGCTGCTATTAATGGGGTGGTTTCGGATGTTCGGGAGTTGTTGTAGGGGATAACAACCGGCGGGGGATAACAACCGGCGGGGGTTCAAACCCCCGCCTAATAGCTAAAGTCGGTTAAAAACCGACTAAAAACATCAACTTATAAGTCAATAACCGGCGGGGGTTCAAACCCGCAGCGGTCCATCGCAGAACCCGCCAAATTATCCCAGTCGGTTTTAACCGACTTTAGCTATTAGCTGGGGGTTTGAACCCCCAGCGGTCCCGGGGTTTTAACCCCCAGCGGGTGTCGCAATAATCCACAGCAAATCTAGGAGAAAAATATCGATGAGTAATCAAGTAAAAAGCATTCAGGGTCGGGGAATTCCCCTGGTAGGGAATGATATTGATACCGATCGCATTATTCCGGCGCGGTTTTTGCGCTGTGTGACGTTTGATGGGTTGGGGGAAGAGGTTTTTAAGGACGATCGCGCTCAATCTAATGGGACTCATCCTTTTGACCAACCCCAATATCAAGGGGCGAAATTGTTGGTGGTGAATGCGAATTTTGGCTGTGGTTCCAGTCGGGAGCACGCACCCCAGGCGATCGCCCGGTGGGGAATTGATGGCATTATTGGGGAAAGTTTTGCTGAGATTTTCTTTGGCAATTGTGTGGCGATGGGGGTTGCCTGTGTCACCGCTGACCCTGCCACCGTCAGAACGTTGCAAGAGGCGATCGCCGGTAATCCTAACCTGGAAATGACCTTAAATTTAGAGGCGAGACAGGTGCAGTTCCAAGGATTCAATGCATCGGTTAATATGGCAGCAGGTCCCCACCAAATGCTCACCACGGGCACCTGGGATACTTGCGGACAGTTGGTTGGTAATCGCGATGCCATCCGCACCACCGCTGCTCAATTGCCCTATCTCGCCTGGAAATAGCGATCGCAACTATTGATTGTAACAGGGGGAACCTACCCCCTCAATACTTTAAATTTTTTAGCGAGTTTAGCAATTAGGTAGGGATTTCAACCCTTACTCGATAAAAAAATCCATGCTCAACATTCCCAATCTGATCAGTCAAGAACTCTCGGTTAATCTCTGGCAAGTCGAAAATGCCTTAGAATTGTTGCAGGAAGGAGCAACGATTCCGTTTATTGCCCGATATCGGAAAGAACGCACCGGGTCGTTAGACGAGGTTCAGTTACGCGATATTGCGGAACGGTTTGCTTATATTACGGAAATCGAAGACCGGAAAAAAGTCATTTTAGAGGCCATTTCCCAAGCGGGAAAACTCACCGATGAACTGAGGCTCAAAATTGAATCCTGTCAGCAAAAAACTGAACTGGAAGACCTCTATCTCCCCTATCGTGCCAAGCGGCGGACTCGCGCTACGGTTGCCCGTGAAAAAGGGTTAGAACCCTTGGCGGAGTGGATTGCTGCCTTGAATCTGAGTAAAGCAACGGCCAGTTTAGCGGCAGAAGCGGCCAAATATCTCTCCCCAGAAAATGGCATTAACACGGCAGAAGATGCTCTCCAAGGTGCTTCGGATATTTTAGCAGAAGCGGTCTCGGAACGGGCCGAATCTCGGGCCTATTTACGGGATTATTTCTTACAGGAGGGGCGATTTGTCTCCAAAATTAAGGATGACCATCCCGAAGGGAGTACAAAATATGAAATGTACCGGGATTATCAGGCCAAAGTCAAGGATATTGCATCCCATAACCTGTTAGCTTTGTTCCGGGGAGAAAAGGAGGAGATTCTCACCCTGGATTTGGATTTTGATGAGTCTCAGGTGTTGGGATATTTGGAGTCCCAGGAGATTAAAACCAAGGTTCCAGAGATTAAAAACTTTTATCGGGAGATGATAAAAGATGCGTTTAATCGGTTGATGAAAAATTCTCTGACCACTGAGGTGCGATCGCTCAAAAAACAAGAGGCGGATCTCGCTTCCATTAGCACCTTTGAATCTAATTTACGGGAGTTATTACTCTCGGCACCTGCGGGAATGAAACCGGCGATCGCCATTGACCCGGGATTTAGAACTGGATGCAAAGTCACGGTGCTCGATGGCACTGGGCAGTTTTTAGAATACCACACCATTTTCCCCCACACCGGGGACAGGCAGAAGCTAGAAGCGGCCAAAACCATTAAAACCCTGATTGCTAAATATCAAATCGAATTGATTGCCATTGGCAATGGCACCGCTGGACGAGAAACCGATGCCTTTATTGGCGAGGTAATTAAAACCTGTACTCCCCAACCGATTAAGGTGATGGTGAATGAATCCGGTGCCTCTATCTATTCCGCCAGTGATGTAGCGCGAGAGGAGTTTCCCGATTTAGATTTAACGGTCAGGGGTGCGATTAGCATTGGAAGACGGTTGCAAGACCCGTTAGCGGAATTGGTGAAAATTGACCCTAAATCCATTGGGGTGGGTCAATATCAACATGATGTGGACCAAAAGTTATTGCGGAAAAAATTAGAGGAAACGGTGGAAAGTTGCGTTAACTATGTTGGCGTAGATTTGAATACTGCCTCTAAGGAATTACTGACGTTTGTTTCCGGATTGACGCCAACCATTGCTAAAAATATTGTCACCTATCGCAATGAAAATGGGGCTTTTAAAAATCGCCGTCAATTGCTGAAAGTGGCAAAATTAGGACCAAAAACTTATGAACAGGCAGCGGGTTTTTTGCGAATTCGCGGCGGAGAGAATCCGTTAGATAATACGGCAGTGCATCCGGAGAGTTATCCGGTGGTGAAGGCCATTGCTGCTGATTTAAACGTCCCCTTAACAGACATTGCCAAAGCATCGGACCAATTAAAATCGGTGAAGTTGGATAAATATGTCACTGAACTGGTGGGAATTCCCACCTTACGGGATATTATTGCCGAGTTGGAAAAACCGGGACGCGACCCCCGTGCTCAGTTTAAATCCGCCACCTTTAAAGAGGGAGTGAATGAACTGAAGGATTTGCAACCGGGAATGGAACTCGAAGGGGTGGTGACGAATGTTGCCAACTTTGGCGCGTTTGTGGATATTGGGGTGCACCAGGATGGATTGGTGCATATTTCCCAACTCGCCGATCGCTTTGTGGATAATCCGAATCAAGTGGTCAAGGTGGGACAGGTGGTGAAAGTGCGTGTGCTCTCTGTGGATGAAAAGTTGAAGCGGATTAGTCTAACGATGCGATCGCAGGCAGAAAGACCCAATCCCACCAACAAAGTCAACCGTAGAACTCGTTAAATATCGGGGAAAGAAACGACTGAAGTCGTTACTACGAACAAAGAAACCCGGCAATTCCCCCGTTTGTAGTAACGACTTCAGTCGTTATCCGGGTTCGGATGAACCCGGGGATAAACCCTCGGAAAGAAACGACTGAAGTCGTTACTACGAACAAAGAAACCCGTCAATCTCCCCGTTTGTAGTAACGACTTCAGTCGTTATCCGGGTTCATGCAGACCCCGCGATAAACCGTGGGAAAGAAACGACTGAAGTCGTTACTACGAACTAAGAAACCCGTCAATTTCCCCGTTTGTAGTAATGACTTCAGTCGTTATCCGGGTTCATGGGAACCCGGCGTTAAAGCTTGGGAAAGAAACGACTGAAGTCGTTACTACGAACAAAGACAACCCGTCAATTCCCCCGTTTGTAGTAACGACTTCAGTCGTTCTCCGGGATCATGCAGCGCGAGATAGAACCGAGGGCGCGATATAATAATTACAGGGTAATCATTGTCTAATCTTTCCAAAATCCATTTGTAAAATCATGATTCAACAAAATTTTAAGGAAAAAACTGAACCGCAGGAGATCACAAAATGTCCCTCGGGTATTCGAGGGTTGGATGAAATAACCGGGGGTGGATTACCCCAGGGACGACCCACGTTAGTCTGTGGAACTGCCGGTTGTGGGAAAACCTTGATGGCGATGCAGTTTTTAATCAAGGGGGTTGAGGACTATGATGAACCGGGTGTGTTTATGTCTTTTGAAGAAACTGCCGAAGAATTAAGACAAAATGTCATCTCCCTGGGGTGGGATGTTAAAGCTTTACAAGACCGAAAAAAATTAGGGATTGATTATGTCCAAATTGATCGCAGTGAGTTTCAAGAAACTGGAGAATACAATTTAGAAGGATTGTTTCTGCGACTGGCGATCGCCATTGATCGAGTCCAAGCCAAGCGCGTTGCCTTGGATACCCTAGAGGTGCTCTTTGGCGGATTGGACAACGAGGCGATCGTCCGATCCGAACTGCGCCGGTTGTTTCGCTGGCTGAAAGATAAAGGGGTGACGGCGATTATTACCGCCGAAAGTGGGGAAAATTCCCTCACCCGTCAAGGATTAGAGGAATATGTTTCCGATTGTGTCATTCGTCTGCAACAGCAAGTTAGCGATCGCATTGCCACCCGGACTTTACATATTGTCAAATATCGCGGGTCCAAACATGGCAGTAATGAGTACCCCTTTTTAATTGAAAAAGACGGCATTTCTGTTGTCCCGATTACTTCAATTGGACTGAATCATCAAGTGTCTACGGAACGAATTTCTACGGGAATTCACCGTCTTGATGCGATGTTGGGAGGTCAGGGATTTTATCGTGGCAGTAGTGTTTTAATTAGTGGTACGGCAGGCACCGGAAAAAGTACAGTAGCAGCACATTTTGCCCAAGCAACTTGTAGACGGGGAGAACGCTGTTTGTACATTGCGTTTGAGGAATCTCCCAACCAAATTATTCGGAATATGCGATCGATTGGGTTAGACTTAGAAAGTTGTGTTCGGGATGGGCTACTCGTTTTTGAATCCGTGCGTCCGACCCTGTACGGGTTAGAAATGCACCTGGTCAAATTCTATCATGCGATCGAGACCTTAAAACCCCAGGTTGTGATTGTTGATCCAATTTCCAACCTGCATTATGTCGGGAATGATATCGAGGTCAAATCCTTTCTAATGCGCCTGATCGACTTTCTGAAAACCCACATTATCACCAGTTTGATGACGAGTCTCACCATCAGCAGCAGTACCTCCTTAGAACGCACAGATATCGGGGTTTCTTCATTAATGGATACCTGGCTGATGCTGCGGGATATGGAAACCAACGGCGAACGCAATCGCTTACTTTACCTGCTGAAATCTCGCGGCATGGAACACTCGAATCAAGTCCGGGAATTTCGCCTGAGTTCATCTGGGGTAGAATTAATCAAAGCCTATCTCGGACCTGGAGGGGTACTCACGGGTTCAGCGCGGGCGGTCCAGGAATCTCGCGAACAAGCAGACACATTACTGCGGCAAAAAGAAATTGAAACCAAACAACGAAACATCGAACGGAAACGGGCGGTGATTGAAGCCAGAATTCAGGCAATGCAAGCTGATTTTGAATTAGAAAAAGCTGAGATAGAACGGATGATCCAGAAAGAAGAGTTGGAGGAAAAAATTCACCGAGAAACTGAAGTAAAAATGGGAGAAATGCGACGGGTTGATGGGAAGACTGACTTATAGGGGGTCTAAATTATTCCGTGACGGGTGAAAGAGCGAGTCACCCTTTCCTTGTGGGTCACCAGAGATTATCCCTCGGAAAAACTGGGCTACAGCCTCCGATTCGAGATATTCCCCTGGAAAGTCTGGAAGGGCTAACGAACGGGAGCATCTCAATTTGAACAGTTGACCCTCATCCCCCCCGCCCCTTCTCCCAAAATGGGAGAAGGGGAGCCGGATTCAAAGTCCCTCTCCCATTTTGGGAGAGGGATTTAGGGTGAGGGCTACAAAAGTGGGATGCACTCTAAAGAACCCTCTTCTCCCGACTCACAAGAATTCGTGTAAATGTTTAAACGTCTGCTATTTCTCTTTTAGCAGTAGCCTATGATATCACTGACTCATGCAAGGAAAAGAACATGGAAAACAATCCGGAAAAAATCTCTAAACCCGAGGTCGATGTATTTGAAGAGTTTTTGTCGCGACCTCCGGAGGAAAAATACTTACTTCGCTTATTTATTGCTGGAAATACGCCCAATTCTAATCGGGCTTTCAACAAAATAAAAAATATTTGTGAAGAATATTTACCGGGACGATATGAATTAGAAGTTGTTGATATTTATGAACAGCCGGAACTGATGGAACAAGAACAAATTATTGCCATTCCGACGTTAGTCAAGAAACTGCCGCCCCCCCTACAGAAGTTTATTGGGGATTTAGCGAATACGGAAAAGGTGCTGCTGGGGTTAGATATTAACTATTATCGCTCCAATTAATCGGGGCAAATGATGGGGAGTTCAAGGCGGTTTGAGGCTTCACAGGACTCCTGTGATCCAGCCGCAGCAAGAGAAGGAGCGCACGATGGTGTGCGCCCTACTTCTGGGGACTCCTCCCTCATCTGTGCTTAGAGTGGCGGTGCACCATTTCCCCGAGGCAGTCTCATCCCTTCTGTTGCTTGCCGGTATTGTTCCACACTATCGGAATAGTCGATCGGCAGCACCGATGCCACGTTTTCGTGGGGACGGGGAATAATTACCCAAGTTTCTAAGGTCGCCCCAAATGTATGCTCTACGGCATCAATTCCGGCCTCCATTGCCGTTTTGACTTCCGAGACATCCCCCCGAATCATCACGGTGAAGCGCGCGCTTCCGGCTCTAATATATCCGACTAAGGTGACGCGACCTGCTTTCACCATCGCGTCTGCTGCTGCTAAAATTCCTGGAAACCCCTTGGTTTCAAGTGCTCCAACTGCTTGCTGTGATGGCATCCTCTAATTTCCTCAATCAAAACTGTAAAACTCCCAAACCCAATTTTACGCAGCTTGTTGACACATTTAGTCTTGAGATGCGGATTATTTTATAATTTTCGGGTCCGGAGTAGGGGCAGGAATCATCGCCACTGTTCTACTGCATCGGTGTAGGCGATCGACATGACATCGACGACATTGTTGGTGGGGTTGGCAATAATATAATGGGTGACGACCACACCCCCAAAGGTATTCTCTCCAGCGGCAATTCCTGCCGCCATAGCGGTTTCCACTTCAGAAACGGGTCCGCGAATGGCCACCATAAACTCGGCTCTTTCCGCTAAATCATAATGCACAAGGGTGACTCGGGCGGCTTTAACCATCGCATCAGCAGCGGCAAGCACAGCCGGAAACCCTAAGGTTTGAATTACTCCAACAGCAGCAGGCATTCTCGCTCTGTCTCCTCGAACGATAAAAGGTATGCCTTAATTGTAGGGGGTTTTTAGCCCGTTTTTACCGCTAACAGAACTTACACAAATTTTGAGAATCAACCCTCTTCTGTAGAGGCGATTCGCGAATCGCCTCTACAGAAGAGGGCTTAATGTTAAAGATTGGGTAAATCCTGTCTAAGTGCCGATCGCCCGATGGGAGAATCCGGTGTCTAAAAACCCGCACACTAAAGGGTGGGGCTACACTAACAAAGCCCGCCTGCGCGGGCTGCGAGAGAAAATCGACTTTTAACAACCGGATTTGGTTTTAGCTGGCTTTGGGATTTTCAGAAAAAGTCAGCAAAAAGGCTAAATTTTCTTCCGCTTTTAAAGCATGAGGGGCGCTACCGGGCATGAACACAAAAACACCGGGTTCTAGGATGATTTCTTCCCCCTCTAAGGTGAGGATGCCTCGCCCTTCAATCACATTAACGGTGGCATTACGGGGGGCGGTATGTTCAGAAATATCAGTATCAGCAGCTAGACAAAATAAGGTATATTGACAGACTTTATCTTGTAAAACCACTTTGCTCAAAACTCCATCGGCGGGATATTCAATCAGGGTTTTTAATGGGGTTGTAAACGGTGCGTTATTAGGGGCGATCGCAGTCATTGTTATCGGTCTCCTTTTGGTGTGCCATCCCCTTGCATTCAAGGGTCGGTGTCTCTATTTTACCAAGCAATCTATGAACTGGGGCGATTCCCTGGAATTGTCCTGGTTTTGGCGGGACTATAGCCAGCCTAAATCATTTTGACAATGGCTCCAATCTCGATCACCTGGGAGTAGGAGGAGCAATTGTAGGGTGAGCACTGCCCACCGTACAACTCTACATTTAGCGCTTAATGTTAAAGATTGGATAAATCCTGTCTAAGTTTTTAAAATAAAAACCCGCACCCTAAAGGGTGGGGCTACGCAGACGAAGCCAGCGGGCGCGGGCTGCGAGAGAAAATCGACTTTTTACAACCGGATTTGGTTTTAGCTGGCTTTGGGATTTTCAGAAAAAGTCAGCAAAAAGGCTAAATTTTCTTCCGCTTTTAAAGCATGACGGGTGCTACCGGGCATGAAGGCGAAAACACCGGGTTCTAGGATGATTTCTTCCCCCTCTAAGGTGAGGATGCCTCGCCCTTCAATCACATTGACTGTGGCATTGCGTGGGGCGGTATGTTCAGAAATATCCTTGTCGGCAGCTAGGCAAATTAAGATATATTGACAGGCTTTATCTTGCAAGACGACTTGACGCAGAACTCCATCGGCGGGATATTCAATCAGGGTTTTTAAGTGGGTGGTAAAAGTTGCATTATTAGGGGCGATCGCAGTCATTTTTATCGGTCTCCTTTTGGTGTTCCAGCCCCTTGAATTTAAGGGGCTGTCCTTTAAGTTTAGCAAGAAATCCATGAACTTGGGCGGTTCCCTGGAATTGTCCTGGTTTTGGAGGGAATATTATCCCGCCTAGGACTGAGGAAAGGAGGGTTTTTAATTGAAATTAGACTTCAATCTTTATTGAGCGATCGCACAAATGGCGATGTAGCCTAATTCCTTTTGATAGTTGAGATAGGTCCGGCGCATTTCTAACACCCGTTCTCGTAATGGCGCATTGGTTAAAATATTTTTAGCAATGCGAATGGTCCCCCCCACTCCTTCATCCCGAATCAGTTGTTTCAGGTTCAATAATTCCATGCCTCCACTGTGGGTTTGCTGCACTTGTAATCCCGCTTGTGCATAAAGCTCTGTCCAATGATTGAGGGAAAGGGGCGCTGAATTGACCCGGATGACTTTAGCTAAGACTTTATGAATCTCTTCTTCTTTGTCCAGAACCAGCATTTCTTGGGAGAGAAATTTGCCTCCGGGTTTGAGTTTCTTGCGAATCGATTCTACCACTTTGGTTTTTCCCGGGAGGGATTGCATGGTTAAAATCGCTTCGGCTAAAACATAATCAAATTCTCCGGGAATCTCCTCCAAACGAAAGATATCCCCTTCGATGATTTCGATTTGAGATGCCAATCCGGCATCGCGAATATTTTGGCGCGATCGCTCAACACTTTGGGGATTTTTTTCCACCCCAACTACGCGCACTCCAAACCGTTGAGCAATGGCGATCGCACTCTCCCCAAAACTGGAAGCTAACTCCAACACCGTTTCCCCGGGTTGAAAATTGGCCCAGTTCAATAACTGCTCAGTTGCCGCAATTCCTCCGGGTCTGAGCACTGTTTTCCCCGCTGCGGCTAAAATTTGATGTCCTGGGGCTGTTTTAAAATTTAAAGGGACCGTTGTCATGAGATAAATTTCCTAATTTTTGATGCCAAAACGGGATTTACATCCCGGAAGTTTTTGTTAAAAATTCTACCCGGGGCAGCAAAGGGTCTTGAACGAGACCAATTCCTGTAAACCCCCACCGATTCAGTATAGCGCCTAGCTGAGAACCCGGTATGGATTCGATCGCCACTCGGTCCTTGAGGTCCGGGGCATATTTATTCATATAGGTTAAGGCATCAAAATGTTCGCGAAACAGCAGCAAATATCCTGAATCTGCTGGTTTGTCTGGATTATTTTCCCGAGGATGGGCGGCGATATAGCTGCCGTCAATTTTGGAGCGAATTAAATAATGAATTTGCGAGTACATACTTATCTAAACTGTTTGGAGTAAATGGGATAAAACGGGTGCATCCGGACTAGCCCTGTTAAGGTGGTAAATTTGATGACGAAACATCGTTATTTCTTGGACAGGCGCTTCGAGAAGCGCCCCTACAAAAGGTAAATTTGATGACGAAACATCATTGTTTCTTGTAGGGGCGCTTCGAGAAGCGCCCCAGGGGCGCAAGCATTGCGCCCCTACGAATTAATACAGATTGACAGGGCTAGTGCATCCGGACCCTCATCCCCCAACCCCTTCTCCCATTTTGGGAGAAGGGGTTGGGGGATGAGGGCATTGGCGTTTATTTGAGATTCGCCAACTTAATGCGCGGGTCAATGGATTTTAGGAGCAAATCCGCTAATAAGTTGCCGATAATTAACATCACGGCCCCCATCATCAAACTAACCATGACCAGATAAATATCTTGACTTCTGACTGCATCTAAAATTAACCGTCCCAAACCGGGCCAGTTAAAGAAGAATTCCGCAATAAATGCGCCACTGAGTAAACCGGCAAATTCAAAGCCCAAAATCGTGATTAAGGGATTGATAGCATTTCTCAGGGCGTGAACGTAAATCACGCGATTTTCTGGCAA
This sequence comes from Oscillatoria sp., assembly GCA_011390515.1. Lineage (GTDB taxonomy): Bacteria > Cyanobacteriota > Cyanobacteriia > Cyanobacteriales > Laspinemataceae > Laspinema. Next base: position 12,823 of record JAABSJ010000043.1, read on the forward strand.
TCCTTTAGCGCGGGCGGTTTGAATGTAGTCTTGACGCAGGACATCTAATAATTCGCCCCGGGTAATCCGTTGCAACCCGGCGAAACTGGTAATTGAGAGGGCGAGGGTGGGTAAAATCATGTGCCAAGCAATATCCAGAATTTTGCCAAAGGGGGTGAGTTCATTGTGGAAAATACTGGTCATGCCACCAACAGGAAAGAGGGGAGAAAGTCTCTGGGCTAAAAACAGGAATAACAAGGCGGTAATGAAGCTAGGAAACCCTTGTCCCATGTAACTGAGGGTGCGTAATAACTTGTCAAGGGTGGTATTTTGTCGAACCGCGCTGATAATCCCCAGAGGAATGGCGATCGCCCAAGTCAGGATTAAGGAAGAAAAGGACAACAGCAGGGTATTGGGGATGCGTTCCCATAATAATTCGGTGACTGGGCGGTGATATTTGAAACTATACCCAAAATCCCCTTGGGTGATAATTTGGGTCAGCCAGCGGAAATACTGCTCAATGGGAGGGCGATTAAGACCGAATCTAGCGGTTAAAGCATCTAAGGTTTCCGGGGAAATTTGGGGATTTTGCCGCCAGGTATCTAAGTAATCCCCTGGGGCAAGTTGAATAATGGAAAAACTCAGCGCAGAGGCTAGTAATAGGGTTAATAAGGCTTGTAATAAGCGCTTAACTACATAAAAAAAAGTCTCGCTGGTGAAGGCGTTAGTCAGGCTGTTTTTTGCCGAGTCTAGGCGTTGGCGACTGGAGGGAGATTTAGTAGTAGCCATAGAGTTTATTTTGATTGTCTATGATTGTTTTGTGGCTCATTCCCTATAAAGGTTGGGGTTGTTAGGCGGTGAGGGAGATCGCGAGAGACTTGGGGGGAATTAGCCCGGGAAAATTCTAATCCTCTATTTAATACTCTATCAAAGTTAGAATGGGGACATTGGGGAGTCTTTGTCGTCCGTTCAAATTCTGTAATTCAATTAAAAAGCAAAAGCCAACCAATTCGGCTTGGGCTAGTTCTAAAAGTTGGACGGTTGCAACGGCAGTTCCTCCAGTGGCAATCAGGTCATCTACAATTAAGACCCGAGCACCGGGTTGGATGGCGTCCTGGTGCATGGAAAGGCGATCGCTGCCGTATTCCAACTGATACTCAATTTCGTGACAAGGGGCGGGTAATTTACCCGGTTTGCGAACGGGGATAAACCCGATGCCGAGTTGATACGCTAAAGGGACCCCAAATAGAAACCCGCGAGACTCCATGCCGACGATGCAATCCGGTTGGAGAGGGGCGCATTTTTCTGTCATGAGGTCCACCGCATACCGTAAACCCTGGGGGTCTCGCAGGAGGGTGGTAATATCCCGAAACAGAATGCCCGGTTTGGGAAAGTCGGAAATGTCACGAACTAGAGATTTGAGATCCATAATCAGCAAGTCAAGTTGAGAAGATGATGAAAGAGTGGCTATCAGGTGGGTTCAGGCTGAAATAATCGGAGCAGAAACTGGGTTTCGGGACCAGATTGGTTACGAATTGGCAGAGATTATGTACAGAAACTCGGGGATCTGCCCGCTACTGTAGCGATCGCCTCTGATGGCGATCGCTAGAATAAAACCGGCCAGGGTGCGATCGCGCTTTAAATCCTACCATTACCTAGGGGGACTCAGCCCGGGGTTTCGTCATCTCCGTCGCCCTATGCAAGGGACATCCATCCCTAAATCCGGTAAAACCTGGGTTCTTTTTTGGGGTAAGGTACTGGATTGGTAGAATAAAACATTTGGGCGTTCCCTGGTGGCGGTTGCGCCTACCAGAAAGGTGAGGCAACAGGATCGTTTGGATCGCTATAGCAATCCTAAATGATTTATAACTTATGTCTTCTCCCCTCTCCCCCTGAGCTAAGCCTGTCCTGAGCGAAGCATGTCCTGAGCTACGTCGAAGGGCCGAAGCCTGTCCTGAGCTACGCCTGCCCTGAGCGAAGTCGAAGCCTGTCCTGAGCTACGCCTGCCCTGAGCGAAGTCGAAGCCTGTCCTGAGCTACGTCGAAGGGGGTCGAAGGGGGTCGAAGGGGGTCGAAGGGCTGGGCCGCCGACGGTTGGGGGCCGCCGACGTCTTCCACAACTGATTTAGGATCGCTATAGCAATCCTAAATGATTTGTAACATTTTCATGGACCCTCGGATGTTCTGGGCCGCCGACGGTTGGGGGCCGCCGACGTCTTCCACAACTGCTGCAAGGATCGCTAGATCAAAACTCAACTCTTTAGGTCAATACTAAAATCAAAGTTAGAGACAGCAACCTGGCGGTCAATTGCACTCAAGTCAGTCATCCATCAAGGCGAATTACAATGAATGCTCCGGTAAGCGTAATGCAAACAACCCATCCACCCGAAACAACCACTCCGATAATTTTAGAGCATCTGCCCGAACCACCAGGGTTTTCCGGGCGGGGATGCCCCAGACGTGCGCGGTTGCAAATTGACTTGCTGCTGTTGGCGATCGAAGCCTTGGATCTGAACGCATCTCAATCAATTTTAGCCGTCGCCAAAGAAGAACAACTGCAAGATATCATTAAAAATCGGGTGTTCCTCTGGATGCTACGCAGCACGAATCCCCTGCGCCGTTATAGTCAACGTCGCCCCCTGAGTTTAGAGGAAGCTAAGGCATTGGTGGCGATCGCCTGTAAATTAGCGCGAAGAATGACCGTCACCATTCGGCAGTTGCTCACGGACTATCAGCAATTGCAACAGAAACAAATTCCCCTGGAGCATCATTTGCGCTTATCGCATTACCTAGAGCGTTTCCGGGCGCATTTCCGGAGTCGGATGAATCCGCGCCGTGCAGGGGTGGCGATTTATAATACCAATGAAAAGTTAAATGACCTGGCAATGGAACTGCTGGGGGAATTACTGTTTTGTACGGGGACAGCAGGGATGCAACGGTTGTGGTTCAGTTTGTTTGATGGGGAGGTTGAATGAGTATTCAACGTCAATATAGTTTACCGACTTGCAAGCTGGTGTTAGAGGGGTTAACCGACGATAACCTCTCGGGCGATCGCCAGGATGGAGTCCGACCTCTGATGTCGATTTTGGTCAGTGCTGAGTGCTATTTACCCCCCCGTAAAGAGCCAATTGCTGGGGGACAGGAGTTTTTTCAAAGTTTAGTCAATGTCGTCAGTCACTACGCCCAAGAATTTTTGAGTGGGGTCAAGCGGTTCTCGTTCTATACCATCCCGGTGGAACCCCGGGATGGCGGACCCACCCCGGTACAGTTGCAAAAAATTAATCCTAATTTGCATCGCTTGATTGTCCAACCCCAGGAGTCTTACAACAGTGCTCCGATTGAGATTGATTTGAGCGCGGTGCAATTGTTTGACTTGGTGGAGGCGGTGGATCAATTCTGCGCGGATAGCCAGACGCTACCCCAGATCCACGGCAATTTACGCTCTCTGAGTCGCCAAGAAGCCAAGGTTCATGAACCTGTCGCCAAACGAGCCTTACCGGCAACGGTGGGACTGTCGAGTTTAGCTGTAGCAGCCCTCGCCTTTTTCTTGATGCCGATTCCGGAATATCAACGGCCCCTCGAACCCGTCCCGACGGAGAGTTTGGAGGAGTCGCGCCAGGGAACGGCAGCGATCGCCAGTGGCAATGGTCCAGGCAGTCGTCCGTCGGGTTCCCCCCCCTTCGGCACAACCCTGGTGAGCAATCGACAGATTACTGATGTCAGTGAATTGCAGCGTCTCGAACGAGAGGTTTATAACCAGATTGATCGCGCATGGAGAACCACTCCAACTTTTAGAGAGGCGTTAGTCTATCAAGTCGCTGCTGGGACGGATGGGGCGATTCTGGGATATAAACCGGAAAACCAAGCGGCACAGGATTATCAAGATGAAACCCCCCTGTTGGATTTGGTGTACATCCCCGTTGATGGGGGGACGGCAACGGCAGAAGAACTGGCTGTGTTTAGAGTGGTGTTTGAACCCCCAAACACACTCCAAGTGAGTCCTTGGTCAAGCGATCGCTCGGAAGGTGGCGATCGCTCCGAGGTCCCGGGAGTCACTCCCGTAGCAGAAGTCCCGCCGGTCCTGGAAGTCAGTCCCGTAGCAGATATTCAAGATCCGGTCATTCTGGAATCGTTACAACAGCAGGTTTACGAGACCATAGACCGAGCCTGGACCCAAAATCCCGACTTTGAACGAAACCTGATCTATCGGATTTGGGTGAATGCACAAGGGGCGATCGTGGACTACGAAGCAACGGATGCTCTGGCAAAAACGGCTCTGAATCAAACCCCCCTGAAGGAGTTACATCAACCCTCAGCCGATTATGTCCGCAACACCACCGGCAGCGATTCCTCTTTGGCTGAATTCCGAGTGGTTTTTACCTCCGGTGGCATTTTGCAGGTTAGCCCCTGGAAGGGTTTTCGATAGTCGGGGTCCGGGGCAACTCCCGCCCCACCTCCTGACCCTTCCTTGATTCTCTCTCCCCGATAGGGCGCTTCAGTCCGCTCCTAACACCGTTACCTGAAAGGGTTCGATCCTTCTATAAAATCGGGCATTTTACCCCGGGGTTGCCCTGAGTGTTCCAGTCACGGAGTCAGTCCGATGGCCAACCGAAGCAGACAGGGATAGGACGACTGGCTGCTTCCTGAAGATAAAAGGGAACGCCAGCTTTTGATTTCAACCCAGACATCGGGGAAACAACCCAGGGTTTAAGGTGGGTGGGGTCAGTCCTGACTCCGGCAAGGGGCAACTCCCAATTGCCAAGGGAGGGCGATCGCTGCTAAATGTAATCTGTTAGCTGGCAATAGTCAGTTGCTATCCACTCCATCGCCTTCAATTCTCACGAGTCCCCCCTTAACCACCTATCACTGAGCGCTCACGCAACATGAAAGTCGTATTCTTCGGTACTCCCGATTTTGCTGTTCCCACATTGCAAATTCTGTTAGCCACTCCCGAGGTTGACGTATTAGCTGTGGTCACTCAGCCCGATAGACGTCGCAGTCGCGGCAGCCAATTGGACCCTTCCCCGGTCAAAAGTTTAGCCTTAGCTCATAATCTCCCGGTCTGGCAGCCCCAACGAGTCAAAAAAGACGCTGATACTCTGGCGTTTCTCAGACAGACTCAGGCGGATTTATTCGTGGTGGTGGCTTATGGACAGATTTTATCTCAGGAAATTCTGGATATGCCCACCCTGGGCTGTGTAAATGTTCATGCCTCGCTCTTGCCTAAATACCGAGGGGCTGCACCGATTCAATGGTCTCTGTACAATGGGGACGCGGAAACTGGAGTCACAACTATGCAAATGGAGGCCGGTTTGGACACCGGACCGATATTACGCAAGGCTTCTGTGCCGATTGAACTGTTAGACAATGCGGATCACGTGGCTCATACGCTTTCTACGGTAGGGGCGGAGTTGTTGCTGAAAACGGTGGTGAAGTTAGGCCGTCAGCAAATTCAACCTATCCCCCAAAATGATGCGGACTCGACCTATGCGCCGTTAATTCAAAAGGAGGATTATCTGCTGGATTGGTCCCGCAGTGCAGTCGCCCTCCATAACCAAATTCGTGGCTTTTTTCCCAACTGCCTAGCTCAGTTTCGCGGTCAGGACCTGAAAATTATGGCCACTGCACCTGTGGGCGATCGCTACTGGGAACAGCTTCCCCCGTCGTTTAGCGTGCTCGAACATAATTGGCCTGCCCTCTATCCGGGAGAGGGCAAACCCGGTGAAATTGTCAGTATTGCCAAACATATCGGGCCGATTGTTCAAACCGGCGACGGTTTTTTACTGTTACAACAAGTCCAGCTTTCGGGTAAACGCGCTCAATCAGGTTGGGATTTTGCCAATGGGATGCATCTACTCATGGGCGAAATGTTAGGTAATGGGAATGCCTAAGTGCCGATAGAAACGCGATCGCTTCCTACTTAGGCATCGATCGCGTCTCTTCAGATTCGGATTCGGTTAAGGGTTCAAAAAAGCGGCATCCCGCACAGGGTCCTTCTGGATTGACGGCACAGCGAATCAGTTCGGATTGAGCGTTGAAGCGGCAACTGGCCTCTCCAATCACCCAACGACCCTCTACAAGGCTTTTTTCAATCGGTCGCTGCGCTGACTGCACGTACAGGGCAATATTTTGCAAGCGATACCGACCGGATTTCAGTTGATATCGATGGCGGCGTTCTAGAACGGCATAAGTTTTTCCTTCAAGATCCAGATAGTGACCCGGTTGCGGATTCCAATCTAAATGCACTTTCCCCAAGGATTTCGAGGGTTTGGTTAATATCACCTCTGTGGGTAAAGAATCTGGTTCCATGATTCCTCTGTGATGTTCTTTACATTTTTACGTTACCTTACACCAACTCTGGATGCCGAGACTCCTCCAGATCCCTTTAGCTTTGATTCTTCTGAGACGGAATCCGGTTGTGATAGGTCTATAAAAACCCGCACACTGAAGGGTGGGGCACTCGCGGACGAAGCCAGCGGGCGCGGGCTAATCCAGAATACCGACTTGAGATAACCGGATTTAGTATGAGACTCCCCTGGCCGATCTCCGCTGATCTCCCCGGTTCCGAACGCCCTCTTTTCAGGTTAACCCCTGTCAGGCGGGCTTGCTCTGGTGCGCTTCCACCCCGAATCGGCTATGGGTTTTTCTAAATTGCCCCTTTTTCTGGATTTTCACGAACCTGTTCACCCCCCCCTCAAATTAAATGCTCAACAGCTTACTCATTTCCGAGGGCGATCGCTCGGGTTTTTTTCCTCGATTTCACCGGGCGATCGCGGCGTAATCGGTAAACTGATGATAAACTCTGTCCCCTCTCCCGGAGTAGAAATACAGCGCAGTTTTCCCCCATGTTTTTCCACCACAATGGAATAAGCAATTGAAAGTCCTAAACCCGTCCCTTTGCCGACGGGTTTCGTTGTAAAAAACGGGTCAAAAATTTTCAATCGCACCTGTTCACTGATCCCCGGACCATTATCCGCAATCAGAACCTGAACCCAATCGCGATCGCTGACTTCGGTACGCAGGATAATCCTCGGTAAGCGGGTTTTCCCTGGGTGTAAATCCGATCGCATGACATCGGCAGATGTTACCGAAAAGCTAGAATAAGCGTGAGATTCCTCGTGACTTTCCTCGCCGAATCCGTCAAAACCATCCATTGCATCGATCGCATTATTTAAAATATTCATCACCACTTGATTCAGTTGAGAGGCATAACAAGTAATTTTCGGCAGGTTGCCATATTCCTTGATCACCTCAATTGCGGGATGCCCATTTTTACCCGTTAGACGAGACTGCAAAATTAACAGAGTAGAATCAATTCCTTCATGAAGATCCACCTCTTTCATCGCTGATTCATCTAGGCGGGAGAAATTTCGCAATCCCAGAACAATCTGGCGAATGCGATCGGCCCCGGTTTTCATAGAAGAGAGCAACCGGGGTAAATCTTCCATTAAAAACTCCAGATCCATGTCCTTGATGGCTGCTTGAATTTCCGGTTTTGAATCAGGATATTGTTGCTGATAAAGACAGACTAAGTTAAACAAATCATCCAGATACTCTCCGGCATGATTCAGATTGCCATAGATAAAACTCACCGGGTTATTAATTTCATGAGCAATTCCCGCCACCATTTGGCCGAGACTGGACATTTTTTCGGTTTGAATCAGTTGAGCTTGGGTCTGTTTGAGGGTTTCTAGGGTTTGCGACAAGTGGAGATTTTTTTCATTTAAGGCATCATTGGCTTGATTTAAAGCCTGAGTACGCTCTTGGACTTTGGCTTCCAGGTTGGCATAAAGCAGGGCATTTTCTAAGGCGATCGCCGATTGGGAGGAGAGAATTTTCAAAATCTCTAGGCGGTCCCGGGTAAAGGCTCCCCGGGTTAAATTATTTTCTAAATACAGAATGCCTAAAGTTTTCCCGCCATTCACAATCGGGGTACATAACAAAGACTTTAACTGATGAGCCACTACATAAGGCTCTTTTGTAAATGCGCCTTCACAAGCGGCATCACTTAAGACTAAATTAGACCCGGTTCGCGCCACATATTTGACGATCGCCACGGGTAAATCGGAGCAAGTTTCGAGATCAAGGGATTGCTCCACAGTCACTGCCTCAGCATCAGTAGAAGCGGAGGCAGATATCAACAGTTTGCCGTCCACATCTAAAATTAAAAAGGCTTTTTCGGCACCGGCATTTTCGATCGCCGTTTTCATCAGGGTCGCCAGCAATTTATCCAGGACAATTTCACTGGCGATCGCTTGTGAGGCTTTCAAGACGGTGGTCAAATCTAGGTGATCGCTACTCTCCCGAGAGCTTGAAACTCCCCCTTGGCTTGGTTTCTGTCCGTTGGTGGGATGAAATTGCTCCCTCGCGACGGGCAACAAGTGGGAATAGGTAGACTCCAACTGCTGCACTTTAGCGGTTGCTCCCCATTTTTTATACCCCTCCCGCGCTTCCTGCATATAGGCTTTAGCCGGGGTGAGTTTTCCTAATCCTAAATAAAATTTAGCCGCCAATTCGTTGGCGAGGGCAGCTTCTTGCACATACTCCTGTTCTGTAGCGAGTTGAATAGCGCGATCGTACCCGTCCATCGCCTGCAATTTGTGACCGAGAATGCGGTCCCGTTCGGCCTGAACGAGATCACATTTATGCAAATAATTCATGGGGGCATGATCGGCCCATTTTTTCAGAATTTTTTGGTTCGTCGTGACTGTTTTGAGGAGAATTTTGCGGTTTTGCTCTTCGGCGCGATCGCACAGGGCCATGCGAGTGAGGGAATCATACCAATAAAACAGTCCGACAACCGGCAAGGCGATCGCCCCATCTAAATAGTTCTGAGCTTGTTCGGCATTCACCAGGGCTTCACTGTAATTTTCAAACCAATAACACAGCATTAATTGATTCACAAAATAATCGTGTAGTCTGTTGCGATCATTGGCTGTAATCATTAAGGGAACCGCTTGCCCCCGATTATAGGCTTCTCCCACTAACTCACCGGGATTTTCACTTCGTCCCAACAAATTGAGTACCGCTTGCCGATACATTTCATTCCATTGCACCACGGTCATCTGTTGCCATTGGGTTAGGGAATGGCTTAAGGATGCCATTTCCCGTTCTACTTCATTGAGTTCTGTTCCGATAAAGTATAAGTTTTGACAACGGTTTTTGGCCGCATAAGACGCCCATTCTAAATCTCCATTTTCAATCCCGCTTTGTTCGGCTTTCCGTAACGGAATCAAGGTTTCCTTCAGATGCACGCTCCAAGGGTTGATGAGCCCTTCTACCATTGTTAAAATTTTGGCATTGGCTTGACCTGCACCGAACTGAGATAACAGATTTAAGGCTAATTGTCCAAATTTATAGCCGAGTTCAATTTCACAAAATACGCCGGATAAAATCACGCCATAGGTGGCATAAGCAAAGGCGGACCAGGGTGAATTTCCATATTGAATCGATAGGTTCACCTGTTCAAATACAATCAGAGGCAGTAAGGAAGGGGCGGCTTGATAGGCGGAGGATACCAAACTAGAGAGAATTCTCATAGCGGCGAGTTTCTCGGGTTCCATCATGACCGGCAATGCCAGTAAGTCTGTCGGGTCTTTGTCCCCCATTGCCGTTTGGTTTTTTTTCCGTTGCCGTTGGATATCGGCCCGGGTTGGATTATTGATTAAATCAATCCCGAGTTGTTTAGCAATGTTTACGCCAATTTGTAAGGCTTCCAGGGGTTGAGCCTGGGCCATGCAAGATTGAATTTTGAACTCATAAATTTTGACGGCATCAAGCAGGGTTTTACTGGCCTCTATGACCGGATTGGCTAATGCCGTCATTTGCGGGAAATCCCCACATAAATAAGCGGATTCTGTGGCTTCTTGATAGAGGGTTAAGGTTAAGTCATAGTGGGTTTGCCATCGGTCATCACCTAAGCGTTGAATGCCTTGATTCAGATAGTTGAGAGCCGTTTTGTAGGCTGCCGATCGCTTGGCTTTTTGTCCGGCGCTGAGGTTTAATTGAGCAATTTTTACTTGTTCCCCGGGAGAATCACTCGGTGAGATGCCTTTATTGAGTTGATTGACGATCTCAAACAGGATCTCATCCCGGCGATCGCTGGGAGTCTGGTTGAGCCAGTATTGTCCGATGCTCAAATGCACCGCAGACTTGGCGACATCGGAAATCAGAGAGTAAACAGCCGCATGAATGCGATCGTGTACAAATTTGTAGTGCGCGATTAGGCTATCGAGATTGGTTTCTTCATGATTGCCAGCTTTCCACTCGGCGATCGCCACGGACCAATCCGCACTCTCCGTTGCCGGTAACACAAACCCTTGGGTGACTCCTGCACGCAGATTCGCCGCTGTTTCTTTCACGGACTGCTGGGAAATAGCCGCCAAAGTTTGCAGCTCGAAGCGTTTACCAATACAAGCTGCCAGCTTGAGTACGGATTGCTCTCGTTCCCCCAGCTTAAGGATTTTTGCCGCCAGCAGTTGCACGACATTATCCGTAATAGATCGCCGTTTAATTTTCTCAATCGACCACTGCCATGCCAAACTTTTATTATCAAATTCAATTAAGCCATCCTCATATAGACCCGTTAAAAACTCCTGAATAAAAAAGGGATTCCCTCCGGTTTTATCTACCACCAATCCCGCCAAGGGTCCGGCTTGTCGTAAGGAACATTGAAAGGTATCGGCCAATAGCTGATTGATACTAACTAATTTTAATGGCTCTAATTCCAGGTGATTGACAATTCCTCCGTTTTGCTCAATTTGGGCCAGCGGGTCTAAAACCGGGGGATCGGTCTCTTTGAAGGGAACTGGAGATTCTATCTCGCGATAGGATAAAATTAAAAATAGTCCCGGATCTGCCACAGTCATCAGCCGTTCAATCAGGCGCAAAGACCCGGCATCCGCCCACTGAATATCGTCTAAAAATAGGGTCAGGGGATGGTGAGGATGGGCGAAAACTTTGATGAAATTTTGAAAGGTCAGATGAAAGCGATTTTCGGCTTCGGCTGGCGGTAAACTGTTGATGGGCGGTTGCTTGCCCAAAATTAGCTCCATTTCGGGAATCACTTCAACAATCACCTGTCCATTGTTTCCAAGTGCTATCCTCAGTTGCTCTTGCCAGCGGTTGAGGCGATCGTCCGTTTCCATGAGCAGGTTAGCCACTAATTCCTCAAAGGCTTTAATCCACCCCAAATAGGGAATATCCTGCTGATTTTTGTCAAATTTTCCGGAAATAAAATAGCCATTTTTTTGGGTGATGGGGGATTCAAGTTGCTGCACCAATGCGGTTTTACCGATGCCGCTTTCCCCGATGACTATCATCACTTCTCGTTGGGAATTTACGGTGCGCTCAAATGCGGCACATAATGTTTTAATTTGAGCTTGCCTTCCATAAAATTTAGGAGAAATACTAAATTTTCGGCATATATCATTTTCGCCTAAGATAAAATCTTCGATTTCTCCGGTAGCTTCTAATTGCATCAAGCAGACGACTAAATCCGCTTGGAGTCCCCAGGCACTTTGATAGCGGTCTTCTGCGGTTTTAGAAAGCAATTTCATCACGAGGTCGGAAATGACTTTCGGAATGGAGGGATCAATTTGATGCGGGGGAATTGGCTGTTTTGCCAGATGGGAATGGACCAGTTCCATCGGGTCGGGACTGGTAAAGGGGAGTTGGTTGAGCAGGAGTTCGTAGAGGGTGACTCCTAGGGAATAAAAGTCGGTCCGATAATCCAGGGTGCGGTTCATCCTGCCGGTTTGTTCCGGGGACATATAGGCGAGTGTCCCTTCTAAAAGGTGGGGATTTTTTAAGGGGGGATTTTCTTGGGAAACAATGGTGGCAATGCTAAATCCAATCAGCTTGACTTCCTCGGTTTCGGGGTTGAAGAGGATATGCTCTGGATTGATATCTTTATGGATGATGTTGGCACTATGTATGGAACTCAGGGCTTCGGAAATTTGAATGGCGAGGGTTAAAAATTCGGCCTGAGTCAAGGCGCGATTTTTGATGAATTGTTTTAAGGATTGTCCACCAAAGTCTTCTAAGATTAAGGCGATCGCCTGGTTATACTTTTGCAGGCCATAAGTCTGGACTACTCCGTCTAAATTGAGCCGATAAATTTCATACTCTTGCTTATATCGGCTGAAATCTCCTGCACTGGATCCCTCGGACTGCAAGATTTTGACGATCGCCGGTAAGTTATCTCGCGATCGAATGGTCCGATAGACGATTGACCGAGCGTTTTCGCTCAGTTTGTCAATGATTCTAAAACCGTTGAGGGCTGGGGTCAGTATTTTGCTTTCTATCATAGGTCCAGTGGGTGGGTTGGTCCAGTCAGAATAGGGAAAATTTAAAATACCCCCAGAACGGTTCAAATCAGTCTTCTCGGGGTGGATTCAAACGGGTTTTAGGGTGGCGATCGCCCTTCGCAAGCACGGTGGGTTAAGAACCCTGCTTGCTTTTATTTTCTCAGTTTAACTTAAGCCTTTGTACTTGTCTGTAAAAAAAATCAGGAAATCTCCACGATATCTAGGGCAACCGATCCGGGAATCCGTTCCCCCATCGGTTGCCCTCGTGATTTATGCTTATTCTCTCACTAGATCAGCCCAGGTTAATCTTTGATTTGCCTCTATTTATTTTAAAATTAAGAGATAAGTTAACGGCCTTTTTCCATAATGAGCAATCCCTTAAAACACTTAAAATATTTACCCTGGACTTCCCTGCTGCCGGTTGCGGGCCTCACGACTCAATTTGTAGCTGCAGTTGAGGTCTGGTTGGGTTATGGTGCCACGCAATCTGGCGCCCTTCGGAATGCCTTGACTTTACTCTATGCACCTCCTTTAGGAACCTTGGTTTTATTTGCATTGGGGATGGGAATGGGGGCGATCGCTGTCTATGGATGCGAACTTTGGAATCGGTCCATGCTCAATACCGGGAGTCTGTGGGCCTTAGCCTTTTGCTTACTCCTCGGTCTGTTCATTAAGTCCCTCCTCCCCATCCCCGGGTTACTCGTGGATCTTTCCCAACTGTCTTTTATCGCCCTGGTGGTGGGCATTTTCTGGAAGGGCCGACCTTACATCCGCCGCTAACTCCCCTAGGCGGCACTCCCTTGAGCTTGATCCCCACCCCAGGATTGAGAATTGAGCATTGAGGATTGTAGAGGGATTGTCCTTGCTCAATTGTCAATCCTTGAGCCTTGATTTTTGACTGGGCAAAAAAAAATCCCGCTCAAGTTGAACGGGAAGCCATCAGGGTGCATCTACTAATGCACCTTATATTAACCCATGAGGGGTGTAACCCCACAGTTCTTTAACAAAAATTTATAAAGTCGCCGAAAAGGTCCAAATCTCGTTCACGGGCTCGGGATTATTTCACCCTATTCAAGTAAATATTACAGATTAATTATTCAGGATTTAGCTAAATTGCGCTAGTCTAGCAAGTCAGAAAACTCCAAGGCAGCTAATTGAGCCCGACGCTGAGAGAGTTGAAACTCCAAAGATTCGATTTCCGAAAGCAGTTGCTGTCGTCGTTGTTCCACCCCATCGGTTTGCAAAGCTAGAAAAGCTTCAATATCCGGCCATAATTCCACCGCCCAATCTTTACTGGCACTCCGGTATTCTTTGATAATCTGCACCGTGCCATTGGGCTCAAGCACAAATAAACTGTACAACCGCTTCTGAGTGGATTTTTTGCTGCCTTTTTTCTCGCAATGCAGATAGAGTCCGGGTTGTTGAAAGGTTTGGACACTGAGGTTACTGACAAAATCACCCAGAATCGAATACCCATCGGTAGCGGTGGTATCGACTCCCTCAACTCGCTTGCACCAGTTCCCTGATTTTTCGGAAAGACTGCCTTCCCAAAACCCCGGTGCATTCAGGAAGGCTTCTTTAAGATTAACCAGAAAGGATTCACTCATGGATTTAAAGTTGAATTGGGGGACGGGGCGATCGCCTGTCATGGAAAAAAATCAATCAGGACTCTCCCTGGGTGGATAGCGCGAACTTCGAGGAGTTACTTGGTAGAGAGTGAACCCCATTGAGCTTCACCGGGCATCGGTTGAGTGGTCACCTGTTTGCTCTGATTTCGCACGGATTTCTTTTCCCAACGAGGTGCGCTGGGGGTTGCCGACTCGGATCCAGTGGAGTCTGGATGGGGAGGGATTGATTCTTCGGGCGATCGCGACTCTGAGAGTTCCGGTATCAGTTCGGCAGTCATTTCTCTGGGTTCAGCATCGGCAGTTCTTGGCGAAACCCACGGGGTACGTCCCAGGGAGCGAGTTTTTTTCGGACGACGGACCACAGGTTTGGGCTTGTTCGGGTCCGCAATGAACCAGAGAACGGCAAAAATAACGAAGATATCTAATAGCAGCATTTCCAACATAATCAAACCTTAAATCGTGCGGCAGAATAACCCTAGAGTGGGGTCGGGTTGCGATCGCCGACCGGAAAGCAACAGTCAACAACTGTCCCCTCTGCGGCCAGGGCGATTCCCTTCTTGATTGTAGAGTTTCAGAGGACCAAGAGCCAACTGTTTACTTGAGAAACCCTCCAGGTTTAACCGGGTTGCTCACCGCAAGATCGGGATTCAAGCCCCACAAAGCTGAGTCAGAACCCCCCTTTCTGGCGATCGCTGGGTCACCCGGTGAAGTTTCACCCACCGGGGAACCCCACCCTGAATCCAGAGGCGATGCTACAGTCTGGGGTTTTGTGCTTTCGGTTCCATTTGGGATTCTGGGATATCCGGCGCGGGGATAGTTTGTTTTAGGTGATAACCCTGATGATCCATTTCTCGCACAAAATTAATCGGTTCCTCCGGTTCTACTGGGGGTGCTTCCCCTGGGGGTGGCGCGTCCCGTCTCAGTTTTTTAAGTTTAGCTTTTCGTCCCATTGTATCAGTCTCCACGGAGGTTTTAACTGAATTTTAGCGAAATTTTGTCTGAATTAATTCAGGGTTTCACAGTTTTGAGGGCTGGTGTCTGGTTTCTGGAGGACTGGCTAATTGCAGATTAAAAATTGAGTCACAATTTGACCCCGGCGACCCTGGGGAGTGATGACATTGGCAAAATAGCCGCGACGATCCTCTACGGTTACGAGGGTCCCATTGGGGACAGTGGCAATCACTTCTCCACCGGGCGATCGCAGGTTAACGGGTCCCTCTTCTAAGGTTTTGACCTGCATCGACCCTGTAAACCGAGTGTTCCCGTAATGATGGTAGGTGAGAAAGCGTTCGGCAACCCAACCTGTCAACCCACCTGGGGCGGTTATTTCTGACCAATTTCCACTGCGATCGCCTGCATTAAATAACACCACTGTGCCATTCGGAACCGTTCCCCGGATTCTGGCAGTCGTATCGGTATTCTCTCGCACATTCAGCACACCCCCTTCTGTCGTCACCCGACGATACCAGGTCCGGCAGTTGGGGTCAACATTCTCCTCGGATTGTGCCAAACTCAATGGCACAACCGCCAAAATTGTGCATAAGCTCAATACAGTGGAGATAACAAAATTGCGTTTCATTTCAACCCTCCTATAATATCGGCGATCGCAGTGATCTGATGTTTTTTCAGGGACCTGGGCAGATTCTTTTATGATCAAGATATAGCGGTTCGCTGACTCTCATGGTACAGATATGAGGAGTGCGTTGGCGCAGCCAGTGCGTTAGCACTAACATCTTGCTCCCTAGTCGCTAGAATAATAGCGAACAAGATGTTTGGGCACCACGCACACGAGTAAGAGCCAACGCACTCCTGAATATTAATAGCCTCTGTACTTCATGAGTCCGGGAACCGCTATAAACTTAACCCAAGATATCGAATACACCATCCTCAATAATACCATTGGGATTGGCGGTTCCGGTGATAATTTGCTCCACTTGTTGGGGGGTTAAATTTGGATTAGCACTGAGCATCAGTGCAGCTACGCCACTGACAACAGGTGCTGCCATTGAGGTTCCTTTCCAGAAATCGTAGGTATTAATGGGCACAGAGGAATAGATATCTTCTCCCGGTGCAACCACATAATTAAGGATGTCACTACCTGCCCGATTGGTAAAGTCAGCAATCTGGCGATCGCGAGTGACTGCACCGACTGCAATGCCGAATTCCGAGGCATAAGCGGCTGGATATCGGACGGAACTAAAACGTTGATCTCCTCCAGCAGAGTTTAATCCATCATTTCCAGACGCTGAGACAATAACTGCTCCTTTTTCTCGGGCATAAATCAGGGCTTCTTTCAGGGGATTATTCACACTCCCGCCGCCCAAACTCAAGTTAATCACCCTTGCGCCATTATCCACAGCATAGCGAATTCCGCTGGCAATCCGTTCTTCTTTTCCGGTAAATGCACCAATGACCGGGACGGGCATAATAACGGCATTGGGAGCAATTCCCGTATTCCCAATGCCATTATTATTTCCTGCAATAATTCCGGCGACATGGCTGGCATGACCCTCTAATGGATCGATGCGATTAATCTGATTATTGCCATCCAAGAAATTCCAGCCGATGATATCATCTACAAATCCATTGCCATCATCATCAATGCCATTGCCGTTGATTTCATTCGGGTTTGTCCAAATGCTTCCGGCTAACTGGGGGTGAGTATAGTCTAAATAACCATCAATGACGGCAACAATCACCCCTTCACCCGTATAACCTTGATTCCAAACGGCGGGTGCATTCACCATATCTGAAACCCAATTTGAACCCACCTGGGTCGGCATTTCAGGGAAGGGTTCGGTCCCGATCGCCGCTGCCACTGCCCCGGCTGCATTCACCATTCCATAACCCGATGAGCGATTAAAAAGCTGGGGAGAAAGACTCAAATCATAGGCAGTTGGACCACCCACTTGGGACACCAAAATTTGATAGTTTCCTGGATCTAGGGTGAGGTGAATTTGTTCTAATGTCGAACCTTTTTGGGTGGAAAGGGCAACCAGTTCCTCGGGTTCAATGGCTTGATTAAAATTGCGGTCCTGAACTAAATACAACTCGGCATTCGCACTTAATCCATCTAAAAATAGGCTGATGGTTTGAGGGCGATCGAGTTGGAATTGGTAAAAATCATTAGGATTTTCAGGTCCAAGGATTCCTGATGTGCGCTGTACGCGATCGAGCAACCCGAAGTTAAACGCATCGGCGACCCCATTCCCCGCTCCATTCGGCGGAAGTTCGGGAGCATTCGCTTCTAACCAGAGATTATAAGTGCTATCTCCTTGGATAGTATTGACTCGGACAAAATAGGTTCCCGGACTCAAAATTCGGTTAATTTTCTCCTGAGCCGCACCCTGAGATTCCGAGGTAACAATGACTTCATCTGGATCAATGATCCCATTGCCATTGATATCTTCAATCAACGAAAGTTGAGCATTGCCACTGAGTTCATAAAGAAACAGGTTAACCTCTTTAAAAGCATCCAGAGTAAACTTATAATAGTCTTCTGGGTTTGTGCTTTCCAGAAAATCACTCGGCATTTGCGCCTCGGATAACAGTCCCACATCGGCGGCAGTCGCCAAGGTATTTCCGGCTCCGGAAGAGGGCAGGGTGGGAGCCGTTTTATCGATGGTGAGGAAATAGGGTGTATTTCCGCCAACCTTAACCACCCCCAGAAAATAAGTTCCTTGTCCAAGTACCCGATTAATTTGGGGCGTTAAAGTGGGTTCTTCTCCGGGATAGGTAATAAATTCCTGGAAGGTAAAGATTCCATCATTATTGATATCCTGCATCAAGAAAAAATCCGCAGGCTGTTCTAAACTTTGCAGTTTGATATCAACATTTCGAGTCTGATCTAGCTCGAATTGATAAAAGTCGTAAGGATTGGCTTCGCCGATAAAGTCTGCTACTTCAAAGCGATCGCGTAATCCCCCAATCTGCCCGAAACTAATAGGTTCCGTATTTCTCGCTCCCGATGCGGGGACTCCCGCTGGAATAGACTCGATCATTAAATCGTAAGCCGTCTCATTATCAACCTGAACAACTCGGGCAAAGTAGGTTCCCGGTTGCAACCCTGAGAGGTAAACTGTAGCAGGATAGGGTTCGGGTTCTTCCACGGGTCGGAAGGAATTGAGATACTCCATGAAGTCAATTTCTCCATCCCCGTTTAAATCAATCAGGTTGCGAGTATTATTAGTTTGGGTTGAAACAATTTCTCCACTATCGATAATGCCATTCCCATTGCGATCCTGAATGACTTGAATTTGCAGATTAGCACTTAAATTATCCAAAGATAACCGTAAATCGCTGGCGGAATTGACGGTAAAGCGATAGAAATCTTGGAAATTTTGAACACCAATAAACCCTTGATGGGCTTGAGGACGGGTTACATCTCCAATCCATAATGCCTCATTTAAAGTATTACCAGGATGAGCTTGCAAGAGGCGACTCG
Source organism: Oscillatoria sp. (assembly GCA_011390515.1). Lineage (GTDB taxonomy): Bacteria > Cyanobacteriota > Cyanobacteriia > Cyanobacteriales > Laspinemataceae > Laspinema. The sequence goes on from JAABSJ010000043.1 coordinate 31,181, forward strand.
ATGGAACGGCAGAGACGTTAATCTGGTAAGCGGTATCTCCCTGATCTTCAGAAACTTTAACAAAATAGGTTCCCGGTGCCGTGGCAAAGCGATCAAGTTGTGAGACGGGAGCTTTCTCCGCAGCGATCGCCGCTTGCACTTCAGCATCATCGGGAATCCCATTATTATTCAGGTCCCGAATTAACTGAATGTTCGCCGAGGCATTGCTGCCGTCCAATTTGACACTGATATCACTAAAGGTATCTAGGCGAAACTTATAATAGTCTTCGGTATCTACAGAGGTGACGACGGGACGAGTGTTGGGATCGGCTCCTACGGTGTGAGACGAATTGATTACCCCGAGATCTCCGGGTAAATAGCGACGTCCTTCGGCAATCCCGGTATTCAGCAAATGGTGGAATGCTGCACGGCGATCGCCTCCTAACGCTTGCTCTAAATCCGGATTAACCGCTAAGTAGTAGTCCAAATCGAGAAATTGGGAAAATCGGCGATTTTCAGCAAATCCTCGGGTTGAAAAATGTTGAAATGCCCCTTCCAGGTTGCCCGCAAATGCCGAGGCAAGGCCGGGATTTCCATTCACATAAAAATTGAGGTCGAGCAAGGGGGAGAAACTCCGCCCCTCCGCAATCCCCCACCCTTGAAGATGCCTTAATATTTGGCTGTTAGATGTGAGTCCAGCAAAGGCTAATTCAGGATATTGTTCTCGATAATAATTGAGATTGACAAACGGGGAAAAAGATCGTCCTTCCTCTAAACCCGAGGTTTGAAAATGTCGGTACAGTCGGTCTGGTGTGGCAATTCCCACAGCGGCCAAATCCGGATTGGCAGCGAGGTAATAACTAGCATCAAATAATTCTAAAGACATCGGCGATCGGTCCAGGAGTGTTTTATATTCGCTAGGATGACTTCTATTAAAGCACTGAGTTCCAGAAACCGTTGAATTTAGCAACAATAGTTCATGCTTGTTGCTACGCTAGGGGCATTCTAGTCCATGTATCTCTCATAGGGGCATCCCGAATCGGTGAGCGATCGCCAACGCACCACTCAGGGTATCCACCTGATTCCTTCAAAACCTGATTCCATCCCATGACCCGATTCAATGCTACCCTCAAACCGATCGCCTCCGGTTCAAGTTTTTGCTGCGGTTAAATCAAGCATCATTGCCCCCGATTTCTGATACAATAGGAACTCATTAGTCGGCTTTAGGAGTGACCACAACAGGAGTGAACGACGTTCTGTTACCACCCAATTCTAGGAACAAAATGCCAACCGGGTTACGGATTATCCAAACCCTACCCCCAGATGTCGTCCATCTGATCGCTGCCGGAGAGGTCATCGACTCTCTAGCGGCAGTGTTGCGGGAATTAGTAGAAAACGCCCTAGATGCCGGTGCAACGCGGATCTCGGTGTCGGTGTGGCCCCAACTCTGGCGGGTGCGGGTGGCAGACAATGGATCGGGGATGGATTTGCCGAATTTGCAACAGGCGGCCACTGCCCATAGTACCAGCAAAATCCACCATGTTTACGATTTGTGGAACATTACCAGTCTGGGATTTAGAGGTGAAGCCCTACATAGTTTAGCGCAGTTGTCCCAGTTAGAAATTAAAAGTCGAGTGGCAGAAGGTGAGGGATGGTGTGTGAAATACAATTCCCAAGGTGAGGCAGTGCAAGTCCAACCCACGGCGATCGCCCCAGGAACGATTGTGACCGTATCCGATCTGTTTGAACGCTGGAAACCCCGGCGTCAGGGGTTGCCCTCGGTTCCTCAGCAAGTGCGAACAATTCAGCAGATGATTCAGCACATCGCCTTATGTCATCCTCAAGTGCATTGGCAGGTGGAACAAGACGATCGCCCTTGGTTTAAAATTACCCCAGGACAAAGCGCCCAACAGATTCTGCCCCAAATTCTGCGCGGGGTCAAGAGTGGGGATTTAGAAGCCTTAACCCTATCCGTGAGTGAGGCAGAATCCCTCTCCCTGGTGTTGGGATTACCCGATCGCTGTCATCGTCAACGTCCCGATTGGGTCAAGGTAGCAGTCAACGGACGCTGTGTGCGATCGCCAGAATTGGAACAAACCCTGATTGCTGGATTTGCCCGAACCTTACCCCGCGATCGCTACCCCGTTTGCTTGCTACATCTGCAAATTTCCCCAGAACAAATCGACTGGAACCGCCATCCCGCCAAAGCAGAAATTTATCTCAAGAATATCCAGCAATGGCAGGAACGAATCAGTGAGGCGATCGCTCAAGGGTTGCAGTTAAATCCAGAAACCACCCCTGATGCCGCACAACACCGCGTCACCCAACTCCTGAAAGCATCCGAAGAAAAAGGTGCCTATCACCTCAACCCGACCCCCGGCGAGAATTCCCAATCCCGCAGTCGGACCCAACCCCTGCATCTGCGCGCCGTCGCCCAAGTCAGCCAAATGTATATTGTCGCCGAACATCCCAACGGATTATGGTTAGTGGAACAACATATCGCTCATGAGCGCATTTTATACGAACAACTCTGCGATCGGTGGCAACTTATCCCCATCGAACCCCCCATCGTCCTCAATCAACTCACCCCCGCCCAACTCGAACAACTCAACCGCCTCGGACTCGATATCCAACCCTTTGGCAGCGAATTATGGGCCGTTCGCACCCTCCCCGAACTGTTAGCAGAACGGGACGATTGTGCCGACGCCCTCATCGAACTCAGCCTAGGGGGAGACTTACAACAAGCACAAGTTGCCACCGCCTGCCGCAGCGCCATCCGCAACGGCACCCCCCTCACCTTACCCCAAATGCAGGATATTTTAGACCGCTGGCAACGCACCCGCAACCCCCGCACCTGTCCCCACGGCAGACCCATCTATTTATCCTTAGAAGAGTCATCCCTCGCCCGCTTTTTCCGCCGTCACTGGGTCATCGGCAAAAGTCACGGCATTTAAAAAATAATTCCCCAAGTTCGTAGTAACGACTTCAGTCGTTCTCTTCTCTGATGTTCGTAGTAACGACTTCAGTCGTTCTCTTCTCTTAGTTCGTAGTAACGACTTCAGTCGTTCTCTTTCTTAGTTCGTAGTAACGACTTCAGTCGTTCTCTTTCTTAGTTCGTAGTAACGACTTCAGTCGTTCTC
>JAABSJ010000044.1 GCA_011390515.1 Oscillatoria sp.
TAATCCACCGGGATAACTTAGTTTTAAGCGGTTCCAGTAGTGATGCCCCAGAGTTGAACAACACCGACCCCCTGCACTGAAAGCGGCTTGACTGTTGCTTGAGGACGCCGGTCCCCTCAAGAGAAGACCCCCGGGGTTTTTACAAAATCCTTGCCATGTAACCCCCAATCCCGGTCAAAAACCCGGTTTCTGATCTCTTGTAGGTCGTTACACTAAAAATACTTCTACAACACGGAAGAACATAGACGATGAACCCCGATAACGTTATGGAATTTTTACAAACCGGATTTCGAGTTGGGGTAGGCGCGACGGCTTCCCTACTCGAAAGCATTCAAGACGCCCAAAAACGAGAAGAAAATCTGGCGGATTTAAAACTAGATGCCAGGGATTTGACCAAAAAATGGGCGGAAAAAGGAGAACTGACTGAACGGGAAGCCCGCAATTTTGTGGATACTCTAATCGATCATCAGCGATCGCCTTCTGAATCCCCATCCTCGGCAACTCCCCCGGGACCCAGTTCTGAGCCTCCGTCATCCCCCCCTACTTCGGCAGCCAATCCGGAAGTCTACCAAGATTTACAAGACTTGACCGCCCAAATTGCAGCGTTGCGGTCTGAGTTAGAAAATTTACAGCAGAAAGATTCCAACCCTTAAGCCATTCGAGTGAGGACGCCGGTACAGTCTTCTCTCAACGAGACTGATACCGGATGCCATCCCCCATCCCGGGGAGCATCTCAAGAAGGCTCATAGACCTAACCCCCCAGCCCCCTTCCCACCTCTCCCCGGCCCTCTCCTACAAGGAGAGGGAGAATAAGGAATTTTTTTTTATTGCTGGAAGGGGGAGCAAGAGGTATAATACCAAATCCGGTTGTTAAGAGTCGGTTTTCGCTTTTAGCCCGCGCAGGCGGGCTTAGTCCGTATAGCCTCCGGGCTTCAGCCTGCGGGTTTTTACAGACCTTTGACAATTGGATGGAGTATAAATTCCCCTTTGAGGCCAAATTGAGATGCTTCCCCATCCAGTTAGATCCGTTGGTTGAGAAACCAGGTTTTTAAACCTTTCTTTGTCGCCAAGCCAGGGTGAATTTTGTGAAGAAGATGATCTTTACCTGGACTGCACAGTGAAAGGATACCCCAAGTTCTGTTGTCAGGGCATTTTCAGGTAAAGATTTTCCGCCTTGACCCCTGCTGTTGAGTGAAGGGTTAAAATCAGAGGATTGGCCCCATCAATCCCCAGGAAATTCAATTTCCTGGGGATTGACAGGACGACACTTGTTTGATATACTTCGGAATTTTTTAATCGTTGCCCCAGTCTTCGCGACCCATGAGATCCACAATGCGATCGCGCAGCAGGAAATCATATTTTTCTAATTCAGACTCAACCAGAGCCCATTCCCGCGCTGGGATGTATTGGCAGAGGGTATATATGGGTTGTTGTCGCCCCACAAAGCCATTTTTGACCAAGGTTCGAGCTTCTTCTTTGATGAACTCGATGGAATATTGAACGGTAGATGTAGATGGTGCCATCTTTAAAACCTCGCTAGATAGATTCTTTAATCAACGGTATAACTGTGACCAACCCCCCAGTTAGGTGAATAACTCATAATAGCTTATTGAAGAAGGGAGACTACTGGGCCGCCTCTTGTGGTATTTGTTACATTCTATACAGCAGCATTATTATTATCGCGCTAATTGAGTCTTTCTTATCTTAATAAAATATGAAGAATTATGCACCCCCATGTAGATAAATTTTTTCGATCCAGTTCCCCTGGCGGTTTGGGAATGATTAATGATTGCATTGTGTCGGGTCTCAATTAGAGCGCTCAAAGCCAAAATTTTATACAGGGAGATAGGTGTAGCAATGGTCTTAGGGGCAATTTTATATAAGTTTCACCAGGTTAGACGACTATAGTTTTGGCTGGAATTCGAGGGGAAAGACCCGGTTAGGGGCTTGCCTCCAGAAAGGAGTTACCGGAACCCAACCCGGATCCCGAGTCTCGGAGGACCGCAAAGAGGGCATGGATACTCTCAAGGGCATGACTTATGCAATCTTGAACGTTAAACCCTAAATGTAGAGGCGATTCGGGAATCGCCTCTACATTTAGCGTGAATTCTCACAATCTGCGTAAGTCCTGCCTTAGTAGAACGGATTGGGTTGGGTGGGGGTTGGAGTCAGTCCGAATAAAGTTTCCAGGGCGATCGCCTGGGCGGCCCCCATTTGACCATAAGAAAACACAAACGGAATCGATGGAGGCAACAGGGCCTTAAATTCGTCCAAAACGTAGGGACTCCCGTAAATCACCACCGCCTGCAATTGTCCTGTTTCTAATAACTGATTCAGCCATTCCCGGGCAAGGCGAGTCACCTGGGCGGGTCCCCCAAACGGATTACCCCGGATAAAGACTTGCAGTAAAGTTTTTCCGGTTCCCATTGCCTTCAAGTCTTGCCCTCGGCAGGGTGTAGAACAATCCACGCCCTGGAATTGATAGCCTTGAGACTTCGGCATGACGATCGCCGGGGCTTGTTTATTCAGAAATGCACTATTAACCAGAGAGTCAGTCACCAATAAATTATTCCAATACTCCCCGGATTCCAGTTGAGGGACGGATAAAGGCAAAGCCCCCCCAACTTGCTGAGACTCCCGCAAGATATTTTCGACACAGTTGATGGCCCCAGGAGTAGAGAGATTAATCAATTGGGCGCTGGGAGAAGTCGGAGGATTGACCACCGTAGAAGGGGAGAAGAGTTTTTGTTTCGCCTTCCAAATGCGGGTTACGGATTGGCGAATGCGATCGCGGGATATGCGACCGGATTTGACCGCATCACAGAGGGCAGTAATCGCCTCGGCTGGGTCCACAGGCATTAATAAAATATCCGCCCCAGCTTCCAACGCTAAAATTGGGGCTTCATTTGGACCATACCGTTTGGCGATCGCCCCCATCACCAAAGCATCAGTGACAATTAACCCCTCAAACCCGAACCGTTGGCGTAACTGTCCCGTTAAAATCTTTGAAGAAAGAGTCGCCGGATATTCCGAGTCCCAAGCTTCAATACAGAGGTGAGCACTCATCACCGCATCCACCCCAGCAGCGATCGCCCGTTGAAACGGAGGAAGTTCCACCGTCTCTAGTCTTTCTAGAGAATGCCGCAACACCGGCAACTCGATATGAGAATCCACACTGGTATCCCCATGTCCAGGAAAATGCTTGGCACAGGTGAGGACCGGATACTTCTGTGCACCGCGCATAAACGCCAGGGCTAATTCACTGGCGGTTTGAGAATTTTCCCCAAAGGACCGGACATTAATCACCGGGTTCTCGGGATTGTTATTCACATCCACCACCGGGGCGAGGACCCAATTAATCCCGACGGCGAGAGCTTCCTGGGCGGTATAGGCACCCATTGCTGTGGCATAACCCTGAGCTTTCGAGGGTTCTGTTGCAGCAATCTTGGCGATCGCCATCGGCGGAGGGAACCAAGTTGCACCGGCAAATCGCTGTCCGACACCTTCCTCGATATCGGCAGCGATTAGCAGGGGATACTTGGCCCAGGATTGCAACTGCTGCGATCGCAACATCAAATCACCCGCACTGCCTCCCACCAAAATCACGCCCCCCACGCCCTGTTCCTGCAACAGTTTCTGCAACTGTGCTGCTGGGGGTTCCCAATCGGGATATTCGATTTGGTGGTCAAACAGATGTCCAGATGCTCGCACGACGAACAACTGCGCCACCTGTTCTTCTAACGATAAGGTTTCGAGATCCGGCAGTGCCAGGATAAGATCCGACATATCCACAGATTTAAGCCTCAGTTTCTGAAATTTCGCTCTCGTTTAGATCCACATCTTCCTCTTCCGCCTCGGGATGATGCTGTTTGCGTTCTTCACTGATCTGATTGAGCAGTGTCAGGATGCGCGTCCCGCGTTCAATGGATCGGTCTTCTAAAAATATCACCTCTGGAGTCCGCCGCAATCGCACTCGATGCCCGAGTTCCCTGCGAATATATCCAGTTGCGGCCTGTAGTCCTTCCATTGTTTCGGCGCGCGCTTCGTCACTGCCATAGATACTGACAAAAATCTTGGCGTGTTGGAGGTCACCGGAGACATTGACATCGGTAACGCTGACCATTCCCGCACCCACTCGGTCATCCTTAATGTCGCCGATTAACATTAAACTGACTTCGCGCTTAATCAAGGACGCGACGCGCTCTACTCGACGATCTGTAGCCATAATATTGATTCCCTTTTTTGCATGGTACTCATCTGTTGAGGTGGCACTCGAATGTATCCACCTCTTTGTAGTTTAGAGTTTTAATCTCTGCTACCGCTACAACAGCAAACCGCGCCTGTAGGAGGATTCTGTTTCTAGGGAGGGAAATTTGGCACGGTCATTCATACAGATCATTCAATTCAGGAGATTAAGGGACCCAGTGGGAGGGTTTCCGGTCCGAAAGAGGCTAGAACGCCGGTACAGTAGAGATTAGAAACCGGGTTTTTCACCAAATTTTTGTCCTAATCAGGACCCCACCTCGGCCAAAAACCCGGTTTCTTATCCCTGGGATCTAAAACTGTCCCGATGCTCTAGGTGGCGGCCAATCCTAACATCCCTCGTAAGGTCAACCCGACAAAAATTAGGGCAGTCACAACTAAAGTAACTAAGGCGATCGCCGTCACGGGTTTTTGCAACAGGGGCTTAACCCAACCGAACAGGGCAAAGAAGATACCCAGAATGATCGTGACAAAATAGCGCGGGTAGCGAAGGATATTACTCCAAAAGTCATCAAACATAAAAATTCAGATTCTGAACAGGAGCGGCTAAGTCTGTTTGCATTGTACCCCGTAGCATTGTTCCGCGAGTTGCACCAGGTCGGTAAATTTCCAAGTCCCTTGGTCATTTAGATTCGCCGCCAGTTCCCGGGGAATTGCATCCAATCCGAGATAGGCCCCGGAAATTGCACCAGCCATCGCTGCGGTTGTATCCACGTCACCCCCTACGATAATTGCGGTGCAAATGGTTTCCCAGTAATCCTCGGGGGTTTTCAAGAAGGAATAGAGGCTCCAGAGGACACTACCGATGACAAAGGGAGAAATTCCTGGCCAACGTTGCTCGTGATCTGGGGCAATCCCAGCCCGAGAAATCAGGCGGACTGCTTCCTCAATGGGTAACTCGATCCAGTCGATTAAGTCCCTCAGATATCCGGCGAGGATGGGTTCAATTTGCCCCGTCCATTCGCCTAGCTGGGATAGAAAGGAGGCGGGATTGACGGATTCCCCGCGAAGGACGAGGGCCACAGCCCCAGCGATCGCCACAGCCCCGGCACAGCATCGGGGGTCCTGATGGGTACTGCGTCCTTGGTCTACTGCTGCCTGAATCAGTTGAGGCGGGTCATTGTAAAAGATTAGCCCAATGGGTGCGGCCCTCATGGCGCTGCCATTCCCTGCGGACGGAGGCGGTTCCCCAGCGGATTGCCAGGGAATCCCCTGTGCTAATCGCAATGCTGCGGCTTCTGTAGACTGTCCTCGTCCGACGATTCGTTCTTCGGTGAAGATTGCTGCAATGCGTTGGGCATAGTCTTCGGGGTCGAATCGGTCACAAGCGATATAACTTTGGAGGAGTTCTCGGGCGAGTTGGGAATCATCGGTGTATTGACCAAAGGGAAAGGGGAAGCGATCGCGGTCTCGAATTCGCTTGAGTTTGAGTTCGTAATTTACATAATTTTGACAAACTTCTTCAGCATAGCCTTCAACACGACAGCCAACGGCATCCCCGAGGCACTGTCCAATCAAACAGCCCTTAAATTGTTCTAACCGTGATACCTTCGGCATGGTCATTTAGATTAGATGAATTTTCTATTCCCGTAGTTAATTATATCATGTTTTGATGAAAATCAATCATTAACATTTTTCCAGTGGAATCATAAAATAACGTAGCAAAACAGAGTTCTGGATAGACTCTCCCGCGTTTTTGTTTTTGAATTCCACCCATTGCCACCTGAACCCGATAACCTGTTCCTAAATTAATATCAAAATATTCATTAAAAAAGGCTTTTGTTACAATATCAATTTGAACCCCTTCCGGGATAGCAACACTTATATCTTCATCTTCTAGTTGAACTTTTTTTTGGCCCGACGCCCGGTATTTTTGCAACATATTATTAACATCTTCAAAGATTTGAGGGTCGGGTAAAATGCGATCTATGGCTTGGATAACATCCTGAGAATCCATCTGGGAAACCTCCTGGAAAATACATGATCGGAATCAAGGACTCAGTTGAAGCAGCGATCGCGCTTTCGGGAGAAAGGATGGATCTATCTGACTGATTCAACCCGCTGGACTGCCATCTCATTGCAGTGGGCGTATCTATTTTAGACCGAAAGGACTCAGGGTTTTGATACGAATTGAGACAATTCGAGGGCGAAGTGCTCTGAAGGAGTGGGTCACTCCCGTTGAAGGAATGGGGACTCTACCCCATTATGCCAAAATCGGTTTTCACCTGTCGTATCAAGGATTACTCCTGGGTTTCCCCGAGGCGATCGCCTCGGGGAATTCCAGTCGCGATCGTGGTATGTTAAGGATTCATGAACTTTTGGAGTTGGGTTGGGATTGAAACGGCCCCAAATTGCGACAGAATTGCCTAGGCAAGGGCGCTGGAGTGATGCGGCAACGGGGGGGAGGTGCAGTTGAGGGGACTCGTTTCCTGGGGTGCGATCGCCCAAAGAAGGATCACCACTATTTCCCCTATCCCAACTCCCGCAAAAGAATAGACCTCTTGCAAAAAAAAGGATTGATCCCCCCAACCCCCCTTAAGAAGGGGGGCTTTAAAGAATTTTGCAAGAGGTCTAATATCAAGGGGAATCCTTGAGTTCATCAATTAAGTTCGGTTCACCCAAAAGGGAGGCCGTTGCTACAAAATTAGATACAGTTTTAGGTAGAGATGAACGAGACGACTGCATTAACAGTTTTACCCCGCCCTTTTCTGAAATGGGCTGGGGGCAAAACCCAACTGCTTCAACAATATCAACCCCTATTTCCCCCTCAGTTTAAAAATTATTACGAGCCATTTTTAGGGGGTGGTGCTGTTTTTTTCTATTTATTTCAAGAGCATTCGTCAGGGTTTAAGGCTGTTTTATCCGATGTCAATGAAGAATTGATTAATATGTATCGCTGCGTTCAAACTGACGTAGAGGCTTTAATCAAAGAGTTGGAATCTCATCACCGTAAACATAATCCTGAGTATTATTATAAAATTAGAGCAAAAAAAAACCGGAAGCCGGTCAAAAAAGCTGCTCGAATTATTTATTTAAACAAAACTTGTTTCAATGGATTATATCGAGAAAATTCTAAAGGGGAATTTAATGTGCCGATTGGCCGCTATAAAAATCCCACCATTTGTAATGCGGAGTTACTGCGGGCGGATTCCCAGGCTTTGCAATGGGTGAAATTAGAAGTTCGGGATTTTGATAAGGTGCTGGAGGAGGCCAAAACTGACCAAGATTTTGTCTATTTTGACCCGCCTTATTATCCTCTAAGTAATACAAGTCAATTTACCTCATACAGTCGCTATAATTTTAAGGAAGAGGACCAATTTCGGTTACGGGATGTGTTTGCAGAACTGGCGAGTCGAGGGGTGAAAGTGATGCTTTCTAATTCGGATTGTCCGTTTATTCGAGAGCTTTACCAGGAGTTCCCGATTCATGAAGTCTCCGCAGCGCGATCGATTAATTCCAAAGGAACTCATCGCGGGAAAATTTCTGAAGTGGTTGTGACTTCCTATTGATTTGGATAGGGGATGAAGTTGGTTTTTTTTGTGGGGATGATGATGGAACTCTTGGAGGGGAAACGACTGAAGTCGTTACTACGAACTGGGGGAAATGATGGAACTCTTGGAGGGGAAACGACTGAAGTTGTTACTACGAACTGGGGGAAATGATGGGAGTTGGGGTGGGGGAACGACTGAAGTCGTTACTACGAACTGGGGGAAATGATTGAAGTTGGGGTGGGGAATGATGCCGCATTATTGCTCGCTATTTTAATTACAAATCATTTAGAATTGCGATAGCGCCTCGGTCGAAAGTCCGGTTATTTTTGTCGATGCCGGTGATGTGAAGGCGATCGCTGTAAATTTCCACAGCAGAAAAACTCAGTTGACTCGCCGATCGCGCTGTCCAACTGGAACGTCCCACCCGTCGGGTTTTCGCACCGGCACCACAAGTTAAATAGGTGGTATTCCCGATCGCCTTGGTTCGTTCGTAGTTATGATTATGTCCATTAATATAGAGTGAAACCCCATGTTTTAGGAACAATGGCATCAGTTTCCGACGGAGGAAGCGACTGCCTAAATGTAACCCGGAGGTATAGAGGGGATGATGTCCCATGACAATTTTCCAGGGTGCATCACTCTGTTGGAGTTGAGTCTCTAACCAAGGTAATTGACTCTGCCAATTGGCATTTCGGTTGGTATCCAGGACGAAAAACTCGACTTTATCCCGGCGTAAACTATAGTAGCGCCCTTGCATATTAAAGCCCGGATATTGGACTTGATCATTGCCGTTATTGGTTCTAATATCATGATTGCCCAGACAGGCATAAAATTTAACCTGGGCATCGAGGAGCGATCGGTAGGGTTGCTCAAAGACACGCCCTATTTTCGCAATTTCGCCATGATTGTAAATATTATCCCCGGCGAGCAAGACTAAATCGAAGGGATTTTGCTCATGGTAGCGGGCGATCGCCCGTCCGACTGCATATTGGCCCTCATTACCCGCACCCGTATCTGCCACGGCGACAAAACGCAGCAGCAAGGTATCTGGGGATGGTGGTATCAAATCCAACTCAGTCTCTGACCTCTCTTTCGTTTGCCCCCTGAGAGATTTGCCTAGGATAGCAAAGGTTAAGGCACTAAGTCCAGCCAGTAAAAATTCTCGGCGTGTCAAGTTCATGGGTGTTTTGGGAAAGGGTAAGAATTAGGGGAGATTTGAGACCAAATGATAAATTAATTCAAGGATGGCCGCACCTTTAAAGTATTCCCTGTTGTGTAACGACCTCGATCGCCTAAAAAAAGATGTCACAAGATCCGCCAACTCCACCAGAGTCAGACCCTCAAATCCCAACACCGGCAAACTCTTCGCCACCTGTGCTGCCTGCGCCGAAACCTCCGCCATCGGGATTTAAAGCGCTGGCGATCGCCACGTTGCGCTCGATTATTCAACTGTTAGAAGGGGTCGTCGAGACCCTGGAAACGGAACCGATAACCCCCTCCGAGACTCCCACCCAAGTTAGAATAGAGGGGCTTGGGGTAGAACGGCAGCCGACGGTTTTATCTCAAATTTTAGCGCCGATTCGCGCCCTGTTGCCCAGAGCACTCAATCAAACCTTGTCCGATTGGGGATTAACTGGGGCGATCGCCTTAATTGTAGTAGTGATTACTTGGACGACAACCAGCGTCCTCTTCCCCAAACGCGCAGAAGTGGCACAAGTTCCCCCTCCTGCCTCATCGGAAGTCTCGGAAATGCCTCCTCCGGTGGAACTCCCCCCGATTTCCGAGGTTCCCACCCCGGCACCGGAACTCCCCCCCGTCCAGAAAGAACCACCCCCAGTCATCCCCCCGAAAGAGACACCCCGGCCTAAAAAAGCGCCTCCAGTGGTGGAAACGCCACCCGCTCCCTTAACCCCTGAACAAACCCTCATTGCGGCGATTCAGAGCCAAGTTGCACAAGTCACTGAGGATGCAGATATTCCGATCGCCTCGATTCAAGCCAATTTTGGGGCCTCTGAGTTGCTCGTGCGAATTAGCAATGAGTGGTACAATATCACCGCTGCTCGGCAAGATAAATTAGCCGAGCAAATCTTCGAGCGTGGAAAAGAATTGGATTTTAGAACGGTAGAAATTGCCGATTCTCAAGGGAATTTGGTAGCTCGCAGTCCCGTGGTTGGGACAAGGATGATTATGGTCAAACGGCAGCAAGAATGAGAGGTTAAGTTAGGGGGATTGCAAAATAGAAATCCTCCAAACGTTCAACTGAAAGGAAGGTATCTGTCGGAGTAAATGCTTGCGCCCTGGGGCGCAAGCATTTACTCCGACATTGAGGGGGCTACTCCGTTGAGGAGTCACTACGAACGAACGTTTTGGAGATTTTATTTTTTGGAGTTCCCTAGCTAAAACCGCAGGAAGTCTTTGAGGAACCAATGGGGTTTCAATAGATATCTTGGAAAATACCAATTTGCTCTCCCTTTCCTTCCGTGAGATCCCCCTCCCGTCCCCCTTAAGAAGGGGGAGGCCAGAGGAATAAATAGACCTCTTGCAAAATTCTCTTAAGCCCCCCTTCTTAAGGGGGGTTGGGGGGATCTCTACGCTATTTTGTAAGAGGTCTAATCCTTCAAATTCAAGTGTTTTTGATAGGCTTGAACTTTGAGGTCAATGCCAGTAATATCAGTACCAACAACGACGGCATTCGCGCCTAAATTGAGGGCGCGTTTTGCCATTTCCGGGGAACTGATGCCGCCTTCACAAATCAGGAATCCGTCGATGGTTTTGCGGATTTCGGCGAGGAGATCGAAGCCGGGAGGAATGGATTGTTGGGTGGCGCGGGTGTAGCCATAGAGGGTGGTGCCAATGATGTCGGCACCAAAATTGGCAGCAGCGATCGCAGATTCGAGGGTATCTACATCTGCCATGACGGGTTTTCCGAGGTGGGTGTGAATGGCGGTAATCAGATTGGAGAGGGTTTCGTCATGGGGACGGGCGCGACTGGTGGCATCGATCGCGATGATATCGGCACCACTGGCAGCGATCGCCTCAGCATGATGAAACTGGGGGGTAATGTAGACTTCAGATCCGGGGATGGATTGTTTCCAGAGGCCGATAATGGGAAGGGTGGGACCGAGGAGAGAGCGCACCGCTTGGACATGAGCGGGGGTATCGATGCGGACCCCCACGGCCCCATTACGAACCGATGCCAAGGCGATCGCCGCAATGATCGAGGGTTCAGCCAAGGGCGAATCTGGGGGAGCCTGACAGGACACAATTAATCCGCCCTCCAACGGGGCGATCGCATCGGTCAAATTCACCGATTTTTCAGACAGTTGTTCGTTCATTAACCCGTTAAATACTCTGAATTTTGATAAAATTTCAAGGACTGAAATTAACTCTAGCCGAGCCGGAATTCGGTTCTTATAGGTCTATAAAAACCCGCACCCTGAAGGGTGGGGCTACACGGACAAAGCCCGCCTGCGCGGGCTAAAAGCGAAACCTATTTTTACCAACCGGATTTGGTATTATTCAAGCCAAAGGCGTTAAAATTTTACAGTATTTATCTCCAAATTCAGTTCTCAAAAGTAGTTTTTATCTCTTAGCCCGCGCAGGCACCGCTTCGTCCGTATAGCCCCACCCTTCAGGGTGCGGGGGGTTTTTATTCTTAGCCCGCGCAGGCACCGCTTCGTCCGTATAGCCCCACTTTCCTTACGGAACGCTACGCGAACAGGGTGCGGGGGGTTTGTATTCTTAGCCCGCGCAGGCACCGCTTCGTCCGTATAGCCCCACCCTTCAGGGTGCGGGGGGTTTTCTCTTAGCCCGCGCAGGCACCGCTTCGTCCGTATAGCCCCACCCTTCAGGGTGCGGGTTGTTATAAACTCTTTATTTGCTCGCACCAATTCCTCCTCTTTCGGGTTGATTCATCGCTCTGCAAGAGTAAAATAAGGCATTCACTTGATTAATCAGCCGTTCTGGAGCAATGGGTTTCAGGGACCAATCATCCGCCCCGGCTTCAAAAGCCCGGTCTTTATCTTCCCCGGTTTCTAGGTCAATTAATGCTAAAATTTTCAGGGGTTCCCGCGCTGGGGACTGACGCAAAGACTGAATCAGTTCCGCACCATTCATGCCCCCTAAGCCATAATTCAGAATCACCACAGTGGGTTGCAGGAGTTCAAATTGTTCGAGTGCCGTCGCCCCATCAATCATCCATACCACCTGATAACCAGCGGTGGTTAAAATGTCGCAAATTAGGGTGGCATTCTCCTCACAATCCTCAATTAAAATGATTCGACCTTGGAGGGGTTCTGAACTAAAGCTGTCACCCAGACGACTTTGAGAATTGGAGTTGGATAATAACCGCGCCGCAGGCAGATGGACAGTAAAAATAGAACCTTCGCCCACAGTGGATTGTACTTCAATCCATCCTCTGTGGAGTTCGACGAGTTGTTTTGTTAAAGCGAGTCCGAGTCCCGTCCCGCCATATTGACGACGGTAGGAGGTGTCTAATTGTTGAAACTTTTTGAAGAGTAGAGATTGTTGGTCTTCGGGAATTCCGACGCCGGTATCTTCCACTTGGAAGACCACATTTTTACGCTCACTCCAAACTCGCAGAGTAACGGTTCCTCCGTTGGGCGTAAATTTAATGGCATTGTTCAACAGGTTTAAGATAATTTGCTGTACGCGACGGCGATCGGCGGTCCAGAGGTCGTTTTTTTGACCGTCTAAGGCGAGAGTCATTTCTAGTTCTAATCCGGCTTCTACCGCTTTGGGGGCGACGCTTTGCAAGCACTGGTGAGCGAGTTTAGTTAAGGAAAATTCTGTAATTTTTAAAATGGCTTTCCCTGCTTCTAACTGAGACAAGTCCAGAATGTCATTAATCAGTTCGAGGAGGTGTTCGCCACTGTCATGAATGGTTTTGAGATATTCCTGTTGTTTGGCACTCATTTGTCCAAAGGACCAGCGCAAAAGGGTGGAAGACATCCCAATTACACAGGTTAAAGGCGTTCGCAATTCGTGACTCATGGTTGCCAAAAATTCGCTTTTGGCACGGTTAGCAGATTCGGCGGCGACTAGGGCATCGTGGAGGTCATGAGTGCGTTCGATGACTCGTTCTTCTAATGTTTTTTTTTGGCGACTGACTTGGGCGTACAGTTCGGCTTGGTGAATGGCTAAAGCTAAATGTTCGGCAATATGTTTAAGAAAGTCTTGTTCGCTGGGGAGCCAAAATCGGGTTTCAAAACATTGATGGGCAATTAACAGTCCCCAGAGTTTATCCTGAACGACTATGGGAACAATTAATTGGGCCTGAATTTGATTGTCCCGGAGCATTTCCAAATAGCTAGAGGAGAAAGTATAGGCATTTGCAACGTCAGCGATCGCTTGAATAAACCCTTGACAATAATTTTCTATAAATTCGGTTCCGGGCAGAAAAGAACTCCCTTTTTCTTGAACTTTGAGGAGGGAGGGAATCTCGTCAGTAGCTCGGGATTCGTAGGTAATAGCTCCGATTTCTGGTGGTTTTTGCAGGGATAACTTTAGAGGGTAAAATTCAGAAGTCTCTCCCTCTAAATTGTCTGATGCGGTATCAATTTCGTCCCAAAGGTGGAAGGGTTCACGAGGGTTTTCCGGGGACGGGTTGCCATTGCCGGAGTCTACGGTTCTGGATTGATTTTGAGGATTAAATTGAAAAATAGCCAATCGGTCTACTAGGAGGAAACGACGCACCTGTTCCACGGCAGTAGATAAGATGGTGGGCAATTCCAGACTCTGACGAATCTGGGTGGTGACTTGATTTAAGAGTCGCTCTTGTTCGATTTGGTGGTGCAGAGCATTTTCTACAGGTTGGCAGATGGAGACGCAACTATCGGAGGCATAACTGGCAGTGGGGTGGAAATCATCGGCAGTGAGCAAGGCGATCGCCGAGAGGGTAAATTCGCTTTGCAGGTGGGGATTATTCGGTTGTAGGTTGTTGCGCGTGCGTTCGAGTTCGGCGTGCTCCAGATTGACGAGGGACGACTCCTCCAACCCTGTTAAAAATTCGGCAATCTGTGAGGGTTCAAAGGTTAACCCGACTTCCACCTGGGGCGATCGCCCTTCGATTGATGGCGGGAGAGTCCCGATGAGCTCCGGGCGATCGGAATTTGTCCCCTCGGCAGGTCCCCCCAACAGCAACACTCTAAAGTCCTCCGAGAGGACTAGGGTAAACCATTGCCAAGGGTGATCCGAAGGCATTTCTTCGCTACCCAGGACCGATTCAGTCAGCACAACTGTCCCTTGGCGTTTCCCCTGTTGCTGTAACAACTGGCGCAACTGCTCAAAGGTGTTATGGGATAAAGTTTTTCGTGAGACTTCTAAGGTCGGCATATTTTAAGCGCCTATTGGCAAAAGATGAGTGCGATGGGGGAATTTGCGGGGGAAATGCTCGTCCTTGACCATGCCCTCAAACATTCCCCAATTTCTATTGTTTTAGAATCACCCGGGCGAGCTTGCCCTAAAGCGGCTTCACCTGGGATTTCTAGGAAAAAGATGAATAAATCTCTAGTTAATGGCTTATTAGCTATAGTAGGATGATTTTTCAAATTTTGGGTCAGAAATTCTGGGTTTTTTGTACTCTTCATCTTTTCTTTAGAAGCTAGACCTAAAACCGGGGACAGTTTGACTGTTAATCCATATCAGTATTTTTTCGGAATAATAAACATAAAGTTATCTATCTTAAGAACAATTGGCCGGTAGTCTTCCTGCTGTACTGACACCCTAGAAGTTCTGGGGTTGGGTCTGCTCTGGGGTTTGGTACGATGGACTGTGCCATTGTACTTAGATCGCTTCAGGAGACTCTCATGCATCGTCTAGCTGCTACCCCCGGAGGTTGGAACCCGCAGGAAGAGGGAGTGATTTTGGTCTCCCAAACTCCGGCACCCATCGCGATCGTGACGGCGGCGGATACGGATATTCAGGCGATCGCCCAGGCCCTCCCCCACCTCCCCCCTGACTTTCCCGATTTGCGGGTGGTCAATCTGCTGCAACTGCAACAGCAACTCAGTATCGATACTTATGCACTGGAGGTCCTCTGTGAGGCACAGGTGATTGTCTTGAGATTGCTGGGAGGACGTGCTTATTGGTCCTACGGGTTGGAAGTCGTTCGCGAAACGGTGGAAAATACAGGGGCTCACCTGATTGTGATTCCCGGCGATGATGCCGGGGACCCCGATTTAATCGGTCATTCCTCGGTTCCCCTGGTGGTGGTTAACCAAGTCTGGCAATATTTTACCGAAGGCGGTGTCGATAATCTAGTTAATGCTCTCCAATTTATCGCCCAGGTTTGCTTAAAAAGAGAATACAATCCTGCCCCACCCATGCCCATCCCTCGGGTGGGACTTTATCCTTGGAAATCTGCTAGATTTGGAGTTTCAAATGAACCGTTCACCCGAGAAGAATCAACGCTCAATCCAACTCAATGGGCTAATTCTAAATCGGGTCTAAATTCTTCTCAATTATCCCTTTCATTTCCCAAGGTGGGGATTCTATTTTATCGGGCTCATTACCTGGCTGGAAATACTGCCCCAATTGATGCACTTTGTCAAGGATTGCGCGATCGCCACTTAGACCCGGTGCCGGTATTTGTCTCTTCTTTACGCGATCAAGATGTCCAAAATGAACTGTTAACCTATCTGCAACCCCCTCAGTCTGAAACCGTGCAGATAATATTAAATACCACAGGATTCGCAGTCGGTCAAGCTGTCCAGACTTTACCCTCTACTAAAGACTCTGCTACTACGGACCTAAGATTCTGGGAAACCCTCGATGTGCCCGTCTTGCAAGTAATTTTCAGTGGAGGCACTCAGCAACAGTGGGAATCAGGTTTTCAGGGACTTTCCCCCCGGGATATGGCGATGAATGTCGCCCTTCCGGAAGTGGATGGACGGATTATTACTCGGGTGGTGTCGTTTAAGACGGTACAAGAAAATCATGTAAAACTGGAGACCCCGGTGGTGATGTACGAACCCCTGGGCGATCGCATTCATTTCGTCACCGATCTCGCTGCCAACTGGATTAAACTCCGCCAAACTCCCCCCAGTCAGCGCAAAATTGCCTTAATTCTGGCCAATTATCCCAACCGAGATGGACGCCTCGCCAATGGGGTCGGTTTGGATACCCCGGCAAGTTGTATCGAAATCCTCAACGCCCTCCAAAATGCCGGGTATTGGGTGGAAAATATCCCCACTACTGGGGACGAATTGATTCGCCTCCTCACTGCCGGAGTTACTAACGACCCGGAAGGGGAAGGATTGAGAAAAATTCACCAAGTCTTGCCAGGGAAAGACTATCAATCCTATTTTGAAACCTTGCCGGAACCTGTTCGCCAAGGCATTGAGAATCGCTGGGGACAAAACTCCGGCGATCGCCTTGCTTTGGAAACCCAAACTTTCCCCATTCCTGGGATTCAATTGGGCAATATCTTTATCGGAATTCAACCCTCCCGAGGGTACGACATCGACCCCAGTTTGAACTATCACGCCCCGGATTTAGAACCGACTCATGAGTATCTGGCCTATTATTATTGGATTCGAGAATGCTTTGGTGCACAGGCAATTACTCATGTCGGGAAACATGGCAATTTAGAATGGTTACCGGGAAAAAGTATTGCCCTATCGGAAAATTGTTACCCAGAAGTTGCCCTGGGACCGATGCCGAATTTTTATCCTTTTATCGTTAATGACCCAGGAGAAGGGTCCCAAGCCAAGCGGCGATCGCAAGCAGTAATTATCGACCATTTAACCCCGCCCATGACTCGGGCGGAATTATACGGTCCTCTGCAACAACTCGAAGGGTTAATCGATGAATATTATGAAGCACAAAGTTTGGACCCGGTTCGTTTAAAACCGATTCGCAGTCGCCTGATTGAATTGGTAAAAGACCAACATTTGGATACAAAAGCATCTTGGGATAATTCATCCATTTCTACGGAGTCTGACCCAGAATTTACGGCGTTAATCGCCAATTTGGATGGATATTTGTGTGAATTAAAAGAAGCGCAAATCCGAGATGGACTGCATATTTTTGGAAAATGTCCCGAAGGGCGGCAACTGGTGGATTTAATTGTGGCGATCGCCAGACATCCTGGAGGCAGTCGCCTCGGACTGACCCGCGCTTTAGCAGAGGATCGAGGACTTTCCTTTGACCCTCTTACTAGCAATCCGGCGGAATTTTTGCCGGAATTGACGGCAAATTCTACTTGTCGGACCGTTGGAGATGCGATCGCCTCTTTAGAAGCAGAAGCAGCAGCATTGGTCACCCAAATTATCGACCCGACGGGAGAAACAATTCTCCCGAAACCTGACACGAATACAGCAAAAGAATTAGATTGGATTCGGAATTGTTTACTTCCGGCATTGCAAAAAACTCCTGAAGAAATCACTCAATTGTTGCGAGGATTTGAAGGGCGATATATCCCCAGTGGGGCATCCGGTGCGCCCACCCGAGGGCGTCCCGAAGTTTTGCCAACGGGACGCAATTTTTACTCCGTAGATATTCGGGCAATTCCCACAGAAACTGCTTGGGATATTGGACGGAGGGCCGCAGAAGAGGCGATCGAGCGCTACACTCAGGAAAATGGGGAATATCCACAAACCCTGGGATTATCCGTCTGGGGGACCTCGACCATGCGAACCGGGGGCGATGACATTGCCGAGGCCCTCGCCTTGCTCGGGGTGCGCCCAGTCTGGGATGGACCCTCCCGGCGCGTGGTGGATTTTGAAATTTTGCCGGTCCGGGTTTTGGGGCGTCCCCGGGTCGATGTCACTTTGAGAGTGTCCGGATTTTTCCGGGATGCCTTTCCCAACCTAATCGATTTGTTCGATCGCGCGGTGGAAGCAGTGGCGAGTATGGAGGAAGTATCAACAGATAATCCCTTGGCGGCGCAAGTGCAGGTAGAAAGTGAGAAATGGCAAGGGTTGGGGTTGACTCCGGAACAGGCAAACCGGCGATCGCGTTATCGAGTCTTCGGGTCAAAACCGGGCGCTTATGGGGCGGGATTACAAGGATTAATCGAAGGGCAAAACTGGACTACTGACGCAGATTTGGCCCGGGCGTATATCAACTGGAGTAGTTATGCTTATACAGGAATGGGCAATGGAGAGTCCGCCCCAGAAGCGTTTGAGCAACGGTTAGGGCAGATGCAGATTGTCTTACATAACCAAGATAATCGGGAACATGATTTACTGGATTCAGATGATTATTATCAGTTTCAAGGGGGGTTATTAGCGGCAGTGCGGGCAGTTCGAGGCACGGATGCGGTGGCATATTTCGGCGATCATTCCCTACCGGAAAAGCCCAAAATTCGCCGGTTACAGGAGGAAATTGACCGAGTATATCGATCGCGAGTGGTGAATCCGAAATGGATTGAGGGAGTGATGCGCCACGGGTATAAAGGTGCGTTTGAAATGGCCGCGACTGTGGATTATTTGTTTGCCTACGATGCCACTGCACATTGTGTGGAGGATTTTATGTATGAGGGGGTGGCAAAGGCATATTTGTTGGATGACAAAGTGCGAGAGTTTATTCATCACAAAAATCCCTGGGCATTGCGGGATATGGCGGAACGGTTGTTAGAGGCAAATCAGCGCGGTTTGTGGGAAGGGGTGAATCAGCCGATGTTGGAGGAGTTACGGGCGATCGTGCATGATGCAGAAGGGGCGATCGAATCGGCGATCGGTTCCTAAACTAGAATAGAAGAACATCAACAACTCAGAGGTCCTTATGCTACGCGATATCAGCCTGAAAAATTATCGAATGTTCAAAGACTTTCAGATAGACGGACTAGCACGAGTCAACCTGCTAGTCGGTCCGAACAATAGTGGCAAAACCAGCTTGTTAGAAGCGATTCATTTGTTAATGAATCCGGATAATATTAACGAGGTTTTTGCTGAAGTTCTAGGTCCACGAGGTCATATCCTGTTTCCCGACCGTGGGCCTGATGATTATGATGAACCTCCAGATATACTGTATCAAATTAAACCTCTATTTTACAATGAAATCTTGACAACTGAAGCCCCCCTGTGCATTGAATCAAAAAGTGATGATTTCCTATCCCTTTCACTGCAACCCTATCCCACTCGCGAATATATCAAGGGATTAAACTTGGATGATGATGAGTTGGAAACGAGCGGAATTCTCCGACACAATTATAATCTATTCTTATCCCACGCCCAAGAAAAGCAAACAATTCATCGGGCAGCCAAAGTCAACGCCAAGGGAATAACGTCCAGATATTTCAGGTTTGTAACTTCTTCTGGTCGTTCTCGTTATCAGTACAAACCCAGTTTTTTAATGACCATTGAACGGCTAAAATTGGGGGCCCTAGCCGAAATTTGGGGGGAGATTACCCTCACTCCCAAAGAAAAGAAAGTCATCCAAGCGTTGCAAATCTTAGAACCGGACATTGAACGATTTAATTTTATTGGAGGGACAACGATTGCCAGTGGGGTTCTCATCAAACTGCGAGGACGAGAGCATCCCGTTACCTTGGGTAGCATGGGAGAGGGAATGAAACAAATGTTAAATCTAGTCATGGCGGCGGTGACTGTGGAAAATGGAATTTTATTAGTCGATGAAATCGAGAGCGGATTGTATTATGATGTTCAGGCAGATATGTGGAGGTTACTCATAGAAATTGCCCAAGAATTGAATATCCAGATTTTTGCCACTACTCACAGTTGGGATTGTGTGAGTGGTTTTGCACAAGCGTTAAGTGAAACTAAAGAGGGTGAGGTAGGAAAATTATTTCGCCTGGATTGGCGGGGTGAATTAATTCGTGCTATTGATTATCCAGCCGAGCAATTAGAAAAAGCAGTAGATTACGGAATTGAGGTAAGATAATGGTGAATAAACCCAAAAAATTAACGGCTTCTCAACAGTTATTAGTAGAAGGAAAAAATGACCAGCACGTTATTTTGGCGTTATGCGAACAATATCAAATCCCCGAAACTTTTACGGTGGAATTGCCACCGGATAAAACGGAAGGAGTTGAGTCTCTTTTGGCTGCATTACCTGTATTATTGAATGAAAAGAAGTTAAAAACATTGGGAATCGTGGTGGATGCGGACCAAGATTTAGCAGCGCGATGGCAATCGATTAGAGATAGGTTGATTGCCAGCGATTATCCCAAGGCAGATATCCCCAATTCGCCATTAACAGAGGGGTGGGTTTATCAACCCAAAGATGTTTATTTAAAGCGGGTGGGAGTTTGGGTGATGCCGGATAATCAACTGCCGGGAATGTTAGAGGATTTTGTAGCATTGTTGATGCCAGCAGATGATAGTTTGCGTCCGAAAGCGGAAGAGATTTTAAGGGAAATTGAAAGAGAGGGACTGAACCGATATGGAGAAATTCATCGTGCAAAGGCGCTGATTCATACTTGGTTGGCATGGCAGGAGACTCCAGGGATGCCGATGGGACAGGCAATTACGGCGAGAGTTTTGCGGAGGGAGTCAGCGATCGCCCAAGTTTTTGTGGACTGGTTACAACGGCTGTTTGACGCTGAAATCCCTGAAAAAAACGGCTAAATTTAGATTATAATATAAAAATTGCGTTCTCTACAAGCGCATCAAGATGAGTTGATATAAAAATTTTCCTCTCAAGTCTTCCCCGAAAAATAACTGCTTTTTGAGAGAAAAGTAAGCAGTCAAAACAAAACCGGAGATAACTCCAACAGCATTAACAGTATGAGGTATTGATATCCAGGCGATCGCCTCATTTAGAAATTGGGAAAAAACCCCAGCTTTTCATCGCTACTCAACCGCCATTTTTGGACCGCCACAGCTACTTAACTGAGCCAACTTAAATCACTAGAACCTCCATGTTTCTCACTTATAAGAGATGCTATTAGGGGCAATGGGTCAGCGATCGCATTAAATTTGGAACCTCAGCCCTCGCAGTGAAAAACAGTGCCTCCGTTGAGCAGGCTCATGAACTTGATGCCCTAAAATACCTAAGAAAGGACGGAAACACCTCATTCTCTCAGGACTTCGTGGGTGTAAATTGCCGGTTGTCAGGGTTCTCGGTTTACAGTCTCCAGAAGCCCTAAAATTGGTAATTTCCCGTCAAATACTGACAAAAGATTGTGGGGTAAAACCTGATGATTGGACGGATTATTACTCTGATTTCACTCACGCTTCATTTGGAGAGTGCTAAAATTTAGATGAGTCTTCTCCCCTGGCGGTTAATTTACTGAAGTTCACTCAAATGTGATGATTTGACTCAGTTCAGGAAGTAACTTAAATGACCTGAACATAAATGATTCAATTTTTAACTGCCCCTAACAAAAGAGACCCCCTCAGCTAGATTAACCCTAGATTGAAGGAGACAAACCTCAAGGCAGGATTGAACAGGGAAAGATTTGAAACAGCATTAAACCCAGTCTGAACGGGGTAAAAATAAACTTTTAACACATCTATCTGGTTTCCCGGAAAACATAGAGATGTGTAATTACGATGTCATAATCCGCTATTTTATGCGGGCCTTTCAGGGGATAAAAGCAAATTCCGACCATTAAACAAAAGAACCAGGAAGAATCATGACCGTTTTTATTGCTTTAATTGACAACAATACCCTATACGCTTTTAATGCGAACAATCCGGTGCAAGCCTTCTCTGTGGGGGTAACTGGAATCGAGGGAACTTTACTCGGGATTGATACCCGACCGGCCAACGGTTTGATTTATGGCATCACAACCACCAACAATATTTACTCCCTTGACCCGCAGAGTTTGGGATTCACGATTAATGCTAATGGATCATTGAATAATATAAGGACTCCGGTCACAGTAGCTGCCACATTAGTCAGCACCTTATCCCAAACCTTTGAAGGGGGAACTGTTTCGGGAGTTGACTTTAATCCAGTTCCGGACCGGCTGCGATTAGTGGGGGAGAATAACCAAAATTTCCGCATCAATGTTGAGACTGGAGAAGTCATTGTTGATGGCACCCTAGCATTTGCAGCAGACGACCCCAACGGAGCCGTTGATCCGACCATTAGTGCCTCGGGTTATACCAATTCCTTTGCCGGAACGACTTCAACCCAACTCTACAATATCGATACTCAACTGAACACGCTGTTACTGCAAAATCCCCCCAATGATGGGACTTTGGTTACCATTGGGAATTTAGGGGTGGATTTTGGTAATTTGGCTGGGTTTGATATTGTTTCCGGGATGGACGGGGAGAATGCTGCCTTTGCCGTTGCTAACTCCATGCTCTATTCGATTGACCTGATGAATGGTCAAGCCACTAGCTTAGGGATGATTGGGGGCCTTTCAGGCTTGAATTTCCAAGGGTTGGCAACGGTACCCACTTCTACTTTCCAAGACACGATTACTGGAGAAACTGAATTTAACCCCGCTCAATATTTGGCTTCTCATCCGGATCTAATTGCTGCGTATGGCTATAATATTGGCGCTGCTATTCATCATTATCAGGTATTTGGGAAGGCAGAAAATCGAGCATTGGATACGTTTGACGAACTGCGATATGTGGCTTCTTATGGGGATTTGATTGAGGTGATTGGGGTTAATCCTTACTCAGCCACGGCCCATTATATTGTGTTTGGGGCTTCGGAAGGGCGAGTTACAAATCTGTTTAATCCAGTGAGTTATCTGAATAATTATGAGGATTTAAGGTTAGCTTTTGGCAATGATTTAGTTGCAGCCACTGAACACTATATCCTAAATGGATTTAGTGAGGGTCGCGTTTTTTAGACTCAATTCGAGATACAGAATCTAAAGTAACGACTGAAGTCGTTACTACAAACATTGAAGTATTCCCTGAATTAATTTATGTTCGTAGTAACGACTTCAGTCGTTCCCTCTTAGTTCGTAGTAACAATTAATTGCTGCCAGAAAGCATGGCCTGTTGTCCTTTCAGGGAGGTGGCATAGCCTAAAAAGGCTTGGACTGCTGGGTTGGGAGGCTGCTGATAGGCGTAGGATAAGACGCGCTGCAAGGGATAATTGGGATGATCGGGCATCATGCCATCAATGGAGAGAGTTTTGACGGTTTGCTGATTGGCAACTTGAGTGAAGGTGGCATAACCGATGCCATTGCGTCCGAGTTGTCGCAGCAGTCCGGTGGTTTCATCTCGGGGAAGGGTGGTGATGTTGGGACTATTCCCGAAATTGCCCCCATTGAGTACAATTTCCTGAAAGGCTTGATGAGTACCACTGATACTGGGGCGATTTACGACTTGGATGGGTTCGGCAGGTCCGCCAATCTCCTGCCAATTGGTGATTTGTCCTTGGAAGATTTGCCGAACTTGGTCCTGAGTCATGCCGCCGGTATAGGGATTTTCAATGCCGATGACCAGGGCGATCCGATCGCTGGCGATCGCCACGGCTGCTAATCCCTGGGCTTGTTCCTGGGGGGTCAGCGATCGCGAAATTGCCGCTAAGTCCGCATTTCCCTCCTGAACTGCCTGGATTCCCCGTTCAGTTCCATTGGCAATGGGGAGGATGTTGGTCCCGGCATATTGACTCTCAAACCCCTGTTTCAGGTTCTGATTAATGGTCACCATGCTGGTAGAACCGTCAATTCTGATAGAGGTATTCGCTGGGACTGATGCCAGCAGGGAAAAGGTATCACTTCTCGCTGGGGTCTGGGCAAGGGGGGCCGAGGGCAGTCCTACAGCGGGAGGGGCCTCGGTTCCCGGGGCGATCGCAGGGCTGGATTCGGAGGTCGCAGGGGCCTCAGCTTGAGGAGCGATCGCACCATTGGGCGTGATTTGCGCAGTTTGTTCTTCCGAACTTAAGAACCAGTAACCGACTGCGGCTAGAATCAGAAAGATGACAAAATAAAGAACGGGCGAAGGTCCAGTTTTGTTAGCCACGATTTTTAGGTTTTGAGAATTAAGGACAGGGATTGACTGTAATCTAAGATGTATGGAACAAGTTACTTCAATTCTGTCTGTTGCTGATATTTTTATTGATTGTAAAGGGTTCGGTTGAGTTTTTCAAGTGTAATGAATAACAATGGATAGTAATACTATATTTATCGTCAAGGTGATGGTGGCCTCAGCCATCCTGTCTGCTGCTATCAAATACGGGGGGCCTCTGCTGGCGATTCCCGATACCTCGCCGATCGCCTTGATCCTGGTTTGTACACCAGCAGCGATCGTCTTGGGAGTCCTGAGTTGGCGACTGTATTTCCAGGATCCACAGAATTAAGGGGGCTGGGGACCCACTGGCCCTTTTGAGTTAACGGAGGGGAGGGTTTGGTGAGAAGATCGCCTTTGAGATGAAGCAGTTGAGCGCTTGTAAGGCGATAAGACCCAGTTGAGGCTATATTGTAGGATCAAGTACAATCCCCGGGGTCAATCTGCTGAAGATGGGAACCCGTGATTTAGGGTCGAGACAAAGCGGGGTTAGCTGAAATAGCTTAGATGGGAGGGAGCGATCGCCGTGAATTTAGGTCAATGGATAGGCTTATTAGCCATTTTTATTTCTTTCTATATTCTCTGGCAAATCCGAGAAATTTTATTACTACTCTTTGCGGCAGTCGTCCTAGCAACGGCCTTAAATCGACTCGCTCGCAGGTTGCAATGGTTTGGCATCAAACGGGGTTGGGCCGTCATGGTTTCCATCCTCCTGTTACTCCTGGTTTTGGTGAGCTTTTTTTGGCTGATTGTGCCTCCATTTGTCACTCAGTTGCAACAACTCATTCAACTCCTGACTTTGGGATTTGCCGAAATTAATGATTTAATTTATCAATTTAGAACCCAACTCCCGCCGCAGTTGAATCAATATTTACCCGATGTTAATAGTATCTTTCAACAACTCCAACCCCTGGCAAATCAATTAGTCGGAGGTGCTGGGGCAGTTGTGGGCGGGACTTTTGGGGGATTATTAAGCTTTTTATTAGTTTTAGTTCTAGCTTTAATGATGGTGAGCAGTCCTCAAGCTTACCGGAGTGCTTTCGTGCGAATCTTCCCCGCATTTTACCGATGGCGGGTTGATGGAATTCTTGATCGCTGCGATGTGGCGTTAGGCGGGTGGCTAATTGGCATTCTGTTTAACATTATGGTGATTGGGGTATTAAGCTGGATTGGCCTCTTAATTTTGGGAGTTCCTCTGGCTTTAGCAAATGGAGTATTAGCGGGTTTATTAACCTTTATCCCCAATATTGGACCGGCATTAAGTGCCATTCCGCCAATGGCGATCGCCCTGCTGGATGCACCGTGGAAATCCCTGGCAGTGCTGGGGTTGTATATTTTCATTCAGCAGTTAGAAAGTAATGTCCTGACTCCTTATGTAATGGCCCAGCAGATTTTTTTACTGCCAGCAGTCACCTTAATCGCCCAAGTCTTTTTTGCTTCAATTTTTGGCTTTCTAGGGTTATTTCTAGCCATGCCCTTAACCTTAGTGCTTCAGGTTTGGCTTCAAGAAACGGTGGTGAAAGATATATTAGACCGATGGCGTAAACCCTTTGCAACCCGACGCCCAAGACGCTTGGAGGCGATCGCCCCGGTTGACCCTCCAACTGAACCCGAATCAGTGCATTGCTTGTCGTCGGATCAAGATCTATCTCTCCTAGATTATGACCCTTGGGACGATCGCCCCAAGGACAGCGCTCACTCACTGATTTCCCCCGAGGTCAAATCGGGACCCGACTTTCAGGAACAACCCCAACCGGAATAAGGGTTAAACTCCTTTAACCCGTTGTTTTTTAACCAGATTCTTGGCTTAAAATTCGCCCCAATAACATTAATACCCTAACCGTAATCAGGGAGGAATTCCTTAACAATCGTCAAAAAAATCCCCGAATAAATCCCGATAGTAGAGAACCCAAGCTATGCGAACAATTGCCGAAATTAATGACAAAATCAGCCAGAAGAAAGCGGTCATCTGGACTGTAGAAGAACTAAAAGCGCGGGTTCTGGAAAAGGGCATCCCGGCGGTGACCAAGGAAGTGGATGTGGTGACGACGGGGACCTTTGAACCGATGGAGTCATCTGGGGCGATTCTGAACCTGGGACATACGGACCCCCCGATTAAAATTCGGCGCTGTTGGTTAGATGGAGTTCCTGCCTATTCGGGGTTTGGGGCGGTGGATTTGTATTTGGGGGCCACCGAAGTGGCGGAAGCTCAAGATGGAGAGGAAATCCGAGAACGGGGCGGGGGTCATACGATCGCCGATTTAATTGCCGGGAAACCGATTCATCTGCGGGCGATCGGGCAAGTCACCGATTGCTATCCCCGGGCTTCTTTTGAAACGACCCTAACCAAGGACACCATTAACCAGTTTTATTTATATAATCCTCGGAACTTATATCAAAATTTTATTGTAGGGGTGAATGGGGGCGATCGGCCCTTGTTTACCTACCTCGGTCCCTTACAACCCCATCTCGGGAATGCCGTCTATTCCAACCCGGGCGCGATTTCGCCTCTGCTCAACGACCCCGAACTGGACCTAATTGGTCCGGGAACTCGGATTTTTTTAGGAGGCGGAATTGGCTATGTTGCTTGGGAAGGGACCCAGCACTTTCCCAAGCAAAAACGCCTACCGAATAAGACACCCATTGGCCCTGCGGCCACCTTAGCCTTAATTGGAGATGCCAAACACATGAATCCGCGATGGGTGCGGGGTTGCTACTTCCACAATTACGGTCCCTCCTTAATGCTGGGCGTCGGGGTGCCGTTACCCATCCTCAATGAGCAAGTGGTCCTGCACTGTGCGGTGCAAGACCAAGATGTAGTTGCCCCGATTGTGGATTTCTCCATCCCCCGTCGGGTTCGTCCGACCTTTGGGTTAGTCAGCTACGCCCAGCTTAAAACGGGTCGGATTACCCTGGAAGGCAAACCCGTGCGGACGGCACCTCTAGCCAGTATCTTCTTTTCCCGTCAAGTTGCTTTGGAATTAAAGCAATGGATCGAATCCGGGGAGTTTACCCTAACCGAACCCGTCTTCCCCCTGGCGATGGACCGCTCGTTTTTACCCCAAAATTTGTGGGGGTCTCAACTCAGCTTGGAATAATCCACCCGAAGGGTTTTGCAGAATCCAGAATTCCGCTGAGGGAATTAAAATCCAACCCTGATCAACGGTTTATTCCTGATTTTGGGGTTTATTACGTTTGACAGGTTTGGGAAGCGGTTCGGTCCGGGGTGCAGCGGTTTGCTGAACCGTCGGGTTGGGGACTGGGCGTCCAGAACTCTTGTAGGGGCGCTTGCTGCCCCCAGGCTTACCGCCTTTCCCTTTATTAAAGGGCTTTTTCTTTTTAGGGGCAATTGAGCCCATGTCGTTCCCCTGCTCAATCAGCAGAGAATTTTCCTGACGCTTCACGTGCAGGTCCCAGAAATGACCGACGGCTTTACCCGGTAAAGTCCCCTCAAGCTGTAACTTGAAAAACTTAGGTTTGGTGTCAGAATCTTTCGGGCTTTGCTTGATTTTAACGACGATATACTGCTCGTCCTGAGATTGAAAAATCACCTCGCCACGAATGGAAAAATACCCATCTTGAATTTCTAACTCGCCCGGGTCTTCCGTCTCAGATGGCCCCTCGGTGACCGTCGCTGTCGCTTCGGTCGTTTGGGCCGGGGATTCTTCGGTGACCGTCGCTGTCGCTTTGGTCGTCTGGGCCTGGGATTCTGAGGAGGCGGGGGTCAGTTTTTCCGGTTCCCACACCCCCATAATTTGGACGTGCAAGGTCTTTTCTTTCTGTCTAGTGCGAGGATAAACCACCCAGAGGTGATCTTCTTGATCGCTGAGATGATTTTTGACCAAACTCATCACTTTACCCAGTAAAACCGCATCAATTGCGGTTCCTTCTGGGGTAATCAAATTTCCTCGGGTGAATTGTTCTTCCGAGGGTTCATAACGACCAGCGACTAATCCGATCGCCCGATATTGCTTCGGTTCAGAAGGCAGGGGAATCGGATGAGGCCGGATCACTGTCGCGTCTGAATCATTGGGCACTGCCTCGGGATCGGGCAGTTTTTTGGATTCGGCGACCGATTTCGGTTCCGGTGATTTTGTCGGAGGACTAGAGGAGAAGTCGGGCGGGGTGGCCTGAACACTAGGATCAGGCTGGCCTGCTTCTGGAGTATTAGCGGAGTTTGGGAGTTGATTGGGAGAGGAATTCATAAAACCTCCTGGCGGCGGAGACACATCCGGTGACAGCTAACTTGAAAAACGCTTTATGATTCTAAACCTGAATTTGACAGGTTCTATAGAATTAAGCTCGTTGCATCCTGACTTAAGATAAGGGAGGAACCCACCCACTATCGGAAGATAGGGGATTGCTTTCCGTCAGGCTGCTGATTTTACCTAAAATGCAAGGATGCTAGGGCCGAATCCGCATTGTTTCTGCTTTTTACTGGCTCGCACAGCATTCATACCCGTCAAATCTAGTCGATCTGGGGTACGCTCTGTCAATGCTTGCTCGTGGCGTAATACCGGAAACTAGGGTTGTTTAATGCAGATCGGCGTGAAAACGCACTCCTGATCAAGATAGCATTGAGTCGGCTTTTCTCGCTTTGGTGGGGTGGATGAAGGAAGGAGTGAATTCTTTTAGGAATACCTGCGGTTACTGCCGATGTTGATTAAACTATTGATAGAGTTAGAGGTTTTATAGTGTCACAAAAGCTGGGGCGATGGAAGTTGTACGTCTTGATCCTGGGGCTCGTTGCCTTTGTGGGAATTGGTCTTGCGCCAATTATTACGCCGATTGTCAATGGTGTGATGGGATCTGCACAAACCACGGGGTCTAACACACCAGCAACCCCAACAACGACCCCAAATTCGCAGCAGGGAGATTTGGAAGCTCAAGCTCGGGGTTATGAATTAGTGGTGCAGCGGGAACCGGATAATGAGACGGCCCTGCGCGGACTGCTGGAGACTCGACTCAAGTTACAAGATATCCCCGGGGCGATCGCCGCTTTGGAAAAATTAGTAGCCCTCAATCCCCAACGCACGGATTATGCGGTTCTCCTGGCTCAAGGCAAGCAACAAATTGGCGATCGCGATGGGGCTTCGACTGTCTATCGCTCGATTTTGGAAACCCAACCGGGTAATATTAATGCCCTCCAGGGTTATGTGAATCTTTTGCTGATGGAAAGCCGTCCCGAAGCGGCGATCGGGCTGCTTGAGGATACCCTCAAAACGGCTCCCCAAGCGAATCAAATTCAGCCCGGAAGCATTGATGTGGTTTCGGTCCAGGTGATTTTGGGCCAGGTGTATGCGGACCAACAGCGCTATGAGGAGGCGATCGCGGTCTACGATGAAGCCATGAAAGCTCAACCCGAGGATTTTCGTCCCATCTATGCCAAGGCAATCGTCTGGCAAAATCAAGGCAAATTGGCTGAGGCTAAACCCCTGTTTGAAACAGCGGCCCAATTAGCACCCCCCCAGTACCGGGATCAAATTCAGCAACAAGCGCAACAAGTTCCGCCTGCGGTTCCGGCAACCCCGCAACCGGAAGCGGCACCGGCAGCACCGGCACCGGCACCGGAAGTTGATTCTACAGCGGAACCGGAAGCTGAGTAACAAGGCAAGGGAGAAGCAACAACAGTCGCCTCTCCCCGTTTTTTACCCCGTTCCCAAGGGACCCATCCCGAGGTTAATCTAGTGCCTAAAATTCCCTTAACTTCATTCGGTGGATTATTAATCGTGGCGGCGTTTAAACTGGGTCAGATGAACCCGACGGTGGCGATCGCCAATAATCCCGAACCCCCCTCCCCCTCCGAACCCCCCGTTCATCATATTGTCTTAATTGAACTCCACCCCGATGTTACCCCAGAAGAAATTGAGCAAACCATTGAAGATAACCGGCGCTTAATCAGTGCCATTCCCGGAGTTTTAGAAGTCTCATTAGGACCAAAAGCCCGGGATGACCGGGAGGTTCATCTCAAAGATTATGACCTCGGACTCTATGTAAAACTCTCTCAAAATGCCGATTTAGATATCTACGGTCTCCATCCCAATCATCAAGAATTCCTGGCCCAACACCGCTCAAAAATTGTCAATATTCGGGTCATTGATTTCTATGGGGAATGATTAATACAAAATCAGGTTGTAACAAGTCTTTTGTCTCTAATTAGCCCACGCAGGCGGGCTTCGTTTGTAAGGAGTCCCATCGCTTTTATAGGGGTCTCCCAGAAAGGGACTCTTGCTTCCAAGCGCCTATCGGATGCGCTCCCTTAAGAAAAGATTTGAGTCAAGGAGCCAGTTTGTGGCCGCGTCTCCCGTTCGCCGTAGTCTCGGATTTGGTCCCACTCCCAGTCCATCGCCACTGCTAGTCTGAGCGTCAGACCGTTGCGGAACAGCAAATATGAGGTGTTTTCCTCGACCACATCGGCAATCAGCCGGTTGCGGGTATCGCGCCCCAGCCCGTCTTCTGCCGCCTTCCACCATTTCGTACCGGGACTCTCAAAGCGCGGGTCTGATAATATCTCGTCAGACCAAGGGTTTTGGTGGCGCAATTTCCATTCTTCTTTAATCGCTTGAATCAGTCCAGCACTCGGATATTCGAGGGGCTTGTTATCCGTTCGTTCTCGATAGATTGCCCACAGGATAAAGGCTTGCAGAATGCTCTCAAAATCCTCAAAACATTGGTCTAGCGCTTCTACCACATCCGGGCGGCCTAGGTCTACTCGTAGTCCTTTGATCGCGTATTTGTACTTGCGGAATATCTCTTTTTTGGCTTGTTCTTCGTCTAGGTAATCCATTTGCTATTTCTTGGACTTAGCCTAATATTTTGCAGTTATTTTATAAGATTATATTTCAATTTTATTCCGGTTTTTAACTAGAATAGACCTCTTGCAAAAAAAAGGATTGATCCCCCCAACCCCCCTTAAGAAGGGGGGCTTTAAAGAATTTTGCAAGAGGTCTAATATGTAGCTGAATTTACCGTTGATTGTGATAGTTAATGATGGAGTCGTCACCAGAAAGGCGAGCAAGCCTGATGCCGGTAAGCGTTGGCGTAGCCTGTGCGTCAGCACTGAGCTATGCCGTAGGCAATCGCCTGCCGTCCGGTCCCATGCCAAATCCAGCCAAGGTCGAGGGGCAACTAACGGCTGCTACAGGGGAACTCGCTTTTGGAGCGATCGTGAATCGACCTCTCTACATAAAACTACTGGGAAAATTCATCCGATGGAGAGGCGAGCTAGGAGGCTTTTTCCATGAAAATACGGAGAAAAAGTATCGCACATATCACTATTTTTATATTTTGTCAACAGAGAAAATCCTGAAACAAGTGTGACTGCGATCGCATCCCCCCGCAGAAAAAGATAGAAGAATGGGGTACCCCTTTCGGGACGATTCGCCTCTTTTCTTCAAAAAGGTGAAAGAGATCGAGAGCCAGAGGAAATATCCCACTATTAAAATCATGACGAATAATTCCCGTTCTCACGTAAAAACAATCGATCCCCTCGGATCGAGCAATTCCAACTTCTTATCCCGACAACTGGTCATTATCGACCCCAAGGTAGAGGATTACCAAACCCTGGCCGCAGGTATCGCCCCTGCAAGCGAAGTCCACATCCTCGACCCTGATCGCGAGGGCATTGCGCAAATTACCGAAATCCTGTACCCAGGGTGTTCTAGCCTTCACATCATCTCTCACGGGGCCCCCGGAACCCTCTACCTGGGCAATAGCATCATCAACCGCCAAACCCTTGGCAACTACGCCACCGAACTGCAACAGTGGACCCTTGACCAACTCTACATTTACGGATGTGAAGTCGCTGCCGGAATCGAAGGACAGCAGTTTCTCCAGCAGCTACACGAACAGCTCCCGATCGCCATCTACGCCAACCCCCACCCCACCGGCAACTCCGCATTAGGCGGCACCTGGACCCTGCAACAAATTTTTCCCCAGTGGGAACAGGAAGATGGGAACTGGGAATGGGTCATGGCTGATGGGACTCATCACAAAGGACAAAAAACAAAGGACAAAAAACAAAGGACCCGTAACTCCTCACCCTTCTCCCCCCACACCCTCGTCACCTACGCTCACACCCTCGGTTTCGCCCCTTACACCAACTTCCCCGTAGGAACTTGGCCGGAATTCGTCTCCATTGGAGACTTTAATGAGGACGGCCATGAGGACTTGGCAGTGGCGAACCAGAACAGCAACAACGTATCCATCCTCTTGGGCGACGGGAGTGGGGGTTTCGACACCCAAACCACCTTCCGCGTAAGATCCGGTCCGTCTGGTGTCAATGTGGGAGACTTCA
>JAABSJ010000045.1 GCA_011390515.1 Oscillatoria sp.
ACGACTGAAGTCGTTACTACGAACTTTGGAGGGGATAACGACTGAAGTCGTTACTACGAACTTTGGAGGGGATAACGACTGAAGTCGTTACTACGAACTTTGGAGGGGATAACGACTGAAGTCGTTACTACGAACTAAGAGGGATGGCGACTGACGTTGTTGGGGGGGTGTTGCTTTTATTGGATGCCATTGTGATGGAGGAGGCGGAGGAATCCGAAACCGGAGAGGGCGGCGATCGCCAGCCAGGTGATGGTTAAACCGATGACTTCGGCAAAAAATAGGTTGGTGTTAGAGCGGAGGATACCACCGACTAGCCATCCGGAGGGTAAGGCGACTGCCCAACTCACAGAGGAGATGGGTAACCACCAGGCGGCGTTGGAGAAGTAGCGATTTAGGACAAACCATTGTCCTAAACCTTGGACGATGCCGACGATCGCGCCATCAATGAAGCCATAGAGGAGGCGGATGGTGATCAGTTCGGTGCGGGGTGCAATCCAGCCTAGGGCACCGAGACTGCTACTGCCAATTAGGACCCAAGCGGTGATGGTGGCAATGATCCACCAGGAGATGTGGGAGAGGCGTTGTCGGAGGACGAACCATTGGGCGATCGCAATGAAACTGCTACCCACTGCCCCGGCAATTGCCCCGAGATGGGGTCTGACGCCGATTTCTACAAACAGCAAACTGACCAGAAAACCTAGCCCTGTGGCTAACACCCATTGAATCCAAAAACTCCATCCAAACAGGATAGGAATTTCAGGAGTCCGAGAAAGGTTAAGCGGTTGAGAGATCGGGAGACGGGGCGTCATGAATTGAGACTGGGAACACTTAGGGGGTGGGTTGAGAAAAGAGTTCCCGGAAGGCTTTGCGCCGTTCTGGGGGTGACTCTGGGGTGAGATAACTCCATAGGGTTTCCCAATAGAAAAAGGATACCCCATCTAAGCGGCGATCGCGCACAACTTGGACCTGTTCCTGGATTTGTTTTATGGGAACTGAACGGACTAAGGTGCCGGTGAGGATGCCAATGCCGACGGGAATTTTCTGTTGTGCTTTCTGGATTGCCGGTTGGGCTAATTCGGTTTTAAAGACATCTAAATCATTGCGATAGACCTGAACGAGCAGTTCATCCACCCAACCGCGTTCTACCCAGGTTCCCCAATCTTGCAGATATTTACGATAGGCAAAGTCTTGGGAGTTGGGAGAAAGGGAGACAATGCAATCGGGATTGACGGATTTAATGGCGCGATAAAGGGTTTCCATAAAGCTGGATATTTTATCTGCACGCCAGCGCATCCATTCCGCATTGTAGGGGTTATCTGGTGGGGGTGATCCTTGATGTTCTTGGCGGTACAATTCCACGGTAAAACTATCATAGCCCGATTCCACAGGCATTCCAAAATGGTCATCGAGTTGGATGCCATCGATTTTGTAGTGGCTGACTAATTCAACAATGAGTTCTAGAATGAAGTCTTGGACATCAGGATGTAAGGGGTTTAGCCAAACATTTTGAGGGACGAGAAATTGTTGCCAGGTTGGTCCTGAAGTGGGAGGGTTGGGAATATCAGCGGGATTGAGTTCGTCAGGGATTTCGGTTGGCGTTTGCTGACCTTCTTGGGTTGCACTCAGCCATTGAGGGTGCAATTTTGCTAAGTTGGAGTTACGGGGGGTCATGAATCCATATTCAAACCAAGGGATGATTCGGATGTGATGGCGATCGCCTAATTTAATCAGTTCATCCAAAACATCTGCACCGAGATGAAATAGGCGTAAAAAGGGTGCTTGAGACCTTCCGGTTTCTCGTCTAGCAACGGCACTTTCATAAAAGGTATTGCCTCGATTCCAGACTACGGGATAAAGGGTATTAAAATTTTGTTCCGCAAGTTGATGCATGGCTAAATGCACTCCCCAGGGGGTAAAAAGTACCCCACTGGCAACATTGGTTAACCACACGCCTCTAATTTCTGTGGAGGCGGGTGTTTCGGGTTGGGTTGCTTCTAAGGACAAGGAAGGAAATAGGAACCAGGCAATTAGTATGCCTAGGATTACTCCGTATGCCCATCGGATCCAAGTTTGTTCGCGCATCAATTTCAAGGATAACCGATTTCAGATTAGCCAAGGGTTGATTATATCATGAAATAATCAGGTTTTTATGAAATTTATGTAAAGTTGAGGGATTTTTGGACAATATTTTATGAGTCTTGGGGTAGAGGTAATTTTAGATGGATTGGGGTAATTTATACCACATCCGGTTGTTAAAAGTCTGTTTTCTTTCTTAGCCCGCGCAGGCGGGCTTCGTCCGTGTAGCCCCACCCTTTAGGGTGTGGGTTTTTATAGACTTTAAAAACCGGATTTTGTATTATTTCTAATTTTATTAGGATGTTGGATTAGTAGGAGGCAGAGCCTCCGATTTGGCATTCCCAGGCAGAGCCTGGGAACGAGATTGGGGGTTTGGGTATGTTGGATTAGGAGGAGGCAGAGCCTCCGTTTGGCATTCCCAGGCAGAGCCTGGGAACGAGGTTTTTGAGGTTAGGATATTGGGGGAGTTAAGTTTGAGGATTGTCCTCTTTCTTGGGTGGCGATCGCACCGGGACCGGGGAAATAGCCGGTTCTGAAAATAGGGCTTGAAAACTATTGCGGCGTTCTTCTGGAGATTCCGATGCTACCTTTCCCCAGAGGCTTTCCCAATAGAAAAATGCGAATCCGGCAAATTGGCGATCGCGAGCAACTTTGACTCTATCTTCTATCTCTGCAAAGGAAATAGAACGTTTCATGGTTCCCGTTAAAATCCCTACTCCCACCCGAGTTAAATTCCGGGCATACCACACGGTCGAAATATCTAACTCGGTCTCAAATCGACTCAATTCTGCATGATAAACCTGTAAAAATAACTCATCAATCCATCCCGATTCTACCCAACTTAACCAATCTTGCAAATAGTGGCGATAGGCAAAACTTTGAGAATTGGCTGCTAGGGAAATGGAACAATTGGGATTGACAAATTGCACCGTTTGATAGATGCGTTCCATAAAATCATTAATCTTATTCGCCCGCCAGCGGACCCACTCAGCATTATGGGGATTACTGGGGGGAGAGTATCCCCAATGTTCTGCTTGATAGAGGGCGATGGTGTAAGGGTCATATCCTAACTCCACTGGCAAGCCAAAATTATCATCAAATTGAATCGCATCAATGGGATAATTTGCCACAACTTCCACAATTAACCGCAGCAGAAAATTTTGCACCTCGGGATGGAGGGGATTTAACCAAACCTGCTGAATCGTTAAGGGATTTTCGATAAAAATTGGGGCTAATTCTTCCTCTCGGAGATTCTCGCTGTTATCCTGATGTCGGGTTACCCAGTCTGGATGCCGGTTCACTAATGCTGAGTTTGCCGGTGCCATGAACCCATACTCAAACCAGGGAACTACCCGCAACCCCAAAGACTGTCCATCGGCTATAATTTCCCCGAGGACATCGTTACTGCCCCGCATCAGGGAGAGTAACCAATCCTGCGATCGCCCAGTTACCTGCTTAGAGGCTACACTTGGATAAAAAGTCTGTCCCCGATTCCAAACTACGGGATAAACTGTATTAAAATTAAGGTCGGAGAGTTCCTGCAAGGCATGATGAACGGCCCCAGGCACGAACAAGACGTCACTCCCGACATTGGTCAACCAGACCCCACGAATTTCTTCCCGCGCTGGAGTTTCAGATGTAGCCATATTGGGGATAAAACCTACCGACCAGGCGACTGCGACCAGTAAACCCAAGGCGACATTTAAGCATCTGCGAACGTTGCGGTTCATTTCGTAGCCACACTTAACCGTTGATCTGGACCTACCCTGCCCAACTTTATGAAAAGACCCATCTAACTGTGAACTCTAGTCGTTAATTTTTGTTAAGATTAACCCAATACAGCCAACACCGGACGGATAGTGCGGCCCCAGATGCCCCGATCGCGTCTGTTTTTTCCGGAATCCGTCGCTGAACTTGCCTTTGTTCCATCTGCCTTGGAGATATTTGATGCTACGACTCGAACATATTAGTAAAATTTACCCGACTGGCGAAGTTCTCAAAGATATTAACTGGGAAGTCAAACCGGGCGATCGCATTGGTTTAGTCGGCGTCAACGGGGCCGGAAAATCTACCCAACTCAAAATCGTTGCCGGGGAAATCGAACCCACTGCCGGAGAAATTATCCGTCCGTCTAACCTCCACATCGCCTACCTCACCCAAGAATTCGAGGTAGACCCCACCCGGACAGTCCGGGAAGAATTTTGGACGGTATTTACCGAAGCAAACCAAGTCCAGCATGACTTGTTGCACGTCCAACACGCCATGCAAACCGCTTCTGAGACAGAACTGGACAAACTGATCCACAAACTGGATAAACTGCACCGCAAATTTGACGCCTTAGATGGTTATACCCTAGAAGCACAAATCGAGAAAATCCTGCCCGAAATGGGATTTCTCCAGGAAGACGGCGATCGCCTCGTCAGCGCCTTCAGTGGCGGTTGGCAAATGCGGATGAGTTTAGGCAAAATTTTGTTACAGAGTCCTGACTTGTTGCTGCTGGATGAACCGACAAACCATTTGGACCTAGAAACCATCGAATGGTTGGAAACCTACCTCAAGGGATTAATCACCCCAATGGTCATCGTTTCCCATGACCGAGAATTCCTCGATCGCCTCTGCACCCAAATTGTCGAAACCGAAAGAGGCGTCTCCAGCACCTACCTGGGCAACTATTCCTCCTATTTAGAGCAAAAAGCCTTCAATCGGGACGCACAACTGAGCGCCTACGAACGCCAACAGAAAGAACTAGAAAAACAACAAGTCTTCGTTGAGCGATTCCGGGCTAGTGCCACCCGCAGTACCCAAGCGAAAAGCCGAGAAAAGCAACTCGATAAAATCGAACGCATCGAAGCCCCCGAAGGCACCTTAAAAACCCTCCGCTTCCAATTTCCCCCAGCCCCTCGCAGTGGACGAGAAGTCGTAGACATCAAAAACTTGGTGCATACTTACGACGACAAAATCCTATTTTTAGGCACGGATTTGTTCGTTGAACGAGGCGATCGCATCGCCTTTTTAGGACCCAACGGTTCAGGCAAATCCACCCTGCTGCGAATGATTATGGGCATGGAAAAAGCCAACGAAGGCAGCATCCAACTCGGACAACATAACGTCATTCCCGGCTATTTCGAGCAAAACCAAGCCGAAGCCTTAGAACTCACCAAAAGCGTCATGGACACCATTCATGACGAAGTACCCGACTGGAAAAACGAAGAAGTTCGCACCTTACTCGGACGATTTCTTTTCAGTGGAGACACCGTATTCAAACCCGTAGAAGCCCTCAGTGGAGGAGAAAAAGCCCGTTTAGCCTTAGCAAAAATGCTCCTACGTCCCGCAAACTTGCTACTGTTAGACGAACCCACAAACCATTTAGACATCCCTGCCAAAGAGATGCTAGAGGAAGCCCTCCAAAACTACGATGGCACGGTGATTATTGTCTCCCACGACCGTTATTTTATCTCCAAAGTCGCCAATAAAATAGTCGAAATCCGCGACGGCGAATTCCGACCCTACCTCGGTGACTATCATTACTATCTGGATAAAATAGCCGAAGAAAAAGAGCAGGAACGTCAAGCGAAAATAGCCGCTGAAAAAGCTGCTAAAAAAGCTGCTAAACAGTCCAAAGCTACTGCGAAAGGGAAGTAGTGTTTGTGTGGCCCCCCCGCACCCTAAAGGGTGGGGCTACACGGACAAAGCCCGCCTGCGCGGGCTAAAAATCCCCCAATTTTCGGCGAAATCTTCTTCTGTGAAAATCGGTGCAATCTGGGGTTAAAAGCCCCAATTTTCTGATGCGATATCCTCATTCCTTACACCAATTCTTGTCTGATGGACCCTCCATGTGGTAGTATGCCTACTTGTTGATTACGGTGAGAAGCAAGTAATTCTTGTCCGTACTCCGCTAGCAGTCCGTTTGCTGCAATTTCTATAATAGTAATTGAGTGTTCCTTTAAAGGGTCATAATTGGGATGACTGATTTGTGTCAATTGCTGCTTTGCCGCTTGCTTGATTTGCGACTCTTGGGCATTAGCCCTCAATGTATTTCCACATAATCCTAAGATTAAAATTGAAAAACAGCCCATTAATACTGATTTTAATTCCATTTTTAGTATTGTTTACTAATTTTACATTATTCATGATAGCGAGGCTCAATCAATTTGTCAATGGATCCAAAACTGATAGCCTTGTGCGGGCATCTTGCTCCCTTTCTTTATCAGGACTGATGCATTTGGGGAGGGCCAAACCTAAATGTAGAGGCGATTCCCTTTCTTGCCTCTACATTTAGGTTTTCACGTTACAGATTGCATAAGTCCTGTCTAGGAGAAAATGATTTAGGCTCGGTATATATCCCTGTTCTGTCACTGTAAGGCAAATTAACGATAGATTGCCCTTCTCATGAAATGAGGGGATTGTCTTCTAATTCTACCATCAATCATTCAGCCATCGCCCACCTCCTGTGACCACCCCTAATCCGTGAAAATCCGTGAAATCAGTGGTTAAAATCCCCCCAACTCATTTATAATAATAATTCCCATAATTTGCCACCACATTTGCTGACCATAACGTACAATTTCGCGGTGAACTCCCCACTGGAACTAAAGTCCCTTCAATCGTAGTTGGTGAAACCATCACCCCCTCAAATTTCATCATGCCACCTCGACAACAAGAACCCGTATAATGCATTATCCAATTGACTTGATTTCCCTCAATAGTCCCCGATATTTCCGCATCTGTGCAAGCATTTCGACTCGCATCAAGAATTTGCCCCGATAATTCTATCCCGCTTTGTTCCAGGGAAGTGAGTATCCAGTAATTCCTTTGGGTACTCACTTCTGGGTTTGTATGTGCAGTCACCTCAATGGCAAGTCTCCATTGTCCACTCAAAGGACCTAAATTGTTTTGGCTGATTTGGACAGACTGCTGTGGCGGCAAGGATTTAATCCCCAAATCTCGGGCATCCGCACTCATGATACCGGCAAAAAACAGGAATCCCAAACTGGAAAAAACGCCAAGGGATTTTAAGGAATTTAATCTCACAATCATCCTCCGAGAACACCAAAGTTGATAGGTTCACCCTATTGGAGTTCTCGGGGAGGCGGATTTTTTTTGACCTGATGTGAACTTTTATTAAAAAAGCTTGTGTTTTAGCCCGATTTACGATAGGTTCCCCCATACTGGGTACTCGGTACTTGTTCTCCCTTGTACCAAGTAAACCCACGCACTGAGCGACTGGCACGGATACCCATCTTGTAATATTCTGCCAGAGCGCGATGAAAGGCGGTGGATTGTTGCCTAATCCCAGGATTTTTGACGGCGACAAATTGGCAGACAAATAGGGTGAACCCTAACCAGGAAAAGGTCACTTTGTCATAAACAATCTGATTTTTGAGTTTATCCCCTGTCGAGGGTTTCACTTCCGGATAACTGCCATCTTCGTTCAAATTCTCAAATTGCTCTTTTAGCAGTCCGGTTGCTGTTCTCCATTTCTTCACCGGAACGACATAATAGGGTTCTAATGACCATTCAATGGGTGCATTAACTTCTTCTTCGAGGGTTTTTGAAAACAATTCCCAGGGGGTGAGAAAGGGATAGGGCGCTTTAAACCCGGGGGACAGCAATTTATGCCAGAAGGGTAAAACTTGGAAGAATTTGGGATGTTTCTGAGTCTGTT
Source organism: Oscillatoria sp. (assembly GCA_011390515.1). Classification (GTDB taxonomy): domain Bacteria; phylum Cyanobacteriota; class Cyanobacteriia; order Cyanobacteriales; family Laspinemataceae; genus Laspinema. Next base: position 7,742 of record JAABSJ010000045.1, read on the forward strand.
GATAAATTGCTTGATGCCATATTTGTAGATAGGGATGAGCAATTTTAATCAGTTGCCATTGTTCTTTATAGAGATTGACTCTTGAGTTAATTAAGTCATGTTTATGTTGGGAAATTTTGCCATGATCTAAGGCATCAGCAATAGGGTCACCCAATAATCGCCCGCTAAATTTCGCCCGCCAACAGTCCGCAATCATCTGCTGATTCGTCCTGGAGTTATGCCATTCTGCCTGTTGTTCCTCGGTTTGACACTGTTCTAACAGGCGATCGCTCGGTAAACTCGCGATTAACTGGGCAATTTTCTCCGATTCATCCGGGGTCATGGGGCTCATGTTCTTGACCTCAATCGCAGTTTTCCCCGTAAATTATACCTAAATCTACCCCAATTTACCCAATTTTCTAGCTAAGTGAGGGGTGAGACACCTCATCCCCCCCGCCTTAATTCCCCGTAAACCGCGCAATATCTTGGATAATTATACCAGAGTGGGGATTTTTTGCAAGGACGCCGATCGCCTAAATATGACCAATATCTCACGCCTATTTGGGGTGAGCGATCGCTGCATTATGTACCCAAATGAGCGAAAATATAAATATAGCATTAAAGGAGAAAACTCCAATGAAAGCCACCCTTTTAAAAATCGCTGCACTCTCCATCACCCTCCTATCTGCCACCCCTGCCTTTGCCCAAAATCCCACCCACATCAACCAATTAATTGAAACCAATCTTTGCGCCGCTTGTAACCTCGCCGGTGCCGACTTAAGTGGCGAACATCTGATTGGTGCTGACTTGCGAAACGCGGACCTCTCTGGTGCCAATCTCCAAGATGTTAACCTGGAAGGTGCCGATTTAACCGGCGCAAACTTGGAAGGGGCCAATCTTAAAGGGGCCTATATCAACAGCGCCACCTTAACCCGAACCAATCTCGAAGGAGTCAATCTTAGCGATGCCAATCTCTCCTTTGCCGATCTCACCGATGCGGACTTAACTGCTGCGAATGTGTCCAATCTTAACTTAATCGGGGCCAATCTCCAAGATACGGTCATGCCGAAAGAGATGTTAGGATTGGCTCGATAAATGGGTATGATGGTACTGTACCTCAACAATAGCTGCGGTTTATCGCTTCAACTTATCCCCCTGCCGCAGTTATTCCGACCCCATTATCCCCCCGATGCCGAGTTCCAACAGACATGGCGCGATCGCCTCTACCGTTGCGATCGCGCTTTGCACGACTTTTATATTATTATTCTATATTTCTCAACACAATAAGCCGTTTTTGAGCTATTCAACTCCTCCCATCAATTTCTTGAGGGAAGTTAGACCTTTCTTCACCCGACGAGAAACGGTTACCGAACTAATCCCCATCCGTTCCGCTGTTTCTTTCTGGGTCAAATCATGGAGAAATACAAACTCTAGGACCTTGCGAGTCCCATCCTCTAGTTTACCTAGGGCCAATTGCAGGCGAATTTGGTCTTCCTGCGCTAACTGGAAACTGCGATATCCGGCATCCGGCACTAATTCCCCAAGGGATGCTGCGCCTTCGTCATCATCCTGCACTGGAGCATCCAAACTCAGGGGAGCTCGGTTGCGACAGGCGAGTTTGATTTCTTGCCATTCTGTCACAGAAATCTGTAAAGCAGATGCCACTTCCACATCAGAAGGATGGCGATTGAGACTTTGTTGCAGTTTCTGAATTTCCTTGGTTGCCTGCCGTTGCAGGGTTAACCAATGGCGCGGAATCCGCACTGAGGGACTTTTATCCCGCAGATAATGTTGAATTTCCCCACGAATGTAGGGAACAGCAAAGGAACTGAATGCGTGTCCCTTGGACATATCAAACCGTTCGATCGCCCGAATCAAGCCCAAACAGCCCACTTGCAGGAGATCGTCATAAGTTTCCGTACACTGTTGCATCCAGTGATGGACTTCTTTGCGAACTAGCCCAACATTCAGTTGGACAATTCGATTCCGCAGATGGGTCGTGGGAGAGGTTTGGTATTCCCGCAGGAGTTCCAAACTCTCACTCTTGAGTTCTTTGTTGACTGTTGTAAGCATTTTGACACCCCGGTAGGTTGCTCCCTAGCCTAGTATCGTACAGGTTGGTGGTAGCCGCAGTGATCTCTAACACAGAGTTTTTACCGAATTGATGACCTTGCCTGGTCTTGGCTCCCCCTTAGTTATACCGAAACCTCGGAAAATCCGTAGGGTTGGTCGGGAAGGAATCAGGTGGTTTTCCCCAGGAGGAAGAACTGAGGATGGATTGATAATTCCCCTTAGAGGTAGTTATCCAACATTCAGCCTTTTCTACATCCTTGTTAAACCCGGCGATCAGAAATTTTACTCATTGAGTCGGTGATGACCCGTGATAGACAACTGGACTGCTGCTGTTTTGTTTCCGGCTATGAGCTATTTTAACTTTTTTTTTGCTTCAGAGCAATAGCTACAATCATAACTATACCGAATTAATCAGTCAAGCTCGGGTAAAAATTCTGTAAAGATTTATGGAGGGAGGGCTTGAGGCCCCCCTCGGACTAGGGGTCGGGTGCAGAACCAGGGTTTCTCGCCTAAATTGGGTGTCGATCGCCGAGATTTTGTCAGGACTTAGGCATGATTTGAGATAGAAATCTAAATGTAGGGTTGATTCTCGAATCAACCCTACATTTAGGGGATTGCAAAATATAAATCCTCCAAACGTTCAACTAAAAGGAAGGTATCTGTAGGGGCGCAATGCTTGCGCCCCAGGGCGTATGCAATACGCCCCTACATTGACGGGGTTACTCCGTTGATTCGTCCTAGATTTAGGGGATTGCAAAATATAAATTCTCCAAACGTTCAACTGAAAGGACGCTATGTGTAGGGGCGTATTGCATACGCCCAAGAGGGCGTATGCAATACGCCCCTACATTGACGGGGGTAATCCGTTGAGCAGTCACCACGAACGAACGGTTTGGAGATTTTATTTTTTGGAGTTCCCTTAGCTGGATCTGGGTAAGTCCTCAGGCTTTTCAGGAGCCTGGAGCCACCCAATTTTTGATGAAATGCTGAAGTTTCTTAACAGAATGTTTAAAATTAGTGCCAATCTCGAACCGAAATGGTAAATTAACACAGAACACCGATTGGGGGAGGATGACGATCGCCCCCGCTTCCGCTAAAAACTACATAAACCGATATTAGTTAATTAAGGAGCTGCGAACCATCGTGAGCCAATCAGAAACCCCCAACTTACATTCCTTACAGGCGGAAGTGTCTCAACTGCGCGAAGAGTTGCAGATGCGGGACCAGCTTGTTGAACAACTCTCCCAAGAACTCTTTCGGTTAGTCAAGGGCAATAATTCCTTGCTACCGGCGTCTCAAGATGTCCCCGAGGAATATCTGGCTCAAATGCGGTCCTTGCGCGAACAACTGCAAGGGGTTGAGGAACAGGTGACCTTTTACCAAGAGCAGATTACTCAAAAAGATGGGGAAGTTTATCATCTGCGCCAAACGGTTCAGGAATTGACCGATCGCGCCCGGATGCTGGAACAGGTGGTCCAGGAATTACCGGAAATTTATCGGCAGAAGTTCGCCGATCGCATGGAAGAGGTCAAAGACAAGGTGGAACGCCTACAACGGGAAAACCGCCAACTCCATGCTGAACTCCAAAGTGTCAGCTACCGCTTGGCTGTTAGAAGCAAGCGCAAGAATGGACATCTGGAGTTGCCTAGCATTTCCGGTGGCGATGGTGGCGATATCAGTTTACCGTCCTTGGGTAATGCCTAGTCAGGTCTGGATTATTGTCGAGGATGAGGGGTCAGCAATGGGGTTCCCCGGTGCTGACTCCCAGGCGATCGCCCAAATGGTAGAACCCCTCCAAGGGGCGATCGCGCAAACCCATCCCGATTGTGAGGCAAAAGTTGTTTCATTTTCTCACTTAAAAACCCTGCCTGCACCAGATAGTGAGGTGCTGTTGTGTCCCTTGAGCCTAAATGTCCCAGACTCGGTAATCGGGGAGCTTCAGGCCCTCTATCGGGCTTGTCGGGATGTAGAAGGATTGCGGACCCAGGTCGCCCAACGGTGGCAGGTGGCACCAGGAACAGGTAACCTGTGGCTGCCGGTGGTGCTGACGGCCAAAGGGCCGATTTATGGGGAGGCGATCGCACTGGCAGACGAGAAACAACCGGGCCGTGAAGAGATGGCCCCGTATATCCAGCCGGTGCATCTGCCCGACCGTTGGCGACAACCGATTTATGCCTTGGGACGAAGGCTGCTCCAGTGGCTAGAAGCGCCCCCAGCGACTTATTTAATTCAGTTTGGATGGGATGAGGAGGGTCTTTGTTTCGATCGCCTCTGGCCCTTTCCCGCAATTCCCGCCCTAGCCAGTTTGGGCGTTCAAGACCCGGATTTGTTCACCTGTCATTGGTACTGTTTGACCGGACAGCCGATTTATGACCTCACTATAGTTCACGATTGAAAGTGAGGTTAGTTAAGTGATAATTTTCCAGAAGGGACGGCAAATTGAGAGGGAAAATTACCCCCTCGCCTCAAATGAATAATTGATTTAGATAACACCCAGATGGTTAGAAGCCGAACGAGTTAAGCCGCAGCCCGTTCAGAATTGGGACTAGAGGAGGACAATTCTGGGGCGATCGCGGCGATGGCTGCTTCCTGGGTGTCAAAAATCTCAAAAAGGCGATCGAGCTGAGTAATTTCAAAAATCACCCGAACCGGGCTTTTAAGGTGGTAGATCGTGAGGCGGGACCCATGCTCTCTAGCGGTTCTCAGGGCCGAAACCAGGGTAAATAATCCAGGACTGTCAATCATCTCCACCTGACTCATGTCAATCGCGAAGAACGTCCCGCGATCGCACTGGGCGACGGCTTGTTCGATGGTTGCCAGGGTTGCTTCATCTAAACAGGCTTGGGGCTGAAATACGATCGGCTGACGGATGGCTTGAGAGGACGTCATAGTTTCACCTCAAAAATATCTTAATCAGGACTTGATAATAAACACGCACTGAAGAGTGCAGCACGGTATTTGTTCCAGCATCGATCCAATTTGTCCAATGAGGGTTGTCACCCATCACCGCTTAGTTGTGAATTCAATCACTCTGAACGGGAAAGTGACCGATACTGGCTCATATCAGTCCGATTGTAAGCGCTCTACTCACTCAGAGTAGGTAGCATACAACACGCTTTGAAAATTTAACCGCAGGGATGGCGATCGGCATGAAAGTAGTTGTGGCGGCAATCCCCTCTTATATAGCGCGTCTTGCAGCAGTCTAACAATAGACTTGAGGAGTGGGAGCATCTTGCTCCCTGATAGCAGTAGGGAGCAAGATGCTCCCACTCCTTTAAGGATAGGACTTACGCATATTTTGAAAAACCCCCCGTAAATAATGTAGAGGCGATTCGCGAATCGCCTCTACATTATTTACGGGGTAATGCGTAAGTCCTAAAGGAATTGTCCAATCCCTGGAGACCCGCTATATATTGAATAACCCAATATTCAATTACAGAATAATTAGATAACCCCGATGGCAAAAGGCAAAAGATAACGCGATTCTTTTGCCTTATTACCATTGATTAAAGGGTGAGATTAGTTGCCTCTGACCTTCTCAGACCAAATCCGAGTTGGCAGACCCCAGACATAGATAAACCCTTCTGCTGCTTTATGGTCGAAGCTATCATCCGCCCCATAAGTCGCCAAGTCCGGCGCATAGAGAGACTGACTGGACTTGCGCCCGACAATATTCGCCGTTCCCTTGAACAGTTTAATCCGGACCGTGCCCGAGACTCGCTCTTGGGTCTTTTGGATGAACCCATCCAGGGCCATCTTCAGGGGACTGTACCACTGACCGTTGTAAACCATTTGGCTGTAGGTTTCTTCGATGCCGCGCTTGTATTGGGTGACATCTTTGGTGAGGGTGAGACTTTCGATATCTCGGTGAGCTTGAATCAGGACCAGGAGGGCCGGGGACTCGTAGATTTCCCGAGATTTAATGCCCACCAGACGATTTTCAATCATATCGATGCGTCCGACCCCATGACGACCCACCACGTCATTCAACTCCGTAATCAGGGCCACGGGAGAGAGGGCCTTGCCATTGACATGGGTGGGGAGACCTTGCTCAAAGGTGATTTCCACATATTCCGGTTCATCCGGAGTATCGGCGATCGCCGTCGTCATCAGATAGATTTCTTCTTCCGGTTCAGTCCAGGGGTCTTCCAGGGGACCTGCTTCCACACTGCGTCCCAACAGATTGCGGTCAATACTGTAGGGAGAGGACTTTTTAACGGGAGTGGGGATGCCAAACTTTTCACCGTAGGCAATGGTTTCTTCCCGACTCATGCCCCATTCCCGGGCCGGTGCGAGGACCTTAATATTGGGATTAAGAGCGGCGATCGACACATCGAAACGCACCTGGTCATTACCCTTACCCGTACAGCCGTGGGCCACCGCATCGGCCCCATATTTTTCTGCTGCCTCCACGAGGATTTTAGCGATTAGGGGTCTAGCCAGGGCCGTTCCCAGGGGATAACGGTTTTCATACAGAGCATTCGCTTGAATGGCGGGAAAAGCATAATCTTTGACAAAGATTTCCGTCACGTCTTCCACCAGGGAGATACTGGCACCGGAGGTTAGAGCCTTTTCCTTAATCGGGCCAAGTTCTTCACCTTGTCCCAAATCTGCCGCTAGGGTAATCACGTCTTCAACGCCCCACTCTTTTTTTAAGTAGGGAATGCAAACGGAGGTATCGACTCCTCCAGAATATGCCAGGACGACTTTGGTAGCGCGACCCATTACTTTTTGCCTCTACTGCAATACCGATCAACTGTTTATTATTAACCAAGTTCTCCGGATTTCCTAGCTTTTTTGTCAGGGATTCCCTAGATTTGTGTTGGAGGGATTTGGTATTTTAGAGGAGAGAGTTTAGGGTTTAGGGTTTAAGTTGGATTCGAGGGATTGAGACCTTGGGGAGAGAGGGTGACTCAAGGAGTTGAATATCCGGGGGAGAGGGTTTGGAGGAGACTGGGCCTGGAATTGCAGGAAGCGCTGCGATCGCCTGTTAGAGAAACGGGACAAAAGTAGCAACAATCGCCCCCTGGGGCGCGATAGTATCCGATGGAACGATGGCAAGGGCAGGGGTCTAGGATCCGGGGAAAAGGCGATCGCCTGATCTTCTCCCGCAGAGATCTGACTGAGCCTTGTTTTCAGGACAATCCACTGCACGCTTAATCCCCATTCACGCTGAATGGGGATTAAGAGCTGCTTTCTGAAAATTAGGCGCTTTGCTTGTTAGTTTGGTAGATTTCAGCCGCCTTTTGAACAATTGCCTTGAGGTCCTGAGTATCAAAGGGCTTACTGATGCATTTAAAAACATTAGCTTTATTCATCATGTCTTCCGAGGCTTCTAGGGAATCCTCACTGTACCCAGTTAACAGAATGCCAATGGTATGGGGGAAACGGACTCTGGCCTTACTCAACAATTCCAGACCCGTCATTTCCGGCATACTCTGGTCCGTAATAATCACCGCCATTTCCCCTTCTGAATCCAGCAGGGCGATCGCATCGAGAGGGCTTTCTGCTCTGTGTACTTGAAATTCACGGCGAAACGTCCTGTACAGTAAATCCAGGTTGTCCCGCTCATCATCCACTACCATGAGTCTCAGTTTAGACATAGATTAAAGTTGCTCCAGCCATCTCTACTTTCCCATTTTATTCGGATTCGGAGAAACTCTCACCGAACCGAGCGCGAACGAGAGACCACAGCTTGAGTGCAGCACCCTCCCCTTGGCATCTCAGAATAGCACTACGGGTCTATCTTCTATTTTTCTTATTTTACCGGGGAATGTCCCCCAGTTGAGAAGGCACCGAAAAAACTGATCCCCTCTGGGATTGCCCAGGGGACTCAGCTCAAAAGGGTTAAAACACCGTCATCAAGACCACCCCCAACAGCATTGTTGTGGCCCCCCAGAAGCGATCGCGAATCCCGGACTCGTGAAACAGGAACTTCCCCCACAACACCCCGAATAGAACACTGGTGCGTTTAATGGCAATCACCTGAACCACCAGAGTTAATTTCAATGCCTGCATTTGAAACAGAACCGCGATCGCCGTACAGAGTCCCATCAGACTCAACCCCAGCCAATATTTGACAATCTGACCCCCCGGGTCCTTCGACTGGGAGAATATTAACGGAAATTGCAACAAGGCGATCGCCGAAAACACCGCAAAACTCCAAAATAACGGCGAAGAATTTTCGACCCCCACCTTATCCACATTCGCCGTAATACTCCACAGAAACGCCACCCCCAACATTAATTTCGGCCCCGGTTCTCTCACCAGGGCCTGAAACGGCGCAAAATATCCCCGCTTGCGGTCCTGGAGATTTAACAAATAAGACCCAGCGACAATCAACCCAATTCCTAACCCATCCGCCCAACTGAGCCATTCCCCGACAATAATTGGAGAAGTAATGGCCATAAACAGGGGAGAAAAAGCAATCAGGGGCAAACAGAGGGATAAATCCGACGTACTAATCGCCTGGATATATAACAAAAAGGCGATCGCATTCAGCACACTGCCCACCCCTAGGGCCACCCAAAATTGACTACCCAAATCGGGAATTCCCCCCAAAACTTGCATCGGCAGTAACACCAACGCCGTAAAAAATGACCAAGACCAAGCCACAATCGTCGCATCGATATTGCGTAGGGTTCTTTTCCCGAAAACATCTTTGAGCGAACTAAAAAAAGCCGTTGAAATTGCTAAAAAGAACCAGAGCATGGGGAGTTTAGAGTTTAGAGTTTAAATGGGTGATAAAATCAGTATCCCGGACAAACCTTCGGACGCAGAGCATCCAGTGTTTGCCACCGCAAAACCCTCAACCCTCCTGCAAGGTAAAAACAGACTATGAAACGTAGAAAACTCCTCGGTCATGGGGCCATTGGTGCCATGAGTGCTGCTGCCGCCACCGCCTGTAGTCCCGCAGCCCAAGGCCCTGCCGCCTCTCGGGATAGTTTGCCCAGAATTCGCTGGAATATGGCCACCAGTTGGCCCGCCTCCCTGGATACCATCTATGGAGGCGCGCAAACCATCGCCAGACGAGTCGCCGAAATGACCGATAACCGATTCGAGATTCGCACCTATCCCGCAGGGGAACTGGTCCCAGGATTACAGGTCCTCGATGCCGTGCAAAGTGGCACTGTCCAATGCGGACATACTGCCAGCTATTATTACATTGGCAAAAATCCCGCCCTCGCCTTTGCCACCTCGGTTCCCTTCGGATTAAATGCTCAACAGCAGAATGCGTGGCTGTATCATGGCGGGGGATTAGAAGCCATGCAGAGACTCTATAGCGATTTCAATATTATTAATTTTCCCGCAGGCAATACTGGGGTGCAGATGGGGGGCTGGTTCAAGCGTCAAATCAACAGTGTCCAGGACCTGAATGGGTTGAAAATGCGGATTCCGGGACTGGGAGGACAGGTGATGGAAAAATTGGGGGTCAACGTCCAAGTGTTGCCTGGAGGGGAGATTTTTCTGGCCTTGGAACGGGGGGCGATCGATGCAGCGGAATGGGTTGGTCCTTATGATGACCTCAAGTTGGGCTTAAATAAAGCAGCGCAATTTTACTATTATCCCGGGTGGTGGGAACCGGGACCGACCTTGGATGTGTTAGTAAATCAGGCCCAGTGGAACCAACTGCCCCAGGATTATCAAGAAATTTTCAAAACGGCAGCGTTTGAGGCCAATTTGAATATGTTAGCCCAGTATGAAGTGCTCAATCGCGAAGCTCTAGCGACTTTAAAAGCTGGGGGGACTCAGTTACTTCCCTACAGTCAAGAAATTATCGACGCGGCGAAGAAAGTCACTTTTGAGTTGTATGAAGAGAGTGCAAGTAAAGATGCAACCTTTCGCGGGATTTATGAACAATGGAATACATTTCGCGAGGAAATATACCAATGGACGGCAATTACGGAGTTGAGTTATAGCAATTTTGTGATTCCTCAACCGTAAGTAGAACTGTAGGGTGGGCACTGCCCACCGTTACTCTATGAACGTTTGGTGGGCTCTATGAACTTTTGGTGTGCTCTATGAACGTTTGGTGGGCAGTGCCTACCCTACTCCTGTTGGTGGGCAGTGCCCACCCTACTCCTGTTGGTGGGCAGTGCCTACTCCTGTTGGTGGGCAGTGCCCATCCTACTCCTCGGGTTTCAGGCAAGATTGAGATGGTCCGAAGAGAACGAGAAGAGATTGTGTAGATCCGGCGGATTTGATGGTAAAAAAATATGCTTTGGTGCATGAATGGCTGACGCCTTATGCAACCGGGGGTTCAGAACTGGTCGTTAAAGAAATTCTCAATGCAGTGGATGCGGATCTGTATGCGTTGATTGATTTTGAATCCACAAATCCCGAGAGTTATTTATTTAAACGGCAGATTGGTTCGACCTTTTTGCAACAGTTTCCGATGGCAAAAAAGGGGGTGCAAAAATATTTGCCATTGTTACCGTTGGCGATTGAACAGTTAGATTTGCGCGAGTATCCGGTGATTTTATCCTCATCTCATGCGGTGGCGAAGGGGGTGCTGGCGGCCCCGCATCAGATGCATATCTGTTACTGCCATACGCCGATGCGGTATGCCTGGGATTTAACGTTTGATTATTTACAGAATAGTGGGGCGGGACGAGGATTGCCGGGAATTTTGACGAGGTATTTGCTGCATCGATTGCGACAGTGGGATGTGATTGCGGCGAATCGGGTGGATTATTTTATTGCCAATTCCCAGCATACGGCGCGGCGGATTTGGCGCTGTTATCGGCGGGAAGCGGAGGTGATTTATCCTCCGGTGAATGTGGATCGGTTTCGGTTTGAACCTCAGAAGGAGGATTTTTATGTAACTGTGGCGCGGTTGGTGCCTTACAAGAAGGTGGGGACGATTGTGCGGGGGTTTAATCAGTTGGGAAAACGGTTGGTGGTGATTGGGACGGGTCCAGAGTTGGCAGAAATTCGGGCGATCGCCGGACCCAATGTGGAGATACTTGGGGAACAGCCGGATGCCGTGGTGGAGGACTATATGGCACGAGCAAAGGCGTTTGTTTATGCCGCCTGCGAGGATTTTGGCATTGCCTTAGTGGAGGCTCAAGCTTGTGGGACTCCGGTGATTGCATACAGTGCCGGTGGGGCGTTAGAGACGGTTTTGGATATCAGAAATCATCCCTCTGAGGGGACTGGATTATTTTTTGGTCAGCAAACGGAAGGGTCATTAATGGAGGCGGTGGAGAGCTTTGAAGGGTTGCGATCGCAGTTTAATCCCCAAGCGGGGCCCGAGCAAGCGGCCCTGTTCACCCCCGAGGTGTTTCAGGAACGTTACCGCCATTTTATCGATGAGTGTTATCAGAAATTTCTGACAAAAGCTTGATAAAAATTAAGTTTTATGGTATATGGGTAAACAAGACTTGCTGGGACCCTTAAGTTGGGCGATCGCACCACCAAATCAGCCAAACAATCTGCAATGCTGGGTTCCATCCCCTGTATCAATAATCTGCTATTTGAAAGGATTGAGGCGATGAGGGTGTAATCAACTCCTCCTGACGGGAAGTAAATCGGCATGAATCGCGCAGACTCAGCAGGACAGGCACTTTGAAAGCGTCGGTTTTGTCTGGGTGTCTGTGACCTGAACTCTCCAGACGCGGTGCAAAACGTCTGAAGGCTTTACAATCAGGACTGTGTGTGGTGTGAATTAAAGGAGTAAGATGACTGCCGATAGCCAACTCATCTCCGGCAAAGTGATTCGGGCGGTTGCCAGACGGACTTTTTGGCCTTTCGTCCTGAGTGGGATCAACGGAGAATTTTCCAAGCGGCTGTTCGACGTTGTGTTTTCCCTGTGCGTTCTAATCGTGTTTTCCCCGGTTTACGCGATTTTGGGTCTGCTGATTTACATTAGCTCCCCCGGCCCAATTTTTTATGTGCAGGAGCGCGTTGGCAAGAACCGCCAAAAATTCGGATGCATTAAATTCAGGACAATGGTGCTCAATGCCGACGAAGTTTTGCTGGATATCATGGAAACTTCCCCTCATCTACGTCAAGAATTTGAGGATAATTTCAAACTCAAGCAAGACCCAAGAATTACTTGGATCGGCCATTTTCTCAGAATCACGAGCCTGGATGAATTTCCCCAATTCTGGAACGTTTTAAAAGGCGAAATGAGCGTTGTCGGCCCTCGACCTTTAGTGGTTGAAGAATTGCCCAAATATGGCCGATATATCGATAAAGTCCTCACCATTAAACCGGGAATTACTGGCTTATGGCAGGTCTCTGGTCGAAATGACATCCCCTATCCCAAACGTATCCAAATTGACGTCTATTATGTCAATTTTAAAAACTTGTGGATGGACCTGTGGATTGTCTTAAAAACCCTTAAAGTGGTGCTGTTCCCTAAAAATAATGGGGCGTATTAACGGGCCTTGTTGCTCTGAACTGCATCAGCGCTCTTGCTGGTGCAGTTCCCCCCCTTTAACCCACCGACTGCGATCGGGAATTCTGCTGAGGACGCAAGGCTTCAGCAAATTTTTTGCGTTCCTATCCCCAAACCCCGGGGAAAAATTCAAGAAAACGGTGACAGTTGATACCCCAAGGAAGTACAATCCAGTAACATCCGGTAACGCAAACCGGACGACTCGATTTACAAAAAATTCGCCAAAACTACGCCAAAACTATAGGGTTCCTTCACATTAACTGCCAAAATTCACGATAAAGTGAAAGACTGATTTGATAAATCCCCACCTGAGCGAAAAATTCTCAGGATGGGGGTCAAGGCAAAGAATCATTAGGGTGCGGTTCAGTACAGACTCTGGCGATCGCGCAGCAGAGTCCCCAAGCTTAACTAGAGGTTGAGAGGAAAAATAAAAAATGACGCAGCAACGTAAGCGGGCATTAATCACCGGCATCACCGGCCAAGACGGTTCTTACTTAAGCGAATTATTACTAGAAAAAGGCTATGAAGTCCACGGAATTATCCGCAGGACTTCCACCTTTAATACCGACCGAATCGACCATCTTTATGTGGACCCCCATAGTGAAGAAGCCCGATTATTTCTCCATTACGGCGATTTGACCGATGGGGTCACTCTCCGCCGAATTCTCGAAGAAGTCAAACCTGTTGAAATTTACAACCTGGGCGCTCAATCCCATGTCCGAGTCAGCTTTGACTCCCCAGAGTACACTGTGGATACCGTGGCAATGGGCACCCTGCGCCTGTTAGAAGCAATCCGCGACTACCAACATCGCACGGGGATCCAAGTCCGGTTTTATCAAGCGGGTTCCTCGGAAATGTTTGGTAAGGTTATGGAAGTCCCCCAGAAGGAAACGACCCCGTTTTATCCCCGCAGTCCCTATTCCTGCGCCAAAGTTTACGCCCATTGGCAAACGATCAATTATCGGGAATCTTATGATTTATTTGCCTGTAATGGCATCCTGTTTAACCATGAATGCGTGATTGATAACACCCCGGTGTTCATTCGTCAGGATGGATTAATTGACCTAGTATCCATTGCGGAAATTGTCCCCCATCACACGGATCTAGGCCACAAAAATCGATATACCACGGACATTAGAGACGGCAACGGGTTGGAAGTCTGGGATGCTCAAGGGTGGGCGCAAGTGACTTGCATGACGGCAACTTGGAATGGGGCCACCGAACAACCGAATAAGACGGTACATCGGATTGCCGCAGAGGGTGCGGTTTATCATGCCACCAGCGATCACGTTGTATTTGTGCAACAGGGCGAATCCGCAGTGGAAAAACCTGCCGGTGAGGTCAAAGTTGGGGATTCCTTGGTGTTGATTGACTTGCCGCAGTCGCCTGAACAAATTGACCTCACCGAAACCGAGGCATGGTTGCTAGGAGTGTTCGTTGCTGCCGCAGAAATTAACAACTCAAGTCAAGTCATCTTGACAATTCCGGACGAAACTTTAACCAGTCGCCTCGTCGCATCTTGGCGAAAAGTCTCCGGTGGAAATTGCGATCGCCTTGCCGCATCCCGTCTCCAGTTATCCGGCAACCCTGCCTACAGTGACTACTTGCGGTCCGAACTGTACAGCAAATCCCAAGAAAAACGCATTCCCAAGCGGATTCTCAACGCAGGCGATCGGGAACGGTTGGCCTTTTTAGACGGATTTAAAGCCGTTTCTCCCCTCGCTGGAGACACTTTCACCGTCCAAACTCCCTCTGCCGTCCTTGCTGCTGGACTCTACTGGATGTCCATCACCACCCTGGAACAACCCGCCTGGATTGCCACGGAACCCCAAGGCGACGGGTTCCAGTATCAAATTCACATCAACGCCACCCCACCCCAAGGCACCAACCGCGCCCAAGTCGTCACTGCTGAACCCATCAACTATCAAGGATGGTTGTTTGACTTAGCAACCACCAGTGGCACCTTCCATGCTGGAGTCGGCCAGGGTTGGATCCATAACTCCCCGCGACGAGGCGAAACCTTCGTCACCCGCAAAATTACCCGCGCCGTCGCCCGCATCGTCGCCGGAAAACAGAAAAAACTTTTCCTCGGTAACCTAGATTCTCAGCGGGACTGGGGCTATGCCAAAGACTATGTTCGTGCCATGTGGTTGATGCTGCAACAAAACGAACCGGATGATTATGTGGTTGCCACCAATGAAACCCACTCCATTCGGAAATTTTTGGATTTAGCCTTTAATTTCGTTAACCTGAATTGGGAAGATTACGTCGAATTCGACTCCCGGTATCTGCGTCCTGCCGAAGTTGATTTATTAATTGGCGATGCCAGTAAAGCGAAGGAAAAATTAGGGTGGGAACCGTCGATTACCTTTGAACAATTGGTCGCTTTAATGGTGGATTCTGACCTCAAGGCGATCGGGGTAGAATCTCCCACAGGACAACCGATTATCGATCGCGCCTTCATCCGCCAAGACAGTGGTCACATGGTGGACTAATTCACCACCCAATCCCGACTCCTCCCCTCCCCAGTGTTTTGGGGAGGGGGCCTCTTCTTCAAAAAAGCTAAAGTGCGATCGCCTTCTCATTGACTGATTCAGTATCAGAGGTCAAGCTAAATGGAATCATTAGACTTAAAAGACAAACGTATTCTCGTCACCGGAGGGGCCGGATTTTTAGGTCGGCAAGTCATCGACCAATTAACAAAATCCGGGGCAGATTCAGATAAAATCACCGTCCCGCGATCGCGTGATTCTGACCTGCGCATCATGGAAGTTTGTCAGCAGGTAGTCCAACAACAAGATATTATCATTCACCTCGCCGCCCATGTCGGTGGCATTGGCTTAAATCGGGAAAAACCCGCCGAACTTTTCTATGACAACTTGATGATGGGCACACAACTCATTCATGCCGCCTATCAAGCAGGCGTACAGAAATTTGTCTGTGTCGGCACCATCTGCGCCTATCCCAAATTCACCCCCGTCCCCTTCAAAGAAGATGACCTCTGGAACGGCTATCCAGAAGAAACCAATGCACCTTATGGGATTGCCAAAAAAGCCTTATTAGTCCAACTGCAATCCTATCGGCAACAATATGATTTTAACGGCATTTATTTACTACCCGTTAACTTATATGGACCGGAAGATAACTTCGACCCCAGCAGTTCTCACGTCATCCCAGCCTTAATTCGCAAAGTTCATGAAGCGCAAGAACGGGGAGATAAAGAATTAGTAGTGTGGGGAGATGGTACCCCGTCTCGGGAATTTCTCTACTCCACCGATGCCGCCCGAGGGATTGTCATGGCAACTCAATCTTACCATAAATCGGACCCGGTTAATCTGGGAACGGGATATGAAATTACCATTCGCGATTTAATTGAACTGATTTGCGAATTGATGGGATTTGAGGGCAAATTAGTCTGGGATACCGACAAACCCAATGGTCAACCTCGCCGATGTTTAGATACGGAACTGGCTAAAAAAGAGTTCGGATTTACCGCAGAGGTCGGGTTTAAAGAAGGCTTGCAAAAAACCATCGCCTGGTATCGGGAAAATGCAGCTTAGGTAGCAAATTGGGTGACTAGAAACGGCTAATGATAGCGGATTATCCTGTTTTTAGGATACCCCTTAAATGTAGAGGCGATTCGCGAATCGCCTCTACATTATTTAGGATTTAATGTTAAAATTGGTGCAATTTCGGTCACAATTTTATGGTTGAAAATTCCCAAATGTCTCTCGACCCTCAACTGGAGAAAGCCCAACTCAGACTCAAGTTACTCCAAAAGCGGAAAGCTCTTTCTCCAGTAGAATGGCAGGAGAAAAGTCATCGCCTTTGTTGTAATTTAAAATCCTCAGATTTATATCAGCAATCCTTAACTATTTTAGCCTATATTAGTTTTCGCCAAGAACCGGATTTAACTCCTTTATTTACTGACCAAACTCATCAATGGGGACTTCCCCGTTGTGTGAAAAAGCAGTTAATTTGGCATCGCTACGGTATCGGAGATCCGCTACAACCTGGGAAATATGGAATTTTAGAACCGCTACCGGATGCGCCAATCTTGACAGCGGAGGAAGTGGATTTAATTTTAGTGCCATCAGTGGGATGCGATCGCCAGGGGTATCGCCTCGGATATGGCGGTGGATTTTACGATCGCCTGCTGTCCCTTCCTCAATGGCAGTCTAAACCCACCATAGGTATTTTATTCAATTTTGGCGATTTACTCCAACTCCCCATCGCCTCCTGGGATAAACCCTTGCAGGGAGTTTGTACCGAAGTCGGGTTGAGAGAAATCCCCTCGGAATGAGGGGGAGGGGAAAGAAAACCCCGATTTTTTTTTGGGAGAAAATTTAAGGTTTTATTACAATTTGTCCCATCTGGACCAACTGGGATGTAGACTTTAGGCAGAATAAATTTTCTGACTCCCTACTCCCCATACCTCGCGCTTATGGAACCCACAGAAAAAGCCCTGTCCTCCAACGCGAATCGCTTCTCGAATCGAGGAGAGAATGCGCTTGCGGCGATCGTTTTTACCGATGTCGAGTCCTTTACAACCCAAATGGCAGCGAAGGAGACTCATACCCTGAACTTAATTGCCCGAGATTTCTCACAGATGCAACAAATTTGTGAGAAATTTGAAGGACAGGTGCTTAAATCCTTGGGCGATGGGTTATTAATGTATTTTACCAGTGCCGAAAAAGCCGTGGCGAGTGCGATCGAAATTCAGCAGGCGATCGCTGCTGCTGCTGCCAACTTACCGGAAAAAGACATCCTCCGTCATCGCATCGGCATTCATCTGGGGGATGTCTTCTTCAACGGGAGTGACGTGATGGGAAACGGGGTCAACATTGCAGCGCGCTTGCAAACCGTAGCCTCTGCCGGGGGAATTTGCATCTCCCAAACCGTTTACGATGTCGTTAAACACCGCCTACCGATGAGCGTCACTTATGTGGGATTGCGTTCTCTCAAAGGTCTCGGCGAACCCATTCCCGTTTACCAGATCCAGCCGCCCCAAGTCGTCAAACCCACTCAACAAAAGGTTTTTATTTCCTACCGCGCCCAAGAACCTGACAGCAGCCTTGCCAAAGAATTTTACGATGCCTTAATGGGTGCTGGACATCAACCCTTTATGGCGAGTGAAAGTATTCGCCTCGGGGAAAATTGGCCGCAACGGATCGAAACGAAACTCCAACACTGTGATTATTTATTGCTGTTGCTCTCCGAACAATCCGCCACCAGTGAAATGGTCACGGAAGAAGTACGACGGGCGAAAGAATTGCAGGAAGAACGGCCCAATGGTAAGCCGATTATTTTACCGATTCGAGTTAACTTTACCTTTGATTCTTCCCTGAATTATAACCTACGCGGATATCTCGACTGCATTCAGCAGCGCCATTGGCATTCCCCCGCAGATACGCCAAATTTACTCACCGAAGTGATCCAACTGATTGCCGAAGGAGGAAAGCCGGAGGAAAGTGACACAAATGGCGAAGTTCCTCTGGAAGTAGCAGGAGGCGATCGGCCCCCCTTACCTTATGCCGTCCCCGAATTACCCGAGGGACAAGTTGATATTGCCTCAGTTTTTTATGTAGAACGTCCACCCATTGAAGACCGATGTTATGAAACCATTATTCAACCGGGGGCTTTAATCCGAATCAAAGCCCCCCGACAAATGGGAAAAACTTCCTTAATGGCTAGAATTCTCAACCAAGCCAGTAAGCAAGGATATCGCACCGTTCCCCTCAGTTTCCAACTGGCCGATCGCAAAACCTTTGCGGATTTAGATAACTTCTTAAAATGGTTTTGTGCCAGTGTGGGACGGCGACTGCGGTTAGCTAATCGTTTAAGTGAATATTGGGATGAAATTTTTGGCAGCAAAGATAATTGTACCGCCTATTTTGAAGAATATCTGCTAGAAAATCTGACAACTCCATTAGTTTTGGGATTGGATGAAGTGGATTGCATCTTCCAATATCCGGAAATAGCTGCCGACTTTTTTGGATTATTGCGCGCATGGCATGAAGATGCCAAAAATCGGGAAGTTTGGAAAAATTTACGCTTAGTCGTCGTTCATTCCACCGAAGTTTATGTCCCGATGGATATCAATCAATCCCCTTTTAACGTGGGATTACCCATAGAATTGCCGGAGTTCAAATCCGAGCAAATTTACGACTTAGCGCGATTGCATGGATTAGATTGGGACGCGACCAAAATTTCCCGATTAATGAAAATGGTGGGAGGTCATCCTTATTTAGTCCGCTTGGGCTTTTATCATATTGCCAAACAGGATATCACCTTAGAAAGCCTATTAGAAACTGCACCAACAGAAGCAGGGCTTTACGGGGACCATTTGCGACGGCACCTCTGGAATTTAGAACAGCATCCCCAGTTAGCCGAGGCGACTGCACAGGTGGTGAGTGCAACGGAACCAGTCCGGTTAGAGTCATCTCTCGGGTTTAAGTTACATAGTATGGGATTAGTAAAATTGCAGGGAAATGAGGTCATACCGCGCTGTAATTTGTATCGGCAGTATTTTAGCGATCGGTTGAATGAAACTCATTAGTAGCCTGACAGCATTAATCCAAATTGATAGGGGATTAAACAATGGAAAACCAACAAAATTATCACTATCAAGTGGGGGGTAGCCTCCCCACTGATGCTCCCACCTACGTCCGACGCAAAGCGGATATAGACCTCTATAACGGATTGAAATCCGGAGAGTTTTGCTATGTCCTCAATTCTCGACAAATGGGCAAATCTTCCCTGCGGGTGCAAACCATGCAACGATTGCAGAAAGATGGATTTGTCTGTGCAGCCATTGATTTAACCCGGATTGGTTCAGGACAGGTGACGCCTGAACAATGGTATGCCGGAATTGTCAGGAATTTGTGGAGTAGTTTTAACCTAACTGAGAGGGTCAACTTGCGAACTTGGTGGCGCGATCGCGATATGCTCTCTCCCATCCAACGGTTAAGCGAGTTTGTAGAAGAGGTACTATTGCGGGAAATCTCAGAAAATATTGCTATTTTTATTGACGAGATTGATAGCGTCCTCAGTTTAAGTTTTAAAGTGGATGACTTTTTTGGTTTTATTCGGGCTTGTTATAATAACCGTGCTGACTGCCCAGAATATCGCCGATTGAGTTTTGCTTTGTTGGGAGTTGCCACGCCTTCAGATTTAATTCAAGATAAAAATTTGAGTACCCCCTTTAATATTGGGAAAGCCATCGAACTGACGGGGTTTCAGTTAGAGGAAGCGACCCCATTAGTGCAGGGATTTGCTGGAATTCTGCCTAATCCAGAGAAGGCGATCGCAGAAATCTTAGAGTGGACTGGTGGACAACCCTTTTTAACCCAAAAACTCTGTAAATTGGTATGGCAACAGATCCAGGAAGAGGGTGAACCATCAACGGATATGGCATCTTGGATAGAGCACCTCGTCCAAACCCGGGCGATCGATAACTGGGAAGCCAACGACGAACCCGAACATCTACGAACCATCCGCGATCGGATCCTCTGGCACAATCAAAATCAAGGACAACTTCTCGGATTATATCACCAACTGTTACAACAGGGAGAACTCCCAGCAAAAGCAAAACCCGAACATCTGCAATTGCGACTCACCGGGGCAGTGGTTAAGCTGGGAAATCAGTTAAAGGTTTACAATCCTATTTATGGGTCTATTTTTAATAGAGCTTGGGTAAAAAATGCATTAAAAGAAGCAGGAGTCAATGTTCAACATGAAGAAAATACTACTGATTTTATAACTTCGGAAGGTGACTACAAGTACAATATACTAAGTCATTTATTAGCAGCCAAAGAATGGAAACAAGCCGACCTAGAAACGATAAAAATCATGCTGAGGATATCTAATCGAGAAACAGAAGGGTGGCTACGCGATCAGGATATAGAAACCTTTCCCTGCGAAGATTTAGAAGCTATCGACAGCTTATGGCTAAAATATAGCCAAGGTCGCTTTGGTTTTAGCGCTCAGATAAAAATTTGGAGTGAAGTAGGGGGAATCGAAGGGGGAACCAGTCAAAAAAATTATTTTAAGTTTCTTGAGCGCGTAGCTTGGAAAAAAGATTACAAATACTTGGAATATTCTGAATTAAATTTTAATACTTCAGCAGTAGTTGGTCATCTTCCAGGAGGTATGTTGAAATGGTTGTGGTTTAGCTTTAAATTAAACGAAGGAAAAGTCAATATATGGTGGAATATTATTAATTCTTTAGCGTCAAAATTAGCAAACTGTCCATCACCCATGTCTCCTGAAACAGATAGATGTCAAACCCACCCGACAAATATTATCTTATCAAGACCATGAATCAAAATAAAGTAACTTACCATGACCTTTACCAAGTGGGTGGCAGTCTACCGATTGATGCCCCTACTTATGTGAAACGGCAAGCTGATGAAGACCTTTATCAGGGACTCAATGCTGGTGAATTTTGCTATGTTCTGAACTCTCGGCAGATGGGGAAATCTTCCCTGCGAGTGCAAACGATGAAACGCTTGCACTCGGAAGGATTTGCTTGTGCTGCTATTGATATTACCAAAATTGGTAGCCAAAATATTACTCCGGAACAATGGTATGCGGGGGTGATTCGCTCTCTGGCGAGTAGCTTTGAACTGACGGGTAACTTTAACTTGCGGAGTTGGTGGCGCGATCGCGACCATCTTTCCCCAGTTCAGCGCTTCAGTGAGTTTCTCGAAGAAGTCTTACTCCGGGAAATCTCTCAAAATATTGCGATTTTTGTCGATGAAATTGATAGCGTTCTTAGCCTCCCTTTTGCCATTGATGATTTCTTTGCCTTGATTCGCGCTTGTTATAATAAACGGGCGGATAATGCTCAATACCGCCGATTGACGTTTGCTTTATTAGGTGTTGCCACTCCCTCTGATTTAATTCGAGACAAGAATCGAACGCCATTTAATATTGGTCGAGCCATTCAACTGAGTGGGTTTCAACTAGAGGAAGCTGCACCGTTAGCTGCGGGATTCCAAGATAAGATAGAAAATCCCGAAACGGTTTTACAACAGATTTTGGTTTGGACGGGAGGACAACCGTTTCTGACGCAAAAGTTATGTAAATTGGCACTGATGTCACCGGGTCCGATTCCTGGCGGTGAAGAGGCAGCTTGGGTGGAGAATTTGGTGAGAACCGAAATTATCGAAAATTGGGAAACTCATGATGAACCAGAGCATCTTAAAACAATCCGCGATCGCCTGTTAAGAAGTGAAGAACGCGCCTCGCGTTTGCTGGGACTTTATCAGCGAATCTTGCAGGATGACGGCATTCCTGCGGATGATAGTCCCGAACACATCGAACTCCGGCTTTCTGGCTTAGTCGTGAAGCAAAACAATCAGTTGCAAGTTTCTAACGCAATTTATCAAGCGGTTTTTCAGCCAAGCTGGGTAGAGAAAGAGTTAAGGAATTTACGACCTTATGGGGAAGCGATCGCCGCTTGGTTCTCCTCTGATTGTCAAGATGAATCCCGATTACTAAGAGGACAGTCTTTGCAAGATGCTTTAGTCTGGACCTCGGGTAAAAGTTTGAGCGACTTAGACTATCAATTTCTAAATGCGAGTCAAGATTTAGACAAACAACAAACTCGTCTGGCTTTAGAAGCAGAACGAAAAGCTAGACACTTGGAAAAGTTAGAAGCAGAAATTAATTTAGAGGCCGAACAAAAAGCGTTAGAAGCGGAAAAAAAAGCCAATCAAGTTTTAACCGCAGCGGCTCAAAAAGCTAGGCGGAGGATCTTTATCGGTTCTACGATTCTGGGTATAACGTTAGGTTTAGCCACCCTAGCCGCGATTGTCGCACAGCAGCAAGTCCGACAAGCCAATCAAGAGTTGGCCGCCACAACGACTGACCTGCGTTTAGTTGAAAATCAGCTTAATCTTTCTCAACAGGCGATCGCGGAAAGTATTGGTGATGTCCCGGTTAGAATCGCCCGTCAAACGGGACAAAAACCGGCTATTATTTACGTTACCTTTCCTCCGACTGGACAAGATAGCGATCGTCTGGGCCTCTTATTGATAACTGCGGAGGGTCAAGAATGGCATGAAGTCCCGACAGCAACCCGCAAGGAAGTGGTAGAGGTTGTGTTAGAATTTAGGCGACAAATTACCGATCCAAGAAGGAGGGGGACTACAAGTTATCTTAATTCTGCTCAACAACTCTATCAATGGTTGATTGAACCTCTAGATAAAACGTTGGAAAAAGAAGGGATAAACAACTTAGTTTTTTTAATGGATGAAAAATTACGAAGCATTCCCTTGTCAGCGCTTCACGACGGCCAACAGTTTTTAGTGGAAAAATATAGTTTGGGTTTGATGCCCGGGTTAAATTTAACAGATACTCGATATGTAGATCTCAAAGACGCTAAAGTTTTGGGAATGGGCATCTCAAAATTTGATACGATGCCTGACCTCCCAGCTATACCGTTGGAGTTGTCATCTATTAAAAAACTATGGCCCGGTGACTATTTTCTAAATGAAGAAGCTACTTTAGTTAAGTTAGAAAGATATCGCAAGATGAATCAGCATCAGATTATTCATCTTGCAACTCCCGCAAACTTCCACCCTCAAAATAATGAGGAATCTTATTTAAAATTTTCGGATACTGATCTAACGCTGGATCAATTAGAGCAATGGGGATTGCATGATCCGCCTGTGGAATTATTAGTATTAAGTGCTTCTCGCACAGGTCTTGGGGATAAATTTTTTAAATTTGGTTTTGCGGGTTCTGCCATTCAATCAGGTGTCAAATCAGTTTTAAGTAGTGTGACATATGTTAATGATGAGGCAACTCTGGCGCTCATGCTAGAGTTTTATGCTAACTTAAGAACGGCACCAATTAAAGCGGAAGCGCTCAGACAAGCACAAATTGCAATGCTCAACGGCACCGTGAGCATTGAATCAGGGAATTTAATCGGTTCATTTGGTAATATTAATTTTAAAACAGAACAAGGATTCATGCCCACAGATACAGATTTCTCTCATCCTTTCTTTTGGTCTGCCTTTAGCTTGATTGGAAATCCCTGGTAAGCTTTTATCAACTTAACCAGACAATTAATATATATTCCAATTCCTTTACCACCTGTCCCCCTACTCTTTTTACCTGTTAAAGAGTAGAGGGAAATATCGGTCTTTATCTCAATTAATTTCACTGATTCAGGTGATTTATAATTGACTATTTCTCCGTTAAGGTTTCAATGCCATCCCAATCTAATGGCAGGGGAGCAGATAACCATTTTTGACAGCGGAGTTGATGCAATTGGGCGGCTTTGTCTGCTGGAGAAATAGCCAGGAGTTTTTCAAAGGTTTCTAAGGCGTTTGAAAACTGGCGGTTGAGATAATGCTGGCGTCCTTGGTGATAGAGTTCAATACAATGCTGTTTTGAATCGGCGATCGCATCGGAACGTAATCCCACTAATTCATAGAGGCTAACGGGTTGATTTCTGCCTTTGACTCGCACGATATCTAGTTCTCTCACCCACAGCCGATCGCTGCATG
>JAABSJ010000046.1 GCA_011390515.1 Oscillatoria sp.
ACCCCAGGAAATTGTCCAACCCCAGGAAGTTCGCCCCTTACCAGGCGGCCTGGATAATGTGCCGATGTTTAATAGCAACAGTCCCGAAAAAATCGGCAGCGAAGGCATTTTACTCTCCACCTTCCCGCCCGATCGCAAAGCGGTTCCCTCGGCCCATCTCAACTTCCCCTTTCAAGGTCGCTTTGACATCTTTGCTCATCATGTCTTTGGCGATCGAGAACTGGATGATTTAACCCCCATGTATGTGGGAATTCTTGTCCATAATCCCACCAATGAACCTGTTACCCTGAATATCCTCCAGGGAGCAAGTTATCTCTCCCAACCCGATGCGCCGTTTGTTCAATTGCCACCCGTTGTCGCCAATCCTCGGGGAGAGGTTTTCGCGGGACCTGGGGGGCGGGTGGCCAATGAAATCTTGCGGGGACAGCGCCAAGATATCTGGCCCGCGCAACTGGTAATTCCGCCCCAGTCGAGTCAGATGTTGAAGAATCTGCCGATTCCAGTCCGCACCTTAGAACCGCCTCTGAATGGTCGTTCGACCTTAATGCGGTTGTCCAGTAGTGGGCGAGTCTATGTGGCGAGTTTGGCGATGTATGCGAGGCAGGATGCCAATGGGAATGAGCGATCGCCGACTTTGGAGGAATGGCAACAGCTTTTAGAAACCGCAGATGTGGCCACTCCGCGCGATCGCACTCCCACTCCCCCGGACCAAACCGAGGGCCAAAGAATCTACGGTCGAGTCGCCGGGGTGTCCCAGGGGTCTACTTGGGTGGGTCAATTGGTCGATCGCCCGGATATTCAAGGGTTGAGTATTCCTTGGTCGGGAGAAAGCTTTTCCTACGCGATCGGCACCTTACCTGGAGGACGATTGGGAACGGATCAGTCGCAAAGTGCGCCCATGTTGGTCCGTTACCCAGATACGGCCTATGCTGCTCATGGGAACTATGCCCTAGAATACCGTTTACGTTTACCCCTGATTAATGAAACCAAGGCGACAGAAACCGTGACGGTGAGTTTACAGACGGCGTTGAAAGAAGAGAGTTTAACGCAACCCGGGTTACGGTTTTTAGAACCCCCAGGACCCCAGGTATTTTTCCGAGGAACGGTGCGGGTTCGCTATACCAATGATTTGGGAGTGCCAACCACGCGCTATTGGCATTTGGTGCAGCGTCGGGGACAAATTGGGGAACCGTTGGTGACCTTGGAAATGCCACCGGGCAGTCGCCGCCTGGTGGAGGTGGATTTGATTTATCCCCCGGATGCCACCCCACCCCAAGTCCTCACGATTCAGTCTCGATGAGTCGGGGATCAACGCTTCTGTCTTTGATTCGGGGTGATTAATCATGCACTAAATTTGTGAATTTCATGAGTCAAAAGAGGTGGCGGCGAGCTGGCCTCTTTTGCCATTGACAGGGGGAGTTAATCTGTGATATAAATCACGAAAAATCCCGATGAATATCACAGCCTATTTTTCTTTAGATCACTGGATATTGCCGAGTTTTAGTTGATACTTAGAGTATCACTTTTTATTGGTCGTGATGCCACTTCACGCTATGCTTTACCAATCCAGAATTTCAGACGTATTTTTTCAAGCCTGGAAAGCCGGTTATATTACCCGGTATGAACACACCCAACTCATTAATGTTGGATTAGTATCTCGACTGAATGAAGAAGACCGGGCGGCCCTCCATCGCCTATCTCATGCGATTAAGCGGGGATGGCTGGAAGTTATTGATTAAGAGTTTCATCCTTTAGTTCAAGGGGGTATTTTATAATCCTTCAGGAGTGACCAAGCCCTTTTGGTTTCTCCGGTTTTAGTAAAACCATTTCTTCAGATTTTTGGTCGATTTATTGAAGGTCAAACTCTGCTGTTTATTGGTGCAATTTTTGACCTATAGCAATCCTAAATCAGTTGTGGAAGACGATGGCGACCCCCAACCCCTCTACCAGAACGGGAGAGGGGAGAAGACAGATGTTACAAATCATTTAGGATTGCTATATAGCAATTTTCACATCCATGAGGTGCATATATATCGATCCCCCCTCGCCCCCCAGAGATCCCCCCCCTGCCCCCCTTAGGAAGGGGGGAGCCGGAGGAATCAATGTTTAGTTCCACGGGGGGAGCCGGAGGAATCAATGTTTAGTTCCACGGGGGGAGCCGGAGGAATCAATGTTTAGTTCCACGGGGGGGACCTGGAAAGTCCCCCTTTTTAAGGGGGATTTAGGGGGATCGGTGAATGTACTTCACCAACAAGAGAAAGGCTATAAACGGTCAAGTTGCGGAAACTGACATCTTGCACCATTCTCAACACCGGCGGGGGATCAATCCCCCGCCTCATAGCTCAAGTCGGTTAAAAACCGACTGCAAGTCTGATACAGTGGGTTTTTCAGTCGGTTTCAACCGACTTGAGCTGTTAGGCGGGGGTTTGAACGATTGGCGGCCGGGTGTTGCAACTTGAGATCCACCCCTTTCAGGTTTGGAGACCATCCGGGTGGATAAGGCGATTAAAAATGGGTCACCGGGGGCTCGAACCCCGAACCAACGGATTAAGAGTCCGATGCTCTACCATTGAGCTAGTGACCCAGATTAATCACAATAACATAGTTTTAGGCGTGAAGTCAAGAGGCCGATGCAGATCTCAGGCGACGGCACTGATGGGTTTGGGAGGGGTTAAAAAATCATGGTCTTTGAGGAGTTTGTAAAGATTGACCTCAGTTTCCAGTAAACAAGCATGACCGCTATCGGGTAATAAGACTTGTTTGGCGTTGGGGATGGAATAGGTTAAGCGGGTCACTTCGGAAACTGAGGGTAATAGCCGATCGCCCGTAGCGGCGATCGCCAAGACAGGTTGACGGATGCGACTTAACTCATGAGAGTTCATTTCAAACTCTCGGAGTAAATTGACCCGCCAAGTGCTAGTCGGTTGAGGGACCGACTGCATCGCCGCTAACAAATCATTGCGTTCTGAACGGGCGATGCGACCGAGGGCGGCTAAAAAGGGTAATAAACCCATGACTGATAAGGCGTAGATTGGGGGGGGTAGCCATCCGGTCAGGTGGGAGCCAAAATGCAGCCAAGCTTGGCCCATAAAACAAGAGGCGGGATTGACTAAAATGAGGCGATCGAACAGTTCTGGGGCATTGAGAGCAATTTTCAGGGCCAAGCAACCGCCAAAGGACTCGCCACAGAGATAAACCATATCGGGGCGACTGCGCCGAAATTGCGATCGCAATAAACCCACAACTTTTTCGGTTAATTGGTCCCAAGAGGATAAATCATGGGCAGGCATGGCTAGACATTGGATATTAAAGGCATGAGAGAGACCTTTATTAAGTTGCGATCGCAGGAGTTCCCCGGTCCCATCCATGCCCGGTAAATAAATAAACAATGGTAAGTCAGGTTGGAGAGTCGAGGGGGTTGAAAACTGAAACCGCTCGTTAAAATTGTGTATTAGTGAACCCATATCTTTCTTCCCTAAATTTCTGCGTTTTAAACCCCGTTTAATAACAGCCTTGGCGGAGTAGACCGGCAATTTCTTCCCGGCAGCGATCGTTCATTTCATTCACCAACCGTTTTCCCGATTTACCGGGATAGCCCTGTTTTTGCGCCTGAGTAATCCAATAGGGGCGACCGACGAGGAGATTAACGCGACGATAAATTACCAAAGGGTGGAATCCGTCTTGTTGGAAATGAGGTTCGGTGGGGTCAAAGAGACTCAACATCCGAACGGGGAGACCTGAAAGGACTTGTTCTTCCATCGAGGCGATCGCCACCGGCACGATCGCCAGTTCCGACACCTTGGCACTCAGAGCTAAATGGGCAAACCCCCGATGAAACTCCCCAACTTCTGACGGTGGGGTTAAGTGGAGCATTGGGGTTGCGCCTTCGGGAAAGACCCCGATCGCCGCTTGTTGTTGTAGCAGCTTGCTGCCTTGACGGAAAAAGCGATGCTGTTGTGGGCCGTATGACTCTAAGACCAAGCAGCCCAATTCGGTGACAAATTCGCGTAACAGGGGGACTTGGCCCATATAGTGATGGCAGGCAAAGTGGATCGAGCGTCCTGTTCCGGCCATCAGTAAGGGGGCATCCATAAAGCTGCGATGATTGCTCACGATCAGGGCGGCACCTTCCGAGGGAATGCGATCCCGGTAGTAGAGAAAGGTGCGGGTGCCAAAGGCGGAGAGAAACCCGTGGGAAATTTGCAGTGGTCTATCTTCTAATGACATTTTCACAGGCGCGATCGATTAACAGCCTGGGGAAATTTTAGAACTTCCCAGCAGCTTGACCTTTCTGAGAGGTTTTGTAAACAATTATAAAGTAAAAATCAGTTTGATTGGTTTCCAGGCCGCCAGTATTCGGAGCCTGAACCACCCATTCTGGGTTCTGAACTAACCCCCTGTGTCAGAGTGGAGGGGAAACAAAGCGTTCAGGGTTTGGGGTCAGGACGCCCTGGAAATTTCTCCGGTGGCTCAACAGGGTGGGACTGGAGAACGAGGTGATTGCCGGGGGTCAAGCCAGTTGGGTCCGGTGTTCTAAAACTGGGCTGAAAGAAGGCAGCACCCTAGGGGTTTGCGGGATCAATCTTTCTGCTTTTTTGATAAAAAAAGGGCGGAGACCGGGGCAGTTCAAAACCACAGATCGCCGGACAACCTATTCCCGAATCGGCCTTGGTGGGGGTGTCCTTCCTGGATAATCTATAGAAAATCTTTAAAAATCTAAGCAATAAACGTAAACAATTTTTATAAAATCTTTAGATCGTCGCCCTGTCTGTGCGTGGAAAAACCAGGAATTGGGGTAAAACTTTTGCGAAATGTCGAGTAAAATGGAAGTTTGCCATCCCTCATGTTACCATCGAAATAAAAGAATGGGGGTCGTTTTTAACCGAATCCATGAACTCTACCAAGACCAGTAAAAACACATTTGCTATTACAACACCGCTTTACTATGTGAACGATTTGCCTCACATTGGCAGCGCCTATACCACGATTGCAGCCGATGTTGTGGCGAGGTTTGAGCGACTTCGGGGAAAATCAGTCCTGCTGATTACCGGAACCGATGAACATGGGCAAAAAATAGAGCGGACCGCACAAGCATTGGGGCGATCGCCCCAAGAACACTGCGATACAATTGCCGCAGGATTTGACCAATTATGGCAAAAACTGAACATTGCCTACGACAGGTTTAGTCGGACGACCAATCCCCGTCATGGAGCGATCGTCAAGGAATTTTTCCAGCGCGTCTGGGACAATGATGACATTTATTTAAGCCAGCAAACGGGTTGGTACTGTGTAGCTTGCGAAGAATTTAAAGACAAACGGGAGTTGCTAGAAGACAATCGCTGTCCGATGCATCCCAACCGGGAAGTGGAATGGCGGGATGAGCAGAATTACTTTTTTCGTCTTTCCAAATACCAACCCCAACTAGAGGCCCTTTATCAAGAGCGTCCTGATTTTATTCGGCCCGAAATTCGACGCAACGAAGTTTTGAGCTTTGTCCAACAAGGACTGCAAGATTTTTCCATTTCTCGGGTCAATGTCGCTTGGGGGTTTCCGGTGCCGGTGGATCCAAAACAGACCCTTTATGTGTGGTTTGATGCCCTGTTGGGATATGTGACGGCCCTGCTAGACCCGGATCAAGAACCCACCCTGGAGAATGCCTTATCGAAATGGGCACCGATTAATCTGCACTTAATTGGTAAAGATATTTTGCGCTTTCATGCAGTGTATTGGCCTGCCATGCTCATGTCCGCAGGAGTTCCCGTTTCCGGGGGAGTGTTTGGACATGGGTTTTTAACGAAAGACGGTCAGAAAATGAGCAAAACTTTGGGTAATATTATCGACCCAGTGGATTTAGTGGAACGGTACGGATCCGATGCGCTGCGTTACTACTTTCTGAAAGAAATTGAATTTGGACGGGACGGAGATTTTAACGAAACTCGATTTATTAATATTCTCAATGCCGATCTCGCCAACGACTTGGGGAATTTATTGAATAGGACCCTGGGCATGGTGAAAAAATATTGTCAAGGTCAGGTGCCGAAGGTGAATCCCGAGGAAATTGGCTTAGAGAATGGGTTAAAAGCAGCGGGGGTAACTTTAGGCGATCGCGTTACCCGTGCTTATGAGGGCCTGCAATTTAGCCAAGGATGTGAAGAGATTCTGTCCTTGGTGCGAGGGTGTAACAAGTACATCGACGAACAGGCACCCTGGAAACTCTATAAGCAGGGGGAACAGCAAGCCGTTGAGCAAGTGCTCTATGCTGTTTTAGAATCCGTGAGACTCTCGGCGTACTTACTCTCTGCGATCATTCCGAATATCAGCACTGCGATTTATCAGCAACTGGGGTATTCGATTGATTTTAATGACCAAACCTCGATCATGAGTGCGCTGAACTTTCCCACTCATTCGAGTTGGGGGATTCTCAGCAGCGATCGCGTCCTAGGAGAAGCCAAACCCGTCTTTGCTCGTCTGGAGTTGAGCAATCAGGAGTCTTCATAGTCAGGCGATCGCCAATGTTCACCCAAAAAGAGCGAGTAGAATTAGCCAGTATAGGGGGTGGGGTTACAGAGGGGTCCCCACCCCATTGCCAAAGATAAGGATGATCCGGGCGTTAGGGCACCGTTCCGGTCTATCATCAATAGCCTGATGTTCACCGGGTTCAGGTGACAACCGGGCGATTCCCTCTATCATAGATCATAATGAAAAATCAATTTTCCGATAAAAAAACTGAGGAATAACAACCATGTTGCATCATCATCCAGAAAACAACAACATATTTACCCCCGAACAGGTTTTAGAAAATCGCGGTCGAGTTGCCATTTTTATTGATGGCTCCAATTTGTTTTATGCCGCTTTGCAGTTGGGAATCGAAATCGACTACACCAAGCTGCTATGTCGCTTAACAGCCGGTTCCCGACTCCTGCGCTCTTTTTTCTATACCGGCGTTGATCGCACCAATGAAAAACAACAGGGATTTTTATTATGGATGCGTCGCAATGGGTATCGGGTGATATCGAAAGATTTAGTTCAGCTTCCTGATGGCTCTAAAAAAGCAAATCTGGATGTAGAAATCGCCGTGGATATGATGGCATTAGTCGGCTCTTATGACACCGCTGTGTTAGTCAGTGGAGATGGAGACCTGGCTTATTCCGTAGATGCGGTCAGCTATCGCGGGGTGAGAGTGGAAGTCGTGAGCCTCCGTTCCATGACCAGTGATAGTTTGATTAACGTCGCCGATCGCTATATTGACCTAGAATCCATCAAGGAAGATATCCAAAAAACCCCAAGACAACCGAACTATACCTACCGCCCCCTTTCCAGTATTGGCATGATGGATGATGTGGAAGACCGCTAAATCCTTGGGGATTCAGACATCAACATTACCTATTTAAAAGTGAAAAATTCTGGTTTTTTCCTTTTGCTTTTATCCGCCTTACTGGGACTGGGTTTACCCAGTTGTGCCTTTTTTCAAAAGGGCGATACTCCGGTTGTCACCGAGGCAGAAGAAGGGCAGGAGCAAGCCTTAACATTTAACGATGTCACCCTGGAACAGGCCAATGCTGAGGGGGAAATCGTCTGGAAGGTGCGATCGCCCTTTGCTCGGTATAATGATGAACAGAAAATTACCTATTTAGAGACACCAAGCGGAGAACTATTCCAGGAAGGTCAACTGGTTTATCAGATCCAGTCCAAAAGGGGCGAGGTGCATGGGGACGGCTCGAAAATTGTTCTCCAGGAGGACATTGTGGCGACGGAACTCCAAAATAATGCGGTCCTGCGTGCTCAGGAATTAGAATGGTTACCCCAAGAAGATTTGCTGATCGTTCGGAATAACGTGCAGGGCACCCATCCGGACCTGGAAATTACCGCGAATGAAGCAAGGCTGCAAAGCAAAGCCCAGCGCATGGAACTGCTGGGGAATGTTGTGGCCACAACGCAGAAAAATCCGGCCTTACAGATGCGTTCTGAGGCGGTGGTGTGGCAGATGGATACGGACCAAATCATCAGCGATCGCCCGGTGGAAATTGACCGTTTTCTGTGTGAAAATCCCCAAGATTGTCCCGCCAGTGACAAGGCGGTTGGCGATCGCGCTCAACTCAACCTGGAAACCAATGTGGTGACCCTGGAACAACAAGTTCAGATTACCTTGAGTGAACCCCCACTCACCATCAACAGCGACTTGATGCGCTGGAATATTGACGCTCAAAGGGTCACCAGTGAACGTCGGGTCACCATCGTCCATCCGAACCAAACCTTGACCTTAATGGGCGATCGCGGCACCCTGGAACTGGAATCTTCCATCATCTCTTTATTCGGGAATGTCACCGGGGTCCGCCAGGTCCCATCATCAGACTTCAAAGCCGATCGCATGACTTGGGTGATTCCCACTGAAGAGTTCCAAGCCGAAGGCAATGTCTTTTATCGCCAAGCAGACCCCCCATTTACCGTCACTGGACCCAAAGCAGTGGGCAAACTTCAGGAGCAAACTATTGTGGTGACAGGGGGCGATGTGGTCACCGATGTAGTTCCTTAAAGCCTCGTTTCAGTACAAGTTATCAACCGGGTTTCTTGAGAAATCTCTGTTCCGGAATAACTTTCTGTGGGCCAGGAATCCGGTTTCTGCTCCCTGAGATCTAAAACTGTACCCAGTCCTAGGATACTCAGGTCCAAATCCAATGAGGGGGGAGTTGTGACATCAGCGGTACAACAGATCACCTGTAACCAAAACGGGTCTTTCTCTATTTAGATTTTATATCTTATTTTTAAGCTGATCCGATGCCATGAAAAAAGTAGAAACAGAAAAACCGGAAATTGGTCAAGGCCATTTAGTCCGTTAATTTTAACCATCCCCGGCGGACAGCGTAGATCAGGCGATTAATCGAGCTTTGTTCTTCTTCGCTGAGACTCTCTTGCAAGAGGATTGCTCTAAGATATTGTCGGTGTTCCTGGGTGAGTCGTCCTGACCAATAAATTTGAAAGAATAGTTCGGAAAGATTGCTGGGAGGAATTAAGGAGTGAGTATTCATAATTGAGGATGTTAAATTGGGGATGGTCTATATCTAATATGACCCGGTTTTAAGGATTTGACTGCGATCGCATCCCGGATGCTTATGTGATATCGATCGGTCCATTGCGTGATTTGCATCCGATGATCCCAGGGATTACCTTCGCAGCAAAACTATCAGCGAGGATTCTCGGATCCCCCTCAAGTCGGATCAATTTCCGGAGTAGAGATGAGAGGTTAAATTTGAGAGGGGGTGAAATTTTTAAAATTTAATTTTAGGGGAGAAATTCAGGCAAAATTTTGACCGATAGCCGGTTAACGATGAACCCTACATCCCTTAAAAAGACAGAGTTTCCAAAGTAACGAGGCGATGGCAGATCAGCATCAGGTTGGCCT
The DNA here is from genome assembly GCA_011390515.1 of Oscillatoria sp. Taxonomy (GTDB): domain Bacteria; phylum Cyanobacteriota; class Cyanobacteriia; order Cyanobacteriales; family Laspinemataceae; genus Laspinema. The sequence goes on from JAABSJ010000046.1 coordinate 9,401, forward strand.
AGACCAAAGGAGAACCCGGATCGGGACCCTATTCAAGCCCGGGAGTAAGGGGCCGAATGAGTCAGTCAAATCGAGGATTGATCCGGAGTCGAGAAGGGTGGAAAATTTGTGTCAAGGAGAATACAGGTTTGTTAGCCTGAATATTGCGAGTCTAAATAAATTGAACAATTCAATAACAGAGTGGGAGCAAGATACTCCCTACTGCTGATCCGGAGCAAGATGCTCCCACGGATCAATTCTCTGGTCAGATTCCTGCAAGAGGCGCTATAGAATGATCTAAATTCTATTACCTAAATCGGCTATCATAACCTTGAAGGGGGCGGTTTAAACCCGGTGATGCACTTTCTATCCGCCCACTCCAGTCTGGCGGCTTTCATCGCTAGTTCTCGTCAGTTAGCGTTTGTTTTTTCAACTCCCCACTCACCCCTTGAATCGAAAACTTATGATTCTGACCCAGGGACGGTTCTGGCAATACTTGACCCCGATAGGCATACTGGCTGCAAGTTACTTGCTCGCGGCGATTTTAGCCATTTGGATTCCAGGATTGGATCAAAATCTGTTACCGTTTGGGCCACCGGCTGGAGTTGCCTTGGCTGGACTGGTGTTATATGGGGTGAAAGTTTGGCCCGGGGTGGCAGTGGGGGCGTTTTTATATGCACAATACCAAGGAGTACCCTACTGGGTAGCGGGGGTTGGGGCGATCGCCTGCGTGGTTCAAGCCATAGTAGGGACGCGCCTCCTGCAAAAGTTTGAGTTTGATCCAGCCCTAGAACGGCTGCGGGATGTGGGGTCATTCATCGGCATCGGCGCAATCCTCTCCACCGTCATTCACGCCAGCGTCTCTGTAGTGCTGCTCACCCTGGCTGGACTGCAAACCTGGACCGAGGCGGCGGCCCCGTGGGAAATCTGGTGGTTAGAAGATGCAATGGGAGTGCTATTAATTGCCCCAATCCCCTTGACTTGGAGCCGATTCCGCAAGAGTGATATCCAATCTAGAGGGTGGGTCTTACTTGGCAAAATCTTAGAAATCATCTTTCTCTCCATCTTGCTCCTCAGCATCAGTTGGGTGGTATTTTGTTCGCGAACTCGGGTTTATATCGCCGACTATCCCCTAGAATATTTACCCTTTCCCCTGGTGATGTGGGTGGCCCTGCGCTTTGAATTGCGCGGTACGGTTTTGGCGAACCTATTAGTGGCGAGTATGGCAATTTGGGGGGTAGCCCGAAAAAGTGGACCCTTTCTCAAACACGCCAGTGATGTCGAACAAGCCATTTTCTCCCTGCAAATCTTCATGGGAGTGGTGGCAGGGACAGCCCTGATCTTCGCCGCAGTCATGGCGAGAAGACGACAAGCGGAAGAGTTACTCCGCCAAGGGGAAGAACGGCTGAATAATGCTCAACGGATCGCTCAGGTGGGTAACTGGGATTTAGACCGCGATCGCAAAGCACTCCATTGGTCCGATGAAATTTATCGGATTCTGGGAGAAGAACCCCACAGCTTTGCGCCGAGTCACGAACAGTTTCTGAAATACGTGCATCCGAGCGATCGCGCCGAAGTCCGCAAAGCCTTTAAAAAAGCCATCACAGAGGATCAACCCTACTCCCTGGAATATCGACTCTTGCGCCGGGATGGAGAAGATCGCATCGTTCATGAACAGTGCGAAATTAGTCCGTTTCGGATTACCGCTACCGTTCAAGATATCACCCCTCGGATTCGGGCCGAAGCCGCCTTACGCGCCAGTGAGGAACGATTCTCTAAAGCCTTTCAAGCCAGCCCCCTGGGGATCAGCATCAGTACCCGGGCTGAAGGTCGGTTTGTGGATGTAAATCACACCTTTTTGCACCTGCTGGGTTATTCTCCGGCAGAGGCGATCGGCAAAACCTGGGAAGAACTCGATGTCTGGGTCCATCAAGGAGATTACCTCAACCAAGTGCTCAGTAAATTAGAGCAATTTGGCTCAATCCGAGACCTCGAACTCCAATTTCGCACCCAATCGGGAGAAATTCGCGATGCGCTGCTGTCCATTGAACCGATTGATCTCGAAGGAGAACCCTGTCTGCTGACAATGGTCAGTGACAACACCGAACGCAAACGCGCTGACGAATTTCGCAAGGCGAAAGAAGCGGCAGAAGCAGCTAACCTCGCTAAGAGCGCCTTTCTGGCGAATATGAGTCACGAACTGCGAACCCCCCTGAATGCCATCATCGGCTACAGCGAAATTCTCCAGGAAGATGCCGAAGATTTGGGTCAATCCGATTTCATTCCCGACCTGCAAAAAATTCACGGGGCCGGAAAACAGTTACTCTCATTAATTAGTGATATTCTCGACCTCTCCAAGATTGAAGCCGGTCGGATGAGTTTGGAATTAGAAACCTTTGCCATTGATACCCTGATTTGGGAAGTAGTCACGACCATTCAACCCTTGATTGATAAAAATGGCAATCAGTTGGTGATTGAATGCCCGGAAGATATCGGCCCTTTTCATGCTGATATTACCAAGGTGCGGCAAATGCTCCTCAATTTAATGAGCAATGCGGCTAAATTTACGAAACAAGGCAAGATTGAACTGCGGGTGAGGCGCACCCGCGAAAAACCCTTAAAAGGGGAAGATTCCTCTCTAACAGCCCGTTCCCCTTATGAAGTCGCAGGTCAAGAGTGGATTTTCTTCCGCGTCAAAGATACCGGGATTGGCATGACTCGGGAACAGTTAGAGCAGGTGTTTAAACCCTTTACCCAAGCTGATGCCTCGACGACGCGCAAATATGGGGGAACAGGTTTAGGCTTGACCATTACCCAGAAATTCTGTCAAATGATGGGGGGAGATATTAAGGTCGAAAGCGAGTTAGGTCAGGGTTCCCAATTTACCCTGTGGCTCCCCGCAACGGTGGTTGCTCCGGTTGTATCCCGGGAGGATGAAGAAGCGATGCTTGGGGGGGATGAGCCGTTAGCGGTGTGACCCAGGGGAGAGGTTAGAAACCCGGTTTCTGGACCAGATTTGTGACGAATTAGCAGAGATTTAGTCAAGAAACCGGGTTTCTTGTTCTAGTATTTAATGCTGTACCGATGCCCTAAAATCGGAAAGCATGACCAGAAGAGTTCTACCCCTTGTCGTTGGGGATTTTTTTTCGGGGATGGCACTCCGGATCGCCCTGGAAAATCTCCTCAAAAGTTTAACATTTATTATTACTACTTAGAAACACTTAATATTTTATCTTAAAACCTGAGAACATCTGAGGTGTGGGAATTATCAAAATTAGCCCATAATTTAGAGTTTTGCTGACGTAATTGAGGCGCAAATCAGGGTAAGATATTAGCCTTGATGGAAAAAAACCCGGCAGGCGCGACGGAGCGTCTAATAGGTTTAAGAATTGTTGGAGGACAACAGCAGTAAGATGGTCGCATTAACACCCAATTCTAGCTTTAGCGTTACGATTCGCTTGCAACTTCTCAACCGAGCCGGAACCCTGGCCACCGTAACCCAGGCGATCGCCTCGGTTGGGGGGAATCTCGGCCAAATCGACTTGATCGAACAAACCCTCGCTCATACGACTCGGGATATTACCGTCGATGCTTCTAGTAGCGAACACGCCGAAGAGATTGTCCAAAAAATCAAGGAAATCTCAGACATTAAAGTGCTCAACGTTTACGATCGCACCTTTAACCTGCATCGCGGTGGAAAAATTACCATCGAAAATAAAATTCCCCTCAAAACTCAAGCGGATTTAGCGATGGCCTATACCCCGGGAGTTGGGCGAATTTGTATGGAAATCGCTAACCATCCAGAACAACTCTACAATCTGACCATCAAGCAAAATACCGTGGCGATCGTCACTGATGGGTCGGCAGTGTTAGGCTTAGGCAATCTCGGTCCCGGAGGCGCACTCCCGGTCATGGAAGGCAAGGCCATGTTATTTAAAGCCTTTGCGGGAATTGATGCCTTTCCCATCTGTCTGAACACCCAAGATAGTGACGAAATTGTAGAAACCGTCAAACGGATTGCCACGGTATTTGGCGGCGTTAATTTAGAAGATATTAGTTCCCCCCGCTGTTTCGAGATTGAAGCGCGATTGCGCCGGGAATTGGATATTCCGGTGTTTCATGATGACCAACATGGAACGGCGATCGTTACCCTCGCCGCCTCTATCAATGCTTTGAAATTGGTGGGGAAAGCGATGGAAGATATCCGCATCGTCATGAATGGGGCCGGGGCCGCTGGGGTGGCGATCGCCCGTTTATTACGCCAAGCCGGTGCCCGCTATATGACCTTATGTGACTCCAAAGGCATCCTCAGTCACGAGCGCACCGATTTAAACGAGGAAAAACGCGAATTTGCTGTAGAAAAAGGCGGCAGTTTAGCCGATGCGATTAAAGGAACAGATATGTTTATCGGCGTCAGCGTTCCGGGAGTCCTAACCCCGGAAATGGTGCGCTCAATGGCACCAGATCCCATCGTCTTTGCCATGGCAAATCCCATCCCGGAAATTCAACCGGAATTAATCATGGATGATGTCGCCGTGATTGCCACGGGACGTAGCGATTATCCTAACCAAATTAACAACGTTTTGGCATTTCCTGGCATCTTCCGTGGGGCCCTCGATTGTCGAGCCCATACGATTACCGAAACCATGTATTTGGAAGCAGCTAAGGCGATCGCCGCCTTGGTCAAACCGTCGGATCTCAGCCGGGAAAATATCATTCCCTCCGTGTTCGATGATCGCGTAGTCACCGCAGTCTCAGCCGCAGTCCAGCAGGCAGCGCGTCAAGAAGGTTCCGCCCGCCATTAAGGGAACTCCAAAAAATAAAATCTTCTAGCAGAGATCCCCCCAACCCCCCTTAAGAAGGGGGGCTTTTCCAATTCTGCAAAACTTCTAATGCAGAAGTTTTTTTATGGAAATCCCTAACAGAGATCCAACAGGACTGACGCCATCTTTCAAGTTAAACGCTAAATAGACCTATTGCAAAATTCTCTTAAGCCCCCCTTAAGAAGGGGGGTTGGGGGGATCAATCCGGATTTTTGCAATAGGTCTATTTTTGCAAGAGGTCTAATGTAGAGGCGAGCAAGCGAATCGCCTCTACATTATTTAGGGCAGTCCAAAACATCAAATCTTCTAGGGGAGATCCCCCCAACCCCCCTTCTTAAGGGGGGCTTCCTCTTTGCCCGGTCATGAGGACAAAACCGGATGCCCCATAAGATCGCAACCTGAGCGAGGATGGTGCTGCGATCGCCACTTATATTACAATCTGTAAAGAACCATTACAGGATAGGCAGAATGCGGGTAGCGATCGCAGGGGCGGGACTAGCCGGAATGTCCACCGCCATTGAGTTAGTTGATGCGGGTCACGAAGTGGAAATCTTCGAGTCTCGTCCCTTTGTCGGCGGGAAAGTCGGCAGTTGGGTAGATGCCGAAGGCAATCACGTTGAAATGGGATTGCACGTCTTTTTCGGCTGCTATTACAACCTCTTCGACTTAATGAAAAAAGTAGGTGCAATCGACAGCTTGCGCCTGAAAGACCATACTCATATCTTTATCAACGAAGGGGGCAAAACCGGGGAACTGGATTTTCGGTTTATTACTGGCGCACCCTTCAACGGTTTAAAAGCCTTTTTCACCACTTCTCAACTCTCGGTACAAGATAAACTCACCAATGCGATCGCTCTGGGAACTAGCCCCATTGTCCGGGGTTTAGTGGACTTCGATGGCGCAATGAACACCATTCGCGCACTCGATCACATTAGCTTCGCCGACTGGTTCCGCAAACATGGCGGTTCTAATGGCAGTCTCAAGCGGATGTGGAACCCGATCGCCTACGCCTTGGGTTTTATCGACACGGAAAACATTTCCGCCCGCTGTATGCTGACCATTTTCCAGTTTTTTGCCGCGAAAACGGAAGCTTCGGTCCTGCGGATGTTAGAAGGGTCCCCAGATACCTACCTCCATCAACCGATTCTCAAATATTTAGAAGCCAGAGGCGCTAAAATCCATACCCGACGCCGGGTCCGGGAAATTCTCTTTTCTGAAGAGAGTGGGGAAACGGAAGTCACGGGATTGATTGTTGCTCAAGGGGAAACGGAAGAAACCATCACTGCCGATGCTTATGTCTTCGCCTGTGACATCCCCGGCATTCAGAAAGTCTTACCCCCGGCATGGCGCAAATGGCCGGAGTTCGATAATATCTACAAACTCGATGCGGTGCCCGTTGCTACGGTGCAATTGCGTTTTGATGGCTGGGTGACGGAATTGCATGATGCGGCAAAGCGTCAGCAGGTGGAGGAAGCGGCAGGAATTGACAATCTGCTTTATACCCCAGATGCAGACTTTTCTTGTTTTGCAGATTTAGCCCTGACTTCGCCCTCGGATTATTATCGCCAAGGGGAAGGTTCGTTAATGCAGTTGGTATTGACGCCGGGAGATCCGTTTATCAAGCAGAGTAACGAGGCGATCGCCCATCATGTGCTCAATCAAGTGCATGAACTGTTTCCCTCGTCCCGAGACTTGAATATGACCTGGTACAGTGTGGTCAAGTTGGCGCAATCCCTCTATCGGGAAGCCCCAGGGATGGATCCGTATCGCCCCGCGCAACAGACTCCTGTGGGGAATTTCTTCCTGGCTGGAAGCTATACCCAACAGGATTATATTGACAGTATGGAAGGGGCTACCCTTTCGGGACGGCAAGCGGCAAAAGCGGTTTTAGGGCGAGTAAATGAGTTAACGGGGAGTCCTAAATCGTTGGCGATCGGTTAATTGAAGTTAACGCCCGCACCCTGAAGGGTAGGGCGTTTGCGGACGAAGCCCGCCTGCGCGGGCTATAGCAATCCTAAATGATTTGTAACATCTGTCTTCTCCCCTCTCCCGTTCTGGGAGAGGGGTTGGGGGTGAGGGTCTTCTACAACTGATTTAGGACTGCTATAGTCTATAAAAATGACTTTTCATACCCAATCCGGTTGTCAAAAACCTGCTTTATTCTTTAGCCTGCGTAGGCAGGCTTCGTCTGTATAGCCCCACCCTTTAGGGTGTGGGTTGTTGCTATAAACTATCAATATTAAACCTTTAAATTCTGATGACAAACTGGTTAGAACATAGCGTCTTAGTAGAAGTCAATACCCCCATTGATCATGTGTGGAGTCTGTGGTCTGATTTAGAGCAGATGCCGCGCTGGATGAAATGGATTGAATCGGTGCATATTTTAGAGGAAGACCCAGAATTATCGCGGTGGAAATTAGCCTCTGGGGGATTTGAATTTAGTTGGCTGTCTCGAATTTTGAAAATTGTTCCGAACCAAATTATTCAGTGGGAATCGGTGGATGGATTGCCCAATCGAGGAGCCATTCGCTTTTACGATCGCCATCAAGAAGGCAGTATGGTTAAGCTCACCGTCGCCTATGCCATTCCCGGGATTCTGGGACAGATTATGGATAATTTATTTTTGGGTCGTGTGGTAGAATCCACGATTCAAGCGGATTTAGAACGATTTCGGGAGTATGCGATCGCCGACTATTCTCAACCGTAATCGCACCGGGAATCCTCAGCATTATCCCAGCATCATCCCTCAATCAACCGCTGATTCTGGAGTTAAGGGTAAAGTTACCGTAAAGGTTGTCCCTACATTAACTTCACTCTCTACGGCAATTTCACCGTGATGTGCTTCTACGCAGTTTTTCACAATCGTCAGTCCCAGACCCGTTCCCGGTATTTTCCCTACATTTCTCGCCCGGTGGAAGGACTGGAACAAGCGTTTGCGGTCCTCTACGGGAATACCAATTCCGCCATCGCGAATTTTTAAAATAGCCTGATTGTCTTGACAAATTAAATCAAAATAAATCGGGTTAGTAGAAGGGGAATATTTGCAAGCATTGGTGAGCAAATTGCCGAGAATGTAGCGCAGGAGTTTTTCATCGAGACAGGCATCGTGAGTCGAACCGACTGCCTGAAAGATAATAGAATGATGTTCGATATCGCTAAATTGCCGTTCTTCGACCAAATCCTGACAGAATTGAACTAAATCAATGGGTTGCGGTTCATACTCCAATTGTCGATTTTCAAACCGACCCAGAACGAGCAAATCATCAATCATTTGGTCCATATATTCAGCAGTTTTTTGAATCATTTGCAGATAGCTAAACCGTTGTTCTTCTGTTATTTTATCTGCAAATCTTTCCAGCAATTGGGAGGCACATAAAATCGAGGTGAGGGGATTTCTAAATTCGTGAGTCACCATTGAAGTGAAGTTCGATTTCAGTTCATTCAGTTCCTTTTCTTGGGCTAATGCAAGATTTAATTCTTCCTGGGCTTGTTGACGTTCTACAATCTCTTTTTGCAAGAGTTCGTTCGTTTCGGTGAGTTCAACGAGCTGTTCTTCAACGGATTGTTGCAATATCTCAATCACCCGATACATTTCCATTGGGTCAAAGGCTTGCAGGAGGGTAGATTGGGTGACAATTCCTAACAGTTCCCTCTGTTCAGAGACGACAACCAACCGGCGCACAGACCACTGTTTCATCATCTGATGAGCGTTCCACAGGGAGTCATCCGGTTTGAGTGAAAATAACGGTTGACTCATGACGATCGCCGCTGAGGTGCTGTTCAAATCCAGATCCAGGGCATGAAATTGCACGAGGTCCCTTTCCGTGACCATCCCGACAGCGATGGGTCGGATTTCCCCGGGACTCTCGGATTGAGGGTCTAATTTTGGGGGAGAAATCGGGACGCCGTGAATGGGACCCTCGGGGAGGACAGGGGTCAGGGTTTCTGGCTTTTGGGTAATCACCACACAGCTAACCTTGTTCCGAGACATCAATTCTGCCACGGACAGTAAGGATGCCGTCGGGGGTGCCGTCACCACTCCGCGAGTCATCACCTCTACTACCGATCGCGCCTTGAGGAGATTGACCGGCTGTAGCACTTTTCGGATACTACCATGACTCAAAAGTCCTAACACTTGACCCGTGGCATCAACCAGAGGCAAGTGACGAATGCCATTTTTCTGCATCAGGGAGAGGACTTGAAACAGGTCCCGAAACTCCGACTGATCCAGGGTAATTACCTCCCTCGTCATGACTTCGGCAATGGTGATATCTGCAATTTTCACCCCTGCCGCACACAGATGGACCACATCCCGTTCGCTAAAAATTCCCCGTAATTGCTCACCCTCCATCACCAATACACAGCCGTCTCCCACGTCATCTAAAGGACTGAATGCCATAGATGCAGTCACATCGGTGAGGGCGCAACTCGCCCTAGCTTGAGCCATTTGGGTAATGACATCAATCAGGCGGGTATCGGGAGAAACGAGCATCGGCGATCGGTTGATCGCTTGTTCTAAGTCTGGGGAATAGAAGGATGAATGATTAGGTTGCAGCATAGTAACTCGACGGAAGGCTGAAGGGGAGCCACAGAAGGGCGATCGGAGTGTAACGACCTCCAAGGCATCGGAATCGCCTGGGGTGCTTCTTTCTAAGATAAGCTATAGCATTCCTAACTGATTTGTGACATCTGTCTTCTCCCCTCGGATGTTCTGGGCCGCCGACGGTTGGGGGCCTCCGACGTCTTCCAGAACTGATTTAGGACTGCTATAGAATTTTCTACAATTTCAAATCTTTAACCCGTTAACCCAAGACCGGGGATTTTTAGTGAATTTACCACAATTCTGTTGTGATGATACCCACCCTTTTCCCAGTGGGTGAGCAGGGGACTCAAATCAAAGTCAACCTCCCCAAATCGAGGGAGGATGAGGATTGCACGGGGTGAGATTTACCCTTTACCAGGTCGGGTCGATATAGACATTAATGGTGACCTGTTCTTGACCCCCAGGCACACCAGAAATACAGGCACAAACCGTGCGATCGCCATCAATTTCGACTTCACAAGCATGACAAGACCCCATCAAACATCCGGTGGGAATCGTAATTCCGGCCCGTTTTGCCACCTCTAGTAAAGGTTCTCCGACCTCCGCTTTTACCGTAATGCGATCGGGTAAAAAAATCACGTCTACGCTCATAATGTTAGCTTGGGTCAAGGGTTAATATTTAGTGTTCCCTAGTCCATTCGCCCCGGACTGATGCTCTTTTTCCCCGGGGAATACCGATTGAGCCAGGATTTACAACAAGGGGGTTAAATCTAAATGGGCTTCGACAATCGTTGCCAAAGCATCAATAATTTCTTCTCGTTGGTCTCGGTAATTCGCAATCCCTGTGGGTAAAGATTTTAACCCTCTTTGATTGCGGAGGCGATTTAACCAAGCCCGCCGCCAAGGTCCATTATCAAACAACCCATGCAAATAGCAACCCCAAACGGATTGCTCTTTATCCACCAGCCCCAAATTCAAATCATCAAATAGGGGTTTAATATCTGGAGATAACGCGCCATTGAACCGTTCACTCGGTTGCGTCCGGCCCTGATGAATTTCATAGCCGGTTACGGGTAAACCCGGTGTGGGATAATTAGAATTAACCACCCGTTGTCGGGAGACTTTATGATTGGTAATTACGGTTTTAATCGGCAAGAGATTCAACCCTTCAAATCGTCCTTCGACACCTTCAACCCCTTCCGGGTCTGCCACAATTTGGCCTAACATCTGGTATCCCCCACAAATGCCTAAAACCGTTCCGCCTCCAGCCACATAGTTTTGCAATTCCTCCGCCATGCCCGTTTGTTTCAGAACAAGCAAATCTGCAATTGTTGTTTTAGAACCGGGGATAATTACCGCATCGGGATAGCCCAAGGATTGTTTAGGACTAATATATTTGAGTGTCACACTCGGTTCGGCTTCTAATGGGTCAAAATCCGTAAAGTTAGAAATTCTCGGTAAGCGAATCACCGCAATGGTAATTTCACTATCTAGTTTGTGACTGGGAGCATTTAATAAACTGAGGGAGTCTTCTGCGGGAAACATTTGCTCGATCCAAGGAATCACCCCGAGGACGGGAATGCCGGTGTATTCCTCTAACCAGGTAATCCCCGAGTCGAGAAGCGATCGCTGTCCTCTAAACTTATTAATGACAACCCCCCGAATTAAGGCCCGTTCTTCTGGGTCTAATAATGCTAATGTCCCCACCACATGAGCAAATGCACCACCTCGGTCAATATCGACCACCAGGACAGTGGGCGCGTTGAGATGTTTGGCAACGCGCATATTGGTTAAATCTCGATGTTTGAGGTTGATTTCTGCTGGACTTCCAGCCCCTTCGCAAATGATGATATCAAATTCTTTGGCAAGGGAGTTCAAAGACTCAACGATCGCACTCCAACCCCGATCAAAAAATTGTTCATAGTATTCTGCTGCGCCAACTTTGCCCTCGGGTTTTCCTCGGAGGATGACTTGGGAAGTCATGTCCCCTTGAGGTTTTAATAAAATTGGGTTCATTTCCACTTCTGGGGCAATTCCGGCAGCCCAGGCTTGCACGGCTTGGGCGTAGCCGATTTCGCAGCCTTTGAGGGTAACGTAGGCATTTAAGGCCATGTTTTGTCCTTTAAAAGGGGCGACGCGCATCCCTCGACGATAGAAAATGCGACACAGGGCCGTAGCGATCGCTGATTTTCCGGCGTGGGAAGTGGTTCCAACGACCATAATGGCTTTCATAATGGCACAAATTTGTTAGGGGTTTTGTTAAAAAAGGGGAAATCGCAACCAACGATTGAGGAAATTATAAAGCCGATCGCCCCAGGATGGGGGTGGAATTGAGCCTTCTGACTGTTCCCATCCCGCCACCAGTTGCCGTCCCAAGGGAGTGAGGCGGAAACTATCGGTAATCCCTTGACCATCGACTTCTCGGCGCAAGACACCCAGTTGGATCAGCCACAACAGGCTGTTTTCCACGCTACGTTCGTTGATAGGCGATCGCGTATAGTTGTTTTCGACTCCGACGGCATCGACGATTGCCAATAACGACACACTGCGATCGCGCATGGTCACAAATAATTCTAGTTTAAAGGGCAAACACTTCATTCCCCTAGCCGCCCGTTTTAAGGTGCGTTCGGGATATGCAATTTTGTGGGTTTTCTGGGGTTGAACGGCAGTCATGGCAATCCTAAGACTAGAGCCTGGATAGTTTTAGATTAACTCCGATCTTACCCTCTCCAGCCCTTGAGTTGAGCCTCGGTGGACATAAAATGTGCAGCGGATTCCCGTGATTCACCGGATTCAGACCCTTTAAAACCCACACCCTGAAGGGTGGGGCGTTTGCGGACAAAGCCTGCCTCCGCAGGCTACTCGATAAAACAGGTCTTTGACAGCCGGATTTGGGATAATTCCGATTGACAAAATGGCCCGGAACTGATATGTGAAATTCTGCAAAATCACCCCGGCGACTTTTGACGGGGTTTTGGCGAGCATTCCCTAGGAAGTGGCTTCTCACGGAGGCGATCGCCTCCCGCACCCTTTCCGATTTTGATGAGTCATTCCATCTTCAAATAATTCAGTACGGAAATCTCCCCCTTACCCCACTCTTTTTTCATTGTCGAAATTAATTTCTGATGATACAATTATCAAGATATCAAAGTTAGGAAAAAACAACATTTATGACCTTACCTGTTGGCACAGCAGCCCCGGCATTTACCGCCAGAGATACCAATGGCAACCTCGTCAAACTCTCTGATTTTGCCGGAAAAACCCTAGTATTGTACTTTTACCCCAAAGATGATACTCCGGGCTGTACCAAAGAAGCCTGTAGTTTTCGCGACTCCTATTCCGAATTTAGAAACAAAGATGTCGCCGTCTTAGGAGTCAGCCGAGATGATGAAGCGTCTCATCAAAAATTTACCCAAAAGTTTAATCTTCCCTTTCCCTTATTAGCGGATACTGATGGTGCGATTACCAAAGCTTATGACGTAGAAAAGGGTGAAAAAGCCAAGCGGGTCACCTACACCATTGACGCGATCGGCAAGATCTCCCAAGTTTACGAAGGGGACAATCTCAATACTGAAACCCACGGCCCCGATATTCTAGCGGCTATCCATTAGAATCGACTAAACAGGGCGATCGCCCTGTTACAATACCCATCAAGTCTTAACATTCAGGAGAATACAGCATCCATGACTTTAGCACTCGGCACTATCGCCCCAAATTTCACCGTTAAAGATACCAACGGCAACACAGTCACCCTCTCCCAATTCAAAGGCAAAACCGTTGTCTTGTATTTTTATCCCAAAGATGACACCCCCGGTTGCACGAAAGAAGCCCAAGGTTTCCGGGATAGCTATTCCGAGTATCAAAGCAAAGAAATGGTGGTTTTAGGAGTCAGTCGCGATGATGAAGCATCTCACAAACTCTTTACCGAAAAATATGGGCTACCCTTCCAACTCCTAGCTGATGTGGATGGTGCCATTACCAAGGCTTATGATGTCGAGAGTGGCAACTATTCTCAGCGAGTCACCTACGTGATTGATAGCGAGGGCAAAATCGCTCAAGTCTACGATCAAGTCAACACCAGCAGCCATGCTCAAGATATTCTCGCCGCAGCCTCCTAATTTCTAACTCCCTTGGGGGTAAAGTAAAGCCTAGAAACCGGGTTTTTTGCCACAGTTTTGGCAAATTCCCACAAATTTAGGCAAAAAACCCGGTTTCTGGTCCCTGAGATGACGTTAAAGGTTAGAAACCGGGTTTTTAACAGCAGTTCTGGCAAATTCCCACAAATTTAGGCAAAAAACCCGGTTTCTGGTCCCCCAAGATTAGAAACCGGGTTTTTTTCAACAAGTTTTGGCAAATTGCAGCAAATTTAGGCAAAAACCCGGTTTCTGGTCCCCCAACAAGAGCGGTTTTTTTATGAATCTAACAATTAATCCCCTAAATTCATCCAGATAACTGAGGAAAAAAGATTATTCCGGATAGAATCTAAGCTCACAAGTAACAGGGTCTTATGGGGTAGGCAGGAAGTCTTCCTCCTGTTGATATTACTGTGAGCAGAACCGATGAGTTTAGGCCAATCCTTCACTTTAAAAATTCTCCATGACACTTTTTTAAAAGTGTCCACTGCATCATCTTCTAGCTTAACTGCAACCCAAAAAGTAGCGGTCAAAGCGGGAGAAACTGTTGAAATTAAAAGCTATGAATTGAGCGCAGGTCATTTCCGAGTCCAATTAGCCCAAGGAATCGCCCCAGTGGGTGAAACTGGCTACTTTTATCAAAAACACATCGAACTCCTTCCCAACCTGGTTAACTGTACCTTCAACAGCGGTAACTCCATCGAACCCCCGCCCGGTTTTGGGTTGCTAACTATCGGGGAAAGCACCAAAATCAAAGCCAAACCGGAAGACTCTTCACAACTGAGCGATCGCGAACAAGCCGAACTGCAAGCGGGTCAAACCTTTTTAATCACCGGCCATGCTTGCCTTTCCAGCCATTTTCTAGTTTCCCTCTCCGAAGAAATCCCAGGATTTGGTAACCGGGGTTATCTTTATCATCCCCATGTTAGCCTCAAAAAAGATGGCAAGGCGATCGACTACGACGCTAACGCCATTACCCTCACCATTCTCCAAACCAATCCCTTCAAAAAACAACCCATTGACTCTAGCCAACTCCCTCCGGAAGAACTCTATTCCCTCAAATCTGGTGAGATTTATGGCGTAGCCAGCTATGCAATGGAAGCGGGACATTTAAAAATATCCCTGACCGAAAACCTCCCACAATTTGGCAATACCGGCTATCTTTTCCCCGATTTTGTCCAATTAAATCGAGGCAATACTGCAATTAGTACCGGGTTTGGCCTGACCTATCAAGGTCCGACGGAAGTTTTAGTCGAAAAACCTGTGATTCTCAAAGGCACTTATGACCCCCAGAAAATTACCACTGTTACCTTATCTGCCGAAGATAAATTTTCCTTGCCAGTGCAATTAAATCCCAGTGCAGGAACTTGGCAAGTTAATCTCAACAACGGATTTAGTGGCGCGGGTGCTCGCTGGTTACGCCTCAAAGGAACCGATACTCGGGGTCAATTGATTGGGTCGGACGTAATTAATATTACCGTCACCACCGATCCGGCAACGGTTGGAGAAGCTTTCAGGTTAACGATTCAGCAGGATACCTTTTTTAAGGTTTCTCCAGTGGATTCGGCCAGTCTGAACAATCAGCAAAAAGTTCTAATTAAGGCAGGGATGACGGTTCAAGTTAGCCGCTATGGATTGTTAGATGGTCATCTCAAGGTCACCCTCGATAGTCCGATTCAACCGATTGGTGAGTTTGGCTATTTTTATGAAGGCCATGTGCAACTCAGCAAGGGCAGTAAAGTCTTCAACTTTAATATTGAGGATGTCCAAATTTCTGGAACTCCTGCCCAAATGTTGGTCACTAAAACCACGTTAATTAAGGCGCAACCTGTGGATTCGGCGAATCTGGCTGCGGGTCAAAAAGCCGAGTTGCTGCTGGGTAAAACCCTGGGAATTACGGGATATGCCTGTACAAAGGGACATTTCCGGGTAACTTTGAGTGAATCGATTCCCGGTTTTGGGAATGTGGGGTATGTGTATTGGCAGCACGTTCAGATTAAGAACCGAAATCAGGTGGTGTCTTATGATTCTGATGCGTTGACGGCCACGATTCGGCAAACGACGGTGTTTAAGAAACAACCCGTGGATGCGGCGCGGTTGAGTGGGACGGATAAGGTGACGTTACCTTTGGGACGGGTGTATGGGGTGGCGAGTTATGCGATCGAATCGGGACATTTGAAGGCGTCGTTAACGGAAGAGTTTCCCGGGTTTGG
The DNA here is from genome assembly GCA_011390515.1 of Oscillatoria sp. Classification (GTDB taxonomy): domain Bacteria; phylum Cyanobacteriota; class Cyanobacteriia; order Cyanobacteriales; family Laspinemataceae; genus Laspinema. Next base: position 25,092 of record JAABSJ010000046.1, read on the forward strand.
GAATACGGGTTTTCTGTTTCCGGGACATCTGCTGATGCAGCGTGGGGGTCGCACCTTTGATCCAGTTCCGAATCACATCGAACTGAATGTGCCGTATTTTTCCCAACGGGATAATCCTCGCTACTCTTGGTCTACCTGCAATGTGACCTCGATCGCGATGGTGTTTCATTACTATGGCATCCGGTCCAAGCGGGGGGGTCAGTTGGAGGATGAACTGCTGCAATGGTGTTTCAACTATGCCGGAGTCGGGTCCCAAACGGATCACAGTGTTCTATCGGCGATGGTCCGCGCCTATGGGTTTAAGCATAGCTTTAGCACCACCAGTAACTGGTCCGATGTGAAGAATGAGCTGATTAATCGCCGTCCGGTGGTGATTGCCGGATACTTTACGGCCACGGGGCATATTATCACGATTATGGGCTATAACCGGCAAGGGTATATTGTTCAAGACCCTTGGGGAGATGCGCTGACGGGTTACAGCCATACGGAAGGACGCCGGTTGATTTATCCCTACAGCTATATGGACCGGGTTTGTGGTCCCGAGGGCAATGTTTGGATCCATTCGATTCAGAAGTAAAAACCCGCACCCTGAAGGGTGGGGCTATACGGACAAAGCCCGCCTGCGCGGGCTAATCCAGGAAATCGACTGTTTACAACCGGATTGGGTATGAACCATTGGAACTCTAAAAGACCGATGCCCGAGGCGGGGTAAAATTTAGGAACGGGAGGGTGCGATCGCCCTCCCGTTTCTCTGTTCATCAGCCCCCAGATGCTGCGACTTGAGTCGGTATTGTTATATTTTTATCAAGGCACAGCCGATCCCAACTCTAAAATCTCAACGCTCAAATCCTCTGGCTGCGTTATCCTGAGCTTAGAGACTATTTAAGTATGAATCATTGACACTCAGGAGATTCAAGCGATGAGTTGGAACAGTTCTACCCCAGTACCCGATCGCATTTTTGCAAGTTTGCCCTACCTACTGCCCCTGATTGTGGCGGTGCAATTTGGGATATTTTTGTTCAGAGAGTTTCCCTTTCTTTCTATCTTCTTTGTTCCCCTACAACCTTTAATGAGTCTGTATTATGGCATTCCATTTGGGGGACTGATTATTTTTTTCGTCCTGCTGTTTGCTGTAGTTAGAAACGATAATATCAATCGCTTCATTCGGTTTAATACCATGCAGGCAATTCTGCTGAATATTATTTTAGCCATCACGGGTTTGGTGGTGGAACTGCTCGGGAAGGCCCTCCCTCTCTTGGCGGTGCAGACGCTGTTTAATATGCTGTTTTTGGGAACGATCGCAGCGGTGGGTTACTCGGTGGTGCAGTCCTTGTTGGGGCGCTATGCCGAAATTCCGACGATTTCTGAAGCGGTGCATATGCAGGTTCGCTAGAACTGACCAGCAGCCATTGGCTGCTGGTACAGCAAGTGAAGTATAGCGGTTACTGGACTCATGAAGTACAGATATTTAGAGGAGTGCGGTAAGCGAAGCTATGCCGTAGGCATAGCTTCGCTTACCGCACTCCCAAAATGTACCTCATAACTATGGGAAACGCTATAGATGACGACACTATAGAGCTAATGGGGTCAGGCGTTGCCTGACGGTATTTTCTAAGCTGCCGATGCCTTCGATTTCGACCCGGACGCGATCGCCCACTTGCAATGGCCCTATCCCTTCCGGGGTTCCCGTCAAGACCACATCTCCTGGAAGTAGGGTCATCACTTGAGAAATATAGGAAACCAGGACATCCGGGGGAAACACCATATTATCAATGATGCTAGATTGCACAGGTTCGGGAGCGTCATTGACAAAAGTCTGTAAACCTGCTCCCGGACTGACTTCTCTGACAATCCAAGGTCCCAAGGGACAAAAGGTATCAAATCCCTTGCCTCGGGTCCATTGACCATCTTTTTTCTGTAAGTCCCTCGCCGTCACATCATTGGCGATCGTGTATCCCCAAATTTTCCCCGTTGCCTCCTCCGGCGTACAATCGACGCACCGTTCTCCAATAACAAGGGCCAATTCTCCCTCATAATCGACCCGCTCAGACTGAGGCGGATAGGCGATCTCATCTTTATCGGCAATCACGGCAGTCGGGGGTTTCAAAAAGAGTAGGGGTTCTCTAGGAACTGGGGTTCCCATCTCGGCGGCATGATCTGCATAATTTTTGCCGACGGCGACAATTTTTGACGGAACGCAAGGCGCGAGAATCCTGTACGTTTCCGGTTCTAGGAACCGATCAGTCGGTTGTCCCTTTAACCAGGGAGGCGCATCAAGCAACTGAACGCCTCTACTCAATTGAAGTAATCCATAGTAAATCCGTCCCTCTGGGGTTTGGATTCGGACGTAGCGCTGTGCCATAACGTTGATTTATGCCCTCTGTCGTAGTGTGATGTTTGGCTCTTCTGACCCTAGTCTTAGGAGTTTTAGAATTAGTCTTAAGCACTTCTTTAGCACCCTCTTCATCGCCCCAAATGGTATCCTGTCCTTGGGTTAAAAAGATCTCCTTTTGTCATCACATCTAAAAAAAATATCTCATCACTCCACTCCTGTTAAATAAAAAAACTATCACTCTCCCTTGGGGTTGTTGTGACTACAAGAGAGAAATAGCAAATTCGGGAGCGGGATGATAGAGCGGTTCCCGGAGTGCTGAACTCAGGTATCTAGAGAAATCAGCACAGGAATGCGAGGAGTGCGAGCATCTTGCTCGCTCTTGAGGATAGTGAGCAAGATGCTCGCACTCCTGTGCTCTAACCCTCGGGGTCTGTAGCTCACTGGACTATCCCAGGCGATCGCCTGCTATCAATGCCATCAATGCCACCGAACTTTTTTGGGCAAGGGTGCAGAAATTGGAAACCGATATGATAAGATAAAAAATTGCGCGTAAAATCAAGGCGAAAAGGGGAAAACTCCCTGAACCTTGTCATGCCTTGCTTCTTCACAAGAATGGCCGAACAAAAGCCAGTTTTACAAGAGCTGTAGGAGAATCGCGCCCAGAGCGAAGAAGCCATTTAGACCATAAGGAGATTTCCTTCAATGCGGTATATTTACGAAACCATGTACATCCTGCGTCCCGACCTCGGCGAGGAACTCACCGATGCGGCGATCGCCAAATATCAAGGCTTATTACAAGATAATGGGGTCACCACTGTTGAGACTCAACACCGGGGTAAGCGCCGCCTTGCCTATGAAATCGGCAAGCATCGCGATGGCATCTACATTCAAATGAACTATGAATGTGATGGCAGCCAAGTGGCCCCCTTAGAACGGGCTATGCGCTTGAGTGAAGAGGTGATCCGCTATCTCACCATCAAGCAACCTGTTCGGGAAGTCGAGGAGGAAGAAGAGGTTGAGGCAACCGCTTAATCATCAGCAACCCTAGCAACCCGACCCTCCAAGCTGTTGCATCCATCGCCCATGCCAATGTATTGACAGGCAGTCGGCGATCGTGCAACGATAAAAGATTGGCTGTCTATATTAAGCTCGGATCAGGTTCAGCCCTGATAAAAGCTGGGGCGATCGCTCATCTATAGACCGATCAACCCGCTACCTGTACGGCACACTCCACCAGAATTCTATGACTTACGCAATTATCGAAACCGGCGGCAAACAACTGCGAGTAGAACCCGGTCGTTTCTACGACATCGAGCTACTTCCCGTAGATGCCGAAGAAAGCATTACCCTGGAAAATCTCTTACTGATTCAGCATGAAGACCAGGTTCATATCGGTCAACCCTTTGTAGAAGGCGCGACCCTCCAAGCGACGGTCATGCAGCATTACCGGGGTCGCAAGGTGATCGTCTATAAGATGAAACCCAAAAAGAAAACCCGCAAAAAACGCGGACATCGCCAAGAAATCACTCGGCTGATGATCGACTCCATCAGCTTGAATGGGGCGGTGTTAGCATCGGCTGAAAATAACACCCCAGCCTCATCTACCCCCTCAACTGAGGCAGAATAAGAACAGAGGGAATCAAGGAGTCAGTTGGAGGGGCATTAAGCGATGGCGCAGTCCGGACAACGGACCCTCCCATTGGGCCCTTCCCGGTGCTACCCTTTCCCAAGATTCAATCCTGAAATCACTGAAGTAACACAGAGGAACTATGGCTCATAAGAAAGGTACGGGTAGTACACGCAACGGACGTGACTCTAATGCCCAGCGTCTTGGCGTCAAGCGCTATGGGGGTCAAGTCGTCCGCGCCGGAAATATTCTAGTCCGTCAGCGCGGCACCAAGTTTCACCCTGGACAAAATGTCGGGCGCGGTAGTGACGATACTTTGTTTGCCCTGATTGATGGGGTTGTCACTTTTGAACGCAAGGGCAAGAGTGGTAAAAAAATCAGCGTTTATGCAATGGCAGCAACGGCAGAACCCGTGGCAGTGGAAGCATAAATGGCTTAATCCAGTCCAGTGGATTAAAAAAAAGGGCAGATGCGATCGCGTCTGCCCTTTTTTTCTGGCTTTTTTCTGACAAACAATCACAACCCACACCCTGAAGGGTGGGGCTATACGGACGAAGCCTGCCTCCGCAGGCTGAAGAGTAAAATAGGTCTTGTACAACCGGATTTCCGATCACCCACCGCAATAAACTCGCCGATCGCCCAGGAAACCAGATGTTACAAAACGTAACTAAATGCGCCAGCGATCGCCAGATAACTCTAGACTAAAGTCTTGAAACAGTCGCGTATTTCTTCCTTAATTCAGCTATGTTTCCAACTCATCGCCCTCGCCGTTTGCGTCAGCACCCCCAACTCCGCCGAATGGTGCGAGAAAATCTCCTCACCACCAGTGATTTAATATATCCCCTGTTTGCCGTCCCGGGGGAATCCGTCGCCAAGGAAGTCACATCTATGCCGGGAGTCTATCAACTCTCGGTGGATAAAATTGTCGAAGAAGCCAAAGAAGTCTATGACTTGGGCATTCCCGCCATTATCCTGTTTGGCATTCCCGAAGACAAAGATACCGACGCAACCGGCGCATGGCATGATTGCGGAATTGTCCAGAAAGCAACCGCTGCGGTGAAAGCAGCCGTTCCCGAACTCCTGGTGATCGTGGATACCTGTCTGTGTGAGTACACCAGTCATGGACATTGCGGCTATTTAGAAGTGGGAGACTTAACGGGTCGGGTGCTCAACGATCCCACCCTGGAGTTGCTGAAGAAAACGGCGATCGCCCAAGCAAAAGCCGGTGCCGATATCATCGCCCCGTCCGGGATGATGGATGGATTTGTGCAGGCGATCCGGTCTGGATTAGATGGGGCGGGATTTGAAGATATTCCCATCCTGTCTTATGCGGCGAAATATGCCTCCGCCTATTATGGCCCGTTCCGAGATGCTGCCGATTCCTCTCCCCAATTTGGCGATCGGCGCACCTATCAAATGGATCCGGCTAATGGTCGCGAGGCCCTGACGGAAATTGAACTGGACATCCAGGAAGGGGCGGATATGCTGATGGTCAAACCAGCCCTTGCCTATATGGATATTATCTGGCGCGTCAAACAGGCGAGTAACTTGCCTGTTGCTGCTTATAACGTCTCTGGAGAGTATGCGATGGTCAAAGCTGCTGCCCTCAATGGCTGGATTGATGAGGAACGAGTGGTCCTAGAAACTTTAACTGGCTTCAAGCGGGCTGGTGCGGACCTGATTCTCACCTACCATGCGAAAGATGCGGCCCGTTGGCTGGCAAACCAGTCGTAAGCGATGGGTTTCAAGCAAAACCCGGCGGGGGTTTAAACCCTAGTCCTGTCAACGTGGTAAATTGAATCCCGCCTCATCCCTATTGGGGGGGCGTATTGCATACGCCCTCTTTTTCCGTCAATGGAATCCCGCCTCATCCCTATTGGGGGGGCGTATTGCATACATGAGAGGGCGTATGCAATACGCCCCTACAAGAAACAATGATTTTTCGTGATCAAATTTACCTCTTGGACAGGCGATCGCGCGATCGCCTGTCCAAGAAATAACGATTTTTCGTCATTAAATTTACCCCCTTGACAGGACTAGGGTTTAAACCCCCCCGGGTTTTGCTGTAGCAGTCCTCTATCTCAATCGTTAACTGGGGCAAGCCCCGATATGACCTGAACAAGACGGGTTCCCCACCCCTGAAAACTGTGGGGCTATTTGTTACCGCTTTGGGGGCAAAATGTCAAGAAATTATGATATAAAAAATTAGAATTAACGTAGTCAATTTATCAGTTATGTTATAAGAATAGTTATAGGATTAAAAACTATCGTATTTTAGGAATCAACCGTAAAACCCTTGGGCTTCGATTTCAGAACGCGACTGCCTAGGGTAACAGAAAACAGCGAGTCCTTGTTGTCACCGTGGGAAATTTATTCTCAGCTTTCTTAAAAACAAGGAAACCTCTGTCGAGTGCAGGAGCGGAACTATACGACCCGCTCATTCCCAAAAGCTTATACCTCCCAATCAATACCCCGAGTTGGGGTCAATATAAGCTACAGAGGATTAAAGACCATAAAGCACTCAATTTCCAGGGCGATTTGTCAATAAACCTAGACATCAAGTGAGTAGGAAAACGACGATGGATTGCAGTCACATTCAATTTCGCGATCGCAAAGAAGATG
>JAABSJ010000047.1 GCA_011390515.1 Oscillatoria sp.
AGCGATTTGCCGACCCTTCCGCTTGACGAAAACGCTCGAATAAATGGGGAACTTGATCCGTGCGGATGCCAATTCCCGTATCCTTAACTTGGAGTAAAGAATAATCTCCGGCTTGTTCCAACAAGACCATAATTTTACCCCCAGAGGCGGTAAATTTCATGGCATTGGAGAGGAGATTGTAGAGGACTTTATCAAACTTTTCCAAATCCAAATAGAGGGCAGGACAAGGCTGTAAATCCGTGGTGATTTCTATGCCTTTTTTCTCGCAATAGGGGCGAAAAATTTCCACAGTTTGGGAGACAAAGGAGAGTAAATCGCAGGGACGAAAGGTGGGCTGCATCCGACCGGCATCGAGACGTTGTAAGTCCAGGAGTTGATTGACCAATCGCAGGAGGCGTCGGGTATTGCGTAGGGCGATCGCCGCTTGTTCCAAGGGTAAATCTTGGTGATGCTCTACGGCAGATTCTAAAGGACCCATCATCAGGGTTAAGGGGGTGCGGAACTCGTGGGAAATATTTTGGAAAAATTCCGTTTTCAGGCGGTTGAGTTCCAGGAGTCGTTCCGCCTGCTGACGAGTTTTTTGGTAGAGACGAGACTGATGGACGGCGATCGCCCCTTGTGCAGCCACCGCTTGGGCTAAATCGATTTCCGAGGGGTGCCAGCGTCGGGGCGATCGGACTTGGCGCAGGGTAATGCTGCCGATAATTTCGCCATCCGAGATTAAAGGAACGAGCAATAAAGCCCTAGCAGGCGATCGCAGGGGTAAATCCATGACATTCCATTCCGGCTGTTGTTCCAAATCATCCACCACCACCGGAGCCCGAGTGGTCAGGAGTTCTTGCAACACCGGATTCCCGGCGATCGGGACCACGGATCTGGGTAATTCCCCGGAATTCTGGCGAGATTCCCCAGGAACCACCAAGGGCGGATCCGCAGAGGGAGAGGATGTCCCGACCCGTTCCATCCCTTCATTCTCCAGTTGTTCGCCCTCGGATGCCTCCACCGCTTCCCTGGCCGCATCGTACAATCCGACGCACTGGACATACTCATCTTCCACAGTCCATAACGACAATGCACAACCATCGGCCTGTAACGCTTGGCCGAGTTGTTGGGCGATCGCCGCAAAAATATCTTTCGGATTTAGACTGGAGCGAATCGCCGTGGTAATCGTATTCACCAGGGCCTCGCGTTTGGCTAGGGCCTGGACCTGTTCATAAGCGCGGGCCTGGGACAGGGACAACACCGCCTGATCCGCCACCATAAACACCAGTTGTACTTCATCATCCTGCCACTCCCGGCGAGATCCAGATTGGTGCAATGCCAAGACTGCCATCAGTTCCAAACGAAACATCAGAGGGACCACCAAGCAGGAGCGAATATCTGCCGCTTTTAACATCTGTCGCCGTTGTTGGAGTTGAGGCGTCTTTCCCTGTAACCGTTCATCGGTTTCCACATCATTGATCACCTCAATATCTGATGTTTCCCAAACCGTCTGTGCCAACCCCAGGGGTTCTGAGATGGGTCCCGAGGGGGCAAGAGGCAGTTTGGGCCCTTGACCATTGGACTTGATCGTGCCGAGTTCCCGCTTTTGATACATAAACCATTCATCAATAAAGCGGCCATCCTGATAGGGACGTAGAATGCAGTAGCTCACCTCAAACATTTGGCCGAGGGTATCGACAATCGTCTGCAAAATCTGGGCCTCAGTCGTCCGAGAGCGAATGGTGTTGGTAATGGCATTGAGCAAGGATTCCTGGCGCAGGGTGCGGCACAGTTCCCGGGTCCGCGCTTTCAGGACATTGTGGGTATCTAATGCTTGAGCGACCAATGCCTTGAGTTCATCGGCATCCCAGGGTTTGGTGACGTATTTAAAAACCTTGCCTGCATTGATGGCATCAACGAGGTCCTCTACATCGGTGTAAGCGGTCAAGATAATCCGGATGGCATCGGGATACTGAGTCGCCGTCAGACTGAGTAATTCAGTCCCACTCATTTGCGGCATCCGCTGATCGGAAATAATTACTGCCACATCCCCCTCCTTGGCGAGAAGCTCTAACGCTTGTGGGGCATTTTCTGCCGTCAGCACTTGATAGTCCCGATAAAAGGTGCGATAGAGCAAGTCGAGGTTATCTGGTTCGTCATCAACTACCAGAAGTTTCGGCTTATTATCTGTTTCGATACTCATGCACCGCTCTCCTACAATCAGGGGGAGTTATATCCAATTTCTTTTTGTTCTTTTGACTGGTTTTTAGGGTCACCGAACCGCAGAGGCTGACGCAACCCGTGCCGAGGTTCGTGAGTAGGGGTCATTCTGAATGTACACTACTCAACCTGATCCCGAGGGGTTAGGGGTTAGGGGCAATACATCACTCGCCTCATGCACCCTGGCAGATTTGCCCCTTGAGTTGCATCCTGATGGAAAAATTGATGAGGGTGATCGCCCGTCGGATGGGTCGGAATTATTGGGAATAATGACGATATTCTACTGGCAACCGTCGGATCCTGCATGAGAGATTTCACCGATTCTGAATCGGGGTCCTTCGTTCCAGTTTCAGTCAGCGTTTCCTGGGACGGAATTTTCCAGTCGTGAACTGTCCCTGTGGGATAGAGATTTGTGGCCCTAATAAACCCGACTTCGGGTTCTCCCCTAAACAATTGGCAATCGGATGGCAATCGGAATGCTGTTAAACGGTAACGGCAGGTTGAGCGGATCTAGGCTGGATTGGGTCCTGAGAAATCACGGGTAATTCCAGCAATGCGGTTAAAGGTTAACGGAAGGGTGAGCGGATTGGGGCTAGATTGGGTTCTGAGAAATCACGGGTAATTCAATGATGAATTCGCATCCCCCTTCGGGTGGATTTTCAAAAGTCAAGCGCCCATGATGTCGGTCTACGATAATTTTATAGGCGATCGATAAGCCTAATCCTTTGCCACTTCCCACGGGTTTTGTGGTAAAAAACGGGTCGAAAATTTTGGTTTGATGTTGGGGGAGAATGCCACATCCGGTATCCCGAATCCGAATTTGCACCGACTCTCCCGTAAGGAAGTCAGGGGTGTGACTGGGAAGGAGAGTATCTAAGGGGAGATCCGCTTGATCAATCACTACAGTGGTGATGGTAATTTGCCGATCGCCCAAATTATTCCCCGGAAAAGTGACCGCATTTCCCCCGAGATCGGGCGGTTCAATGGCATCGATCGCATTGGAAAACAAATTCATAAACACCTGATTAAGTTGTCCCGGATAGCAACATAATCGGGGAATATTGCCATAGCTTTTCATCACCTCGATATTATGGAGACGATGAGCTAATAAAATTAGGCTGCTATCAATTCCTTCATGAAGATTAACCCATTTTAATTCGGCTTCATCTAAGCGGGAAAAGTTGCGTAAAGTTAAAACAATTTGCCGGACCCGTTCCGCCCCTTCCTTCATGGAATGAAGGATTTTTGTTAAATCGGTCTGAATAAAATTTATATCGATTTCCGCTTCAAACTCAGCAATAGATTGGGGAACGGGCTTCAAGTGTTCACGATACTGCTCTAACAGTTCTACAATCTCTTGGCTATAATTTGCAATGTGAGGAAGATTGCCGTAAATGAAATTAATCGGATTATTAATTTCATGGGCAACCCCGGCCACCAATTGACCTAAGCTAGACATTTTTTCGCTTTGAACCAGTTGAAATTGAGTATCATGAAGGGAAGCAATTAACTCGGTTTTTTCATCCAGGGCTTTTTTGAGTTTTTGAGCTTGCGATCGCGCTTGGCGAGCTTGGTCCTGGGTGCGGTGATATAACTGCGCTTGAGTGATCGCAATTCCTAGATGTAAGGAAATCGATTCCATCGCTGAAATTTCATCTTCATGCCAATCGTAAGAGTGGGGTTTGATTGCAGAAACATGACCTAATAAAGTTTCTCGATGCCAAATCGGAATACTTAATAAACTGCCAATTTGGAGTTGTTGAAAGAGGGTTTGGTCGCGTTCTCCAAAATCTGAGTTTTGAGTATTGGAGATAGCTGTAACTTCTTGGCCGAGTAAACTTTGAATCAACCCAGACTCAAACTGAAAGAGCTTAATTTCTATCCCTATATCCAGAGGATGTTCATCCAGGTAATTGGATTGACTGGGGCGACAAACTCGGTGAGTAATTCGCAGTGATCGGCAGAGGTGGTGGATGCTTTCTATTAAAGAAGTTGGTGTAGAGAACAAGATTAAATCGGCTTGAGTGAGGGTTAATAACTCAGATAAGGCCGTTTCAATCGTGCGATCGAGATTTAAAGAGGTCCGAATTCGTCCGGCAATTCGGTTAAGAACTTGTTCCCGTTGGACGTGCTTTTTTGCTTGGATATAATGCCTGACATTCCCTAGGGCGACTGCTGCCTGTTGTGCCACCATTTCAGCAAATTTCAGTTCTGATGGTTGCCACCGATGAGCAGTCTCAGTGTAACTTAAATAAACCGTAGCGATCGCTTCATTTTGGGAGAGGATGGGCACCATCAAGGTAGACTGTAAGCCGGAAAAAGGCAGCAGCAAGCGCTCTACCTCGGGCGTCACCGCTGTTTCTATATCCCCAACCATCCAAGGACTTTTCTGCGATCGTAAAGTATTCCATTCTTTCAATCCCTCCACTCGCAACGGGACTCGGATTTCCCGATGACCCAATGGTGACTCTGGGGATGCCTCCAAGGGATGATAAACCGCCATCTCTATTAAGGTTTGTTCCTGGAGATCATGGAGGATTAACCCCCCGCAGTCTGCCTCAAAAACATCACACATTTGCTGGACGATCGCCTGATAAATCTCCGGTTCATTTAGGGACCCATGAATTGCCTTGGCGATCGCATTTAAACGTTGTGCCGATAGAACTTGTTCTCCCTCCCCTGGCGGTTGTTCCCGGGGAGACCGATTTTTTTCAGAGAAATTCCTGGGCGCTTTTGGTGATTTCACCGTTCCCGGAGTTGCCGATAAAGATTGAAAATTTTCAGCTTCACCGTTCCCCTCACCCGCTATTTTTTTAGTTAGACAGATCGAGGTAGAAATTTCCTCCCGAGAGAATTGTCTTTTTTTACAACAAAGTTGCTTGACTTTAGCAACTATTCCTCGGTCGATTTGGCCTAAAAACTCCAAACAATCCAGCCAACCGGCAGTCCAGGCAGCATTTTCACCCTCGTTCCCCCCTAGGTGCAAGTAGGTTTGTCGCCCCAAAAGTTCGGTGATCGCCACTCGTCGCGATGTTCGGTTTGTAGAACCGACCTCATGGGGGTCAAACGGAAAAATATCTGCATTCATCAGGATTTGACCTCATGCTATCATTGATAATGATTATTTATGTTTTTCTGCTTTTTGTCCACTTTATATTTATTTTATATTTGAACCCCCTCATTAGGTTATGTTATAAGAGGAGAGGGTTCCCTTCGTGTCAAAACCAATCCGTTTCAACCCCCTTAATGTGAACTCCTCGTGAACTCCTCTTTCACGTCCCCAACCCACGCCCATACCCCTGCCTCTGAGCCATCCTCGGGAGGTGCATCTTGCTTTTCCATCCGGGCCGCCCAACCCAAAGATCTCAGCAGCCTCGCCGAGATTTTGGTCGATAGCTTTCATTCTCGCGAAGGACTCGGGGGGTGGCTGCATCCCATCTTGCGTCTCGGCATTTATGAAGATTTGCGAGTGCGACTGCGATCAAACTCGTCCCATTGTATCTGCTTGGTAGCCGTCGATCCCCAACCGGAATCGCCCTCCTGCTATGAATCCGCCCTTGACTCCCCATCGGGGAATTGCGTGATTGTTGGCACCGTAGAAATGGCCTTGCGCTGTATCAACCCTTGGACCTTGGGAATGACCCAGTTTCCGTACTTGTCCAATTTAGCCATTGCTGAGTCTTATCGCCGCCAAGGGGGAGCTCGTCAATTGCTGCAAGCTTGCGAAGGCATCGCCCTAGAGTGGGGATTCCAGGACCTGTACCTGCACGTTCTCGAAAATAACCGACCGGCAAGACGACTTTATTACAAAGAAGGCTATCGAATTCATTCCATTGAGTCGGGGTTGGGTGCTTGGTGTTTCGGGCAACCCAAACGAATGCTCTTGCACAAAGCTCTCCATCGCAGTTGAGGGAAGGCGATCGCCTCATCTAGGATGCCGGATCAGAAGCGGGAAGACACACCGGATTTTTCACAATATCCATACCCATTCCTCACCAATTTGGACCGTGCAACCCGGTTTCCTATCCGACTGATTGAATACTGCACCAGAGTCCTATCAACTAACATCCTTCTTTTTAGCAAGCAGTGGTCGGGCTTTAATTACCTAATTTTAAAATTTCCGACTCTCCAAACTGACCCTGTTTACCTCCCTTTAACGGCGCTCCCCGGCCCGTTTTTGAATAACCATACCCAGGCTTTTAAACCCGTGAAAATTTTTGAGAGACAGGTCAACCCGCCTTTAAATAGAAAAGTTCGTTTACCTGTCTAATCAGGGAATGATAAACAAGAGCCAAAATTTATTCCTTAAATTTGGGGACTTTTCTAACCCCATCTTGTAGTCATGAGTTGCCCGGTTTAGATGTAGTGATTTTCGGCATGAGAAGAGAACCCTCAAATGACTCAACACAAACATGAGGACCGGAACCCAAATAGAGAGGCCCAAGCCACTAATCCCTTGGACCCCATTCCGTCGGACTGTCCCGATCGCCCTCCATTCAAGAGTGAGACGGTCAATCCTTCTCGTGCCTTGATTAAATACGCTCATAGTGCTCAAATCTTGACTCAACTCAATAGCGGCCAACTGTTGATCGTGGACAGTCGTCGGCGCTGTGGATTGATTGTCTACAAGCGCTTTCATGCGGAGTTCGTGGGTCCCGGGGCCGCTGTTGGCGGCATTTTTGATATTGAGTGTCAGCAAACGATTCCCGTGGGGGATCTGGTGTTGCTCTATCCGGAAACTTACGAAGAACGGCAAAAGGCATTTGCCATTCGCCGCCATTGGATCCGATTAATGGAACAGCTTACCGTAGAGCCGGTGTCATTGCACCGCACCCAAATGCTGCTGACTCAGTTTCAGCATTATTTCGATCGCGAAACCGTAATCCGACTCCCCGATGAGGCGATCGCCCGATTAGTTGGGGTCCTCCCGCAAACCGTGCGGACCATCCGCCGCTTAGAACCGAAGTCCCCGGTTAAGGTGGCTGCACTCTAAACCTGCGATCCAGTTAAATCAAAACCCGCACCCTCAAGGGTGGGGCTACACAGACGAAGCCCGCCTGCGCGGGCTAAAGAGAAAATCGACTTGATACGGAATCCGGTTTTTAAAGGTCTATAAAAACCCGCACCCTCAAGGGTGGGGCTACACAGACGAAGCCCGCCTGCGCGGGCTAAAGAGAAAATCGACTTGAGACAACCGGATTTGGTATCAAAGGTCGTTTTTATTCTTAGCCCGCGCAGGCGGGCTTTGTCCGTATAGCCCCACCCTTGAGGGTGCGGGTTTTTTCTGAGAAACCGGGTTTTTTGACCAATTTTCTGCCAATCTGCCATAAATTTAGGCCAAAAACCCGGTTTCTTGTCCCTGGGCTCTGCGTTCTAGAGGGTCTAATCCCCAAAATTAAATTCCTGCAAGCGGGATAAAGTGCGTTGATTTTCCTCCGGGGTGCCCAGGGTAATTCTTAAACCGCCCCCGGTGTGACGAATCAGAGTCCCTTGGGCCTTGAGTTCCTCGGTGATCCGAGTCAGGGTGGGACCGATCGCCCCTGGGTCCTGGAGATTCGGGCGCAGGTAAATAAAATTAGCTGCACTCGGCCATAGCTGCCATTTTGGCAAGGGTTGCAATCCCTCAATTAAGCGATCGCGCTCGGTTAAAATTTCGGGAATGGCGCTGAGGAGTTCCTGACGATGGCCGATCGCCAGGGATGCCGCAATCTGGGAGAATGCCGGGAGATTGTACGGCAGACGGACTTTTTCCAGGGTCGCAGTCAGTTCCGGATGGGCGATCGCATAGCCGACCCGCAGGGCCGCCAAGCGAAAGGCTTTGGAAAAGGTCCGCATAATCACCCAATTCGGATGCTGGAGTAACTCACTCACCACACTCGTCTGACTAAATTCAAAATACGCCTCATCGATCGCCACCAAAATATGAGGCGGCAAACTGCGGATCCAATCCAGTTCAGCAGGGGTTAAAGCATTGGCGGTGGGGGAGTTGGGATGGACCACAAACACCACCCGGACCGGGGGAGTTTGGGTATTGGCGACTGCCGCCTGTGCTGCGGGGATGTCGATTTCAAAATTCGTCTCGTTGCGCCCGACTTCCACCACAGGAATGCCCAGGGTTTGGGCTAAAATCCCATACATGGAAAAAGTGGGATGGGCGACCAAAATCGACCCTTCACCCCCCAGACAGGTGGCAATCAGTAAAGAGCGAATCAGTTCATCGGAACCATTGCCGAGGGAAATATGGGTAGGGGTGATGGGTGAATCAGGGAGTTGCGCTGATTCGTTCACATAGTCGGCGATCGCTTGCTTTAAGGGGGCATGACTCCCATCGGGATAGCGATTTGTTTCAATCTCCTGTTGATAGGTCCAGGCCAGCTTTTCTTTGAGGGCCGCAGGCAAGTCGTAGGGACTTTCATTGGTATCCACCCGATCAATTTGGGTAGGTTTCCCCCCAGGGGAATCGATAGTGCCCCCCGGGTGGGGAGTATAGGCAATCAGTTGAGCCAGATCTGAGCGAATAAAACTCAGCATAGAATTGTAGAACCATGAAAAAGCCGCAATTGGGTGACAAGCACCGCTGTCTTTAGTATCGGTGTTTGGGTCAACTTCGGGCAATAGGCTTTTTTGCATAAGGGGTGTTTTGGGGTCTGGATGGGGCAGTTGAGGCGATCGCCCACCCTGGGGGACTCCCATCTGGGTTGTTGTAATATTTCATAATATCAATCACTTGGAGCAAACCCTACGGGATCATTTTGTAGGACCCACCCCTTGCATAAATACTCTAAAATGTTCAGGAGATAGCAACAGGCTATTCTCTGAGTACCTAGGGTTGTGGATCCGGTCTACCCAACCGGGACTGCACTTACCCTCATAAAGATCCAGCCGGTTGAATCGGACAACTTCGGAGGCAGCCCGGTTAACCCCCTGATTTTCCCTCCGTTAGTTATGTTATTGTGAACGTTGACAATTTCGACAAATGCAAGTACGCGAGACGGGGACTGATTGTGGAAAAAATTAAACTAGCGATCGTAGGCGTTGGTAACTGTGCTAGCTCCTTGGTACAGGGAATTTACTTTTATAAAGATAAGACTTCTGAAGAAGCGATCGGGTTAATGCACTGGGAGATTGGCGGCTATAAACCCAACGATATCGATGTGGTCGCGGCTTTTGATATCGACCGCCGAAAAGTCGGCCAAGATGTCTCTCAAGCTATCTTTGCTGAACCCAATTGTACGACGGTTTTCTGTCAAGACATTCCCGAAATTGGCACGAAAGTCAGTATGGGCAGAATGTTAGATGGTGTCTCCGAGCATTTAGTCAATTATGCAGATAAATATACCTTCATCCCCAGCGATGCCCCCGAACCAACCCGAGATGATGTCATTGCTATTTTAAAAGAATCCGGCGCTCAGGTCCTCGTGAATTATCTCCCAGTGGGGTCGGAAGAAGCCACGAGTTTTTATGCAGAATGCTGCCTAGAAGCGGGAGTGGCCTTTGTCAATTGCATTCCCGTCTTTATTGCCAGCAATCAGTTGTGGGCGGATAAATTTGAATCCCGCAATATTCCCATCGTCGGCGATGATATTAAATCCCAGTTGGGGGCGACGATTGTTCACCGGATGATTACTGACTTGGCGAAAAAAAGAGGGGTCAAAATCGAACGGACTTATCAACTCAATACCGCAGGAAATACTGACTTCCTGAATATGTTAAATCGGACCCGCTTAAAGTCTAAAAAAGAATCCAAGACCGAAGCGGTTCAGTCCGTTTGTGAAACTAGATTGGAGGATGAGGATATTCATGTGGGACCGAGTGATTACGTTCCCTGGCAAAAAGATAATAAAGTCTGTTTTATTCGCGTCGAAGGCAAACTCTTCGGAGATGTGCCGATGAACATTGAAATGCGCCTGTCCGTGGAGGATTCGCCGAACTCAGCCGGGGTGGCGATCGATGCGATTCGGTGCTGCAAATTGGCCCTCGATCGCGGGAAAGGCGGCGTCCTCTTTTCTCCCTCTTCCTACTTCATGAAGCATCCGCCTAAGCAATATCCCGATGGTGATGCCTACCGGATGACCGAGGAATTTATTAACGGATTTAGAGAGTATTAATCACCTCCCCATCGCCTCATTCTTGACGAGTGAGGCGATAATTTTGGGGAACATCAGCCGGTTTAACCCCCAAATTTTGCCATCCCTGTCTCCCCCAATCTTGCCTAAATTGTCGAATGTTTGATGTTTGTGTAATCGGTCATGTCACCCAAGACCGGATTAAAATTGATGGAAAAATTGTTCAAGAAATGGCCGGAGGGACGGCAATTTATACCGCCATCGCCTTAAAAACCTTGGGGTTAAAGGTGGCGGTTTTAACCAAAACCTCTCGTGTAGACCGGATTCATCTGTTAGAAGAATTAAACAGTCGGGGCATTGCCGTATTTTGGATTGAAAGCCCCGAAACCACCCAGTTTGAAAATAGTTATCAACGCGATCGCCTCGATAGTCGCAAACAACGAGTCCAGGCTGTGGCTTCTCCCTTCACTCCCTCAGACTTAGACCCAATTAAAGCCCGGATCTTTCACCTGGGCGCACTCACCAATCAGGAGATGTCCCTGGAATTTCTGCAAGCGGTTTTCGCAACCCAAGCCTTAATGTCTTTAGATGGACAAGGATTTTTACGGCAAGTCATTCATCAAACAGTCCAGGCAACGGACTGGACAGAAAAAGTCCCTGGACTGGCTGGAGTAGATATTTTAAAAGTGGATCTGCAAGAGGCACAACTGCTATCGGGAAAAACTGCCATAGAACCAGCGGCGATCGCATTGAATCAGTGGGGAGTTCGAGAAGTCTTAATCACCGCCGCTTCCCAAGGATCCTGGGTTTATCAATCCGGTATTCTGAAACAAATTCCCGCCTTTAAACCCACGACTTCCGTCGATCCAACCGGCTGCGGAGATACCTACATCGCCGGTTATTTATATTCTCGATTAACCGGAAAACCCTGTCATCTTGCTGCCAGATTTGCCGCCCAAGTTGCCACCCGCAAACTCGAAAATTTCGGTCCCCTCCGGGAGTGGGAAACTCCCGAATCCATCCCCAGTTAAAAATATTAGAGAAATTAACAAACCGACAGATCCGCTGATCTGTCGATTTGGTTTCCGGAAATCTTACGAAAGCCCCATTTTCGATGATTCCTCTACGGGATGGGTGACTCGATAAACATGAATAATCCGCTGTAAACTGGTCAATAAACTGGCGATCGCCAGGATCGACAACGCCACCGGCAACTGATCCAAAATTAAACCCACCGCCATCACAATCACCCGAGGCAGTCGGGGAAACCACCCCACCTTGCACTCAATCTTCAATCCCTCCGCCCGAGCACGAGTATAACTGACCATCTGTGACCCCAGCAGGGCCAACAAACAAATCGGCACCGACGGATACTCTTGACGGTGGATCAATAAAATTGTGATGCCAATCAAGATCGCCCCTTCGGAAAATCGGTCTAAGACGGAATCAAAAAATGCCCCAAACGCATTCTGTTGATTGAGTAATCGGGCAACAGTCCCATCGATCGCATCCAGAGGCATTGCGATCAACCCCATTAACAATCCTCCCCACAACGGTTGATCATTGGCGATCATCCCTGCCGCCAAAATATTCAACAACAAACTCAACAGTGTAATTGTATTGGCAGAAATGCCCAATTTTGCCATCCCCTTGGCAATGGGTTCAACGATAAATTTCGTGCGATCGCGCGCCCAAGTCTCCACAACTTCTAACCCTTTAGACTGAATTTTGATGTAGCTATGGTAACCTTCCCAACCAAATTCCGGCCAAAACGGGGACGGATAAAGCATAAACCATCAAATCCCCCCAGTTCGTAGTAACGCCTTCAGGCGTTCTCTTTCTTAGTTCGTAGTAACGACTTCAGTCGTTCTTTTCGTTCGTAGTAACGCCTTCAGGCGTTCTCTTCGTTCGTAGTAGTAGCAACACCCGGCGAGGGTTAAAACGATTGGCGGCCTAACAGCTAAAGTCGGTTGAAACCGACTGAAAGCCTTATCCATTAGTGTCTTTAGTCGGTTTTTAACCGACTTTAGCTATGAGGCCGCCAATCGTTTTAACCCCCACCCCCCCTCCAATCAAAACCGATCGCGTTTACCCTAGATAGTTGACTCAACCCTCAAACCGGATCATGACTCAGACGAATCCGATTGTTTCTGCCGAATGGCTATTCCAACACCTCGACGATCCGCAAATTGCGATCGCCGATTGTCGCTTTTCCCTCGCCGATCCTGAACTCGGACAACAACAGTACCAGCATCAGCATATTCCCGGTGCTCATTATCTGCACCTCAATCGCGACTTATCCTCCCCAGTCCAACGACATGGGGGACGACATCCCCTCCCGGATCTCGAACTATTTGCCCAAAAATTAGGGTCAATCGGGGTCACCTCGCCAGAAGTCTTACTCGTGGTTTATGACGACTCCCGATTTGCCTTTGCTGCCAGACTTTGGTGGTTAATGCGCTATCTGGGACACGATCGCGTTGCCATATTAGAAGGCGGATTTAAAGGGTGGCAAGCTGCCGGATATCCCGTCACCGATGCCATTCCCAGACCTACCGAAGGCACATTTATCCCGCAAATCCGGGCCGATCGCCTCGTGGATATCGAGACGGTGAAAACCCGGTCCCCCTTGCCCGAAGTCGCCCTCATCGACTCCCGAGAACGCGATCGCTACCTCGGCAACCATGAACCCATCGACCCGATCGCCGGGCACATTCCTGGTGCACTCAACTATCCTTGGCAAGAAGTCACCGACGAGAATGCCCAAGTCAGACCCCAAAACGACCAAGTACAACGCTGGGCGGATATTGCTGGTTCCGATGAAATTATCGTCTATTGCGGGTCCGGGGTGACCGCCTGCGTGAATCTCCTCTCCCTGGAAATAGCAGGAATTCCCAACGCCAAACTCTACGCCGGAAGCTGGAGTGATTGGTGTTCCTATCAGGTTGAGGACTAAGGGAACTCCAAAAAATAAAAATCCAAAAAACCCGCACCCTAAAGGGTGGGGCTACACAGACGAAGCCCGCCTGCGCGGGCTATGTAGAGTCTTGTTAAAAAAACCCGCACCCTAAAGGGTGGGGCTACACAGACGAAGCCCGTGGTTCGACGGTGCTCACCAGAGCCCTGCGCGGGCTATGTAGAGTCTTGTTAGCTGCTTAACCATCGCATTTGGATAATTTATTTGTTGGAAAACCTTAATACCAAATCCCCTTGTCAAAGACCGACTTTCCCCTCTTCAGCCCGCGCAGGCGGGCTTCGTCCGTATAGCCCCACCCTTCAGGGTGCGGGTTTTGGGTAACTCACCTCGCCTCTGGTGTCTTGCACCAGTCCATGTCAAAATCAAGCTAAATTAGCCTCGAAACTGAACTGAATTATGACCATGATTCCTGCTTTAGACCGTGCCTTTCAACAAGGACGTGCCTTAAAAATTATCACCGGATTGACCAACTTTGACGCCGATCGCGTTGCCACCGTGGTTCGGGCCGCCGATCGCGGGGGTGCGACCTTCATCGATATTGCTGCCGATCCAGCCTTAGTTAAATTAGCCAAACAGTTGACCACTTTACCGATTTGTGTATCTGCCGTTGAACCGGAAAAATTTGTAGCCTGTGTAGAAGCCGGTGCAGATTTAATTGAAATTGGTAACTTTGATGCCTTCTATGCAATGGGACGGCGCTTTGAAGCGGCTGAAGTGCTGCAACTGACCCGGGACACCCGCGCCTTACTGCCGAATATCGTGCTTTCTGTCACCGTTCCCCATATTTTGGAACTGGATCAGCAAGTGGATCTGGCTGAGGAATTGGTGAAAGCCGGTGCAGATATTATCCAAACCGAAGGCGGCACCAGCAGCAATCCGGTGCACCCTGGCATCTTAGGGGCGATCGAAAAAGCCGCACCCACCTTGGCTGCTGCCTCCGCCATTTCCCGGGCAGTTTCTGTGCCGGTTCTGTGCGCTTCGGGGATTTCCACCATCACGGCACCGATGGCGATCGCCGCTGGGGCCGCTGGGGTAGGCGTCGGTTCGGCGATTAACCGTCTGGATAATGAACTCGCGGCGATCGCTGGGGTGAAAAGTCTCGTTGAAGCCTTATCCACTGTTAGCCGTTCCACTATCCACGCCTAATTCTGGATTGAGTTGGGTTGGTTGCCATAACTCAGGAAGAAACGACTGAAGTCGTTACTACGAACTGAAGACATGACTAAAGTCGTTTCCGGCGTTCGTAGTAACGACTTCAGTCGTTATCCCCATCAGAGTTAAAAAATAGCCACTGGAGTTTATTTGGGTTAAAACTGAGTTACAACAAAAGTTGATCGGCTTAAAATGTCAAACACTTTCCGTTGAAAATCAGCCTAATGCTTACCCAGTCCTCTCCAGCCCCAATGCCGCCACCCATGAAACCCATTCCCTTGAGTTGCCCCCGGTTCCAATCCCTGGGGAAATTTCGCCTGCGCACGGTTCTGGTGGTTCCGTTTATTATTCCCTTGTTGCTCTCAACCGGACTGGTGGGGTGGTTGTCATTTCGCAGTGGACAGCGAACGGTGAATCAACTGGCGAGTGAACTGCGGGGGGAAATTGCCCTGCGAGTGCGAGAAGAGGTGCAGCGTTATTTAGATCGACCCCACTTGCTGCATCACCTCAACGCTCAAGTGTTTCGCCACAATGGAATTGACCGAGAGGACCCGGATCTGCTGCTGGAGTATTTTTGGGACCAAAGTCGCGAGTTGATGGACTTGGGGACGATCGCCTATGCCAATGAACGGGGGGAGTTGGTGGGGGTCAACCCCTTAGAACATTATCTGGTGTTGTCATCGGAGCGCACGGGGCGGAGTTTGCAGCGGTATGCTCCCGAGGAGGATGGGACACCGGGGGAATTGCTGCGGGAACGTTCTGACTATGATTCCCGGACTCGCGCTTGGTATCAACAGGCGGTGACGGAGGGGAGGCCGGTTTGGACCGGGATTGAACCGAGTGCGATCGGGCAACGGCTGGATATTTCTGCCGTGTATCCGGTGTATGACCGCGATCGCCAGTTCCTGGGGGTACTGTTATGCGATGTCCCCCTCTCGGGTATCAACCAGTTTTTAGAAACGCTTCAGATTGGCAAAACTGGCGAGGCATTTATCCTGGAACGCAATGGGTTACTGGTGGCCACCTCCACGCAAAAAGCTACTTTGATTCCGGGACGGGATGGGGCGGAACCCCAACGCCTGTCTGCCACCGAGCATCAAAATCCGCGCTTAATTGCGGCCCTGAATGCGTTAAGGGCTGAGTTTGGGTCTTTGGAGAATATTAAGCAATCCCAGGGGGTGGAATTTTTTATAGAAGGCGGAAGGCACTTTCTGCAAGTGATGCCGTTTCAGGACGATCGCGGGATTGATTGGCTGATTTTAGTGGGCATACCGGAATCGGATTTCATGGCGGAAATTCATGAGAATATTCAGCAAACGGTGTTGCTCTGTTTGTTGGCCCTGATAGTCTCGATTTCCTGTGGCGTGGCGATCGCCCACTGGATTTTACGCCCGATTCTGGGGGTGATGCGATCGTCAGAAGAAATCGCCAACGGCCAACTGGATCGCCCGGTTTATGCCCGAGGAATTATTGAACTGGAAAAACTGGCGGATGCTTTTAACCAAATGGTCAAGCAGCTTAAAGCCTCATTTAGTGCCTTAGAGCAGCTCAACCGAGACCTGACCCGTCACGAACAAGAATTATCCGCCTCCACAGAACAGCTTGAAGCGGTTTTAAATGCAGTTCCCGGTTCGATTTCTTGGATTAATTCCAGTGGAACTTATCTCGGGGTGAACCGTTATCTGGCCGATAGCCTGAATTTAGAGCCGGAAGACATGGTGGGTAAAAAAATTGGATTTGCCCAAAATAGTCATGAATATGCTGAGTTTATCCAGCATTTTCTCAACAGTTCAAAGTTATATGATTCCCATGAGATTGGCATTTTAGTCCAGGGTAAACCCCGGTATTACTTAATAGTGGTTCAGAAATATCAGCAAGGGACGGCAACGGTCTCTGTGGGGATTGATATTAGCGAATGGCGCTCTGCTCAACAAGAGAGCGAGAAGCTCAAAGGGGAAAATATCCGGATGAGTGCGGAACTGGAAGTGACTCAACAACTTCAAAAAATGCTGTTACCCCAACCCGAGGAATTAACCGCCATTGAGGGGTTAGAAATTGCAGCTTTTATGGAAAGTGCGGAAGAAGTGGGGGGAGACTATTATGATGTGCTGAATTAT
Organism: Oscillatoria sp.; assembly: GCA_011390515.1. Taxonomy (GTDB): domain Bacteria; phylum Cyanobacteriota; class Cyanobacteriia; order Cyanobacteriales; family Laspinemataceae; genus Laspinema. Next base: position 16,515 of record JAABSJ010000047.1, read on the forward strand.
GATGGGGTGGGGACGATCGCGATCGGGGATGTCACGGGACATGGACTTGAAAGCGGGATCCTCATGGTCATGACCCAAACCGCAGTCCGCACCCTCAAAGAGAGTCGTGAAACGGACCCCGTGACGTTTTTAGACACCCTCAACCGCACGATTTATCACAACGTCCAGCGGATGAAGACCGATAAAAATCTCACTTTAGCTGTGTTAAACTATAGTCAGGGCCAAGTGAGGATTAGCGGACAACATGAGGAAATTCTCGTGGTTCGTGCGGATGGTTCCATTGAGCGGGTGGATACAATAGATTTAGGGTTACCCCTCGGGTTAGATGAAGACATTACGGAGTTTATTGCTCAGATTTGTGTGGAACTCAACTCCGGAGATGGCATCGTTGTTTATACCGATGGGATTACTGAGGCCAAAAATAGAAACAACCAACGATACGGAGTGACGCAACTGTGTGACATCATCACTCAGCATTGGCACCAATCCGTTGAGGAGATTCAACAAGCGGCGATCGCAGATGTCCGAAAGTACATGGATGGCCAAAAAATGCTGGATGATATGACTTTGGTCGTCATTAAACAAAAGTAGGTTAGAAAGGAGTTCAGACGGTCATGAGTGAAATATTTGGAGACTATCTTCCCGATTTACCGCCCGGGCATGATTATTTAGATCTTGGCTTTTCCGCTAACTCTCGCCCGATTAAAAACCGCTGGCGAAATAATTTACTGTCGGCTTATTTTGTTGCGGATTATCTGGCTACCTTTTTGCCCATTGACGATAATGACCCTGCGGCTAAACGGCGTCAACAAGACTACAAGGCTTCGGTCAGCTATGTGGCAAATGAACTGTTAGAAAATACGATGAAATTTCATAGTCCCTCCGATGAATATCCGGTGAGATTTGGAATTCATTTCATTGAGGATCCGGAAACGATAATTGTTTTAATGTCCAGAAATACGGTTACCCTAGAAGCAAGCGATCGCTTTAAAGCCTTTATTAAGGAACTCCTCTCCTCGGACCCGCAAGAGTTATATCTGAAACATCTCGAAGAAAATGCGAAAGATGAAAACAGTCATGATTCTGGACTGGGATTTCTGACCATGATTATTGACTACTCTGCAAAATTAGGATGGAAATTTGACCCGATTCCCGACCATCCCCAACTCTTTCTAGCTACCACTCTTGTTCAATTGGTGTTATAACTCTATGGTTTGGATTTTAACCGTAATCAGTCCAGTTCAGGTAAACTTTAACCAGAGCACCTGCTCCGGAGGCAATAGAAGATGAATGTTCAAGAAATCAAAGGTGAAGACTACAGCGTACAGTACATTCCGGAATCCGTAACGGTTAAACTCCAAGGAGAACTCAGTCTCACGGGGTCAGCAGATTATGCTCCGATCGCCCAGTTATTGAATGAGATTGCTGAACTCAATCCCCCCATGATCACCCTAGATCTTAAAAAGCTGGAGTTTCTGAATAGTTCCGGGATTAGTATGCTCTCTAAGTTTGTCATCTCTATGCGAAAAAAGAATCAGATTCAACTGGCAGTGGTCGGTTCTGATGAAATTGCGTGGCAACGAAAGTCGCTGCAAAATTTATTGAAACTTTGTCCTAACTTACAGTTAACCCTAGAATAATCCCCATTGTTTGGAAAAAATACCCTCAGCCTTGATGTTGCAACTTCACAGAATAAAACCCGCTTCCGGCGGGTTTTATTCTGCGAATAGTTCCCATGATTCAGATGCACCCGACTCGATGGCAACTCACCGCCTTATTTGGTTTTCGCTTCTAAATTTTCCAACCGACTGCGGAGTTCCTGGTTTTCTTTCTTAATCTGGTCAAGTTCTTGGCGTAATTGCTTCACCGCTTTATCGGAACCAATATTTTTCTCAACCTTAGAAACCGCTTCTTCCGCAACGCGACGAACAAGTCCATCGGGAGTGGAATCCGCTAAACTTTGTAAAATCCCGATCGCCTTGGGTGTTTCCATTTGTCCCAATGCTGAGGCAACCGCAACTTGCGTCAGGAAAAAGGTTTCCGCAGATAAGTCCGAAAGACGGTCCAAAATTCGCTCTAAGTTGCCCGGAGTTTGACCTGTCGAAAACCCCCCGAGGGCGCGAATTGCGGCTAATCGCAAGGGTTGGGGGACACCATTGGCGGTATAATCCAAAATTATAACTGGCATCTCCCCGTTCCAACACTTGGGATTCATGTAAGAATAACTTGACCGATTTTTAGCTGGAAGCATTATCCCGAGAGGATTCCAAATAAAATTTGCACAACTTATTTTTACACGATGCCTTGGGCGATCGCCTGATAACTTTCCGGAGTTTTATGCTGTGCCCATGTCTCCACCACCGCATATCGCACCCGCGCATCTTGATCCTGCAACCCGACGATTAATTCGTCAAAGGCTTGGTCCAATTTAATCTTACGCAGTTGTTTAGCAAACTCTACGCGCACCCCCCAAAACTTCATAAAACGACACAATTTCTTCTAACTAAAGGTAGAGGGCAATCTCCCCCGTCTTGCGCGAGAATCGCAGGCAGCGATTCGGAGAAGTTTCTATGCGTTCCTTGCGAAAACCCCTGATTTTATTTGGGTTAACCTTGCTGTTGACCGGGGTAATTGGACTCGGACTTCAGCGCGATCGCCCTGTTACTGCGTCCGAACCCCTCCTCACCTCCTCCAACCCCAGGGAAGTTGCCCTATTCGATAATCTCCCCAATATCGACGACCTCCCGATTCCCGATGTCTCGGATATTCTGAGAGAAGATCCTCCCCTCACCACCAGTTTGGAAGACGTGAATCGGGACATTCCCCTACTCGATGGGCGGGATTTTGGTCAACCCCAACCCCTCGGCGATTTACCCTGGGAGGGCGATCGCGGCTATCTGGCTCCTCCAGGATTCTATCAAGCCACCCTGGAAAGCTACTGTCTCCACGCCGGAACTCATGGCCCCGGTGAGGGAAATGGCTATGGCTATGCCACCCTCGAAGGCCCTCGCGCACAGATTATTCGTAAGATTCTCCGGGAATCCGTCAATTATCCTGAGTTTGAACGGCGGGATCTTCAGATGCTGCTGTGGGGGATTCTGGCACAAACTCGCCTCAATGATATGAATGATAACCTCCAGGCGATCGCCCAGGAAATGCTCACAGATTCAGAAATCTCCCAGATTAATGGCGGTGCGTTAGGACTGATTCCCGACTCAGTACGACGGGAACTGTTTGCCAATCTCCCCTCCCAGGTGCGAGATGTCCTCAATGCGAAAGCGGAAATCCGCCAACGATTCAACCAAGCCAACGCCGTCTATGAAGAGTTGGAAAATATCGCCGTATTGACGGGAACAGTCCCCGAAGGAGAAGGCAGTCGCGAAATTCCTCAAGAACGCTGGTCTCTCCATCCTGATGGCTATTTTGTCCGCTATTCCCCCTCTGGCTACTCCCGAACCCAAGTGGATATCCTCGTTCCCCGTCCGGTGCAAGTGGTTCGCGACGATCGCCACCGCATTACGGCCATTGATTATCAAGATGGCTATGGGGTACAAACCGAGTATGACGATGAGATTGGCGCAATTCCCGTTCCTGGAGAACCGGATTTAGAGATTTATCGGTTTAGTACCATTCGTCTGATTAGTCCTGACGAGACTCTGGAAGTGCGCGATCGCGGTTGGACGTTTGTGGGAACTCCCACCACTGGAAATGCCGACTTTTCCCAATGGTCTCATCAACAGGTAGCCAGCCTTAATCTCCTGGCTCAACAAGGGTCTAATATCGATTGGCAAGAGGCGCAGGAACGCTATGACCAGGCACGAGAGACCCAAGAGCAAGTGGAAACCACCCTTAACCGCATGGATGAGCAACCCAACACCGAAGATGTGGAGGATTTAACGGATTACGACCATTATGAAGAAGGACTGGATACGGTCTTAGAAAATGACCGGGAAGCACAGGGAGAATGGCTTGGCGAACATTTGCAAAAGGTGCGCGAAGGGTTTGCTTATGCTAGTTGTAAATTGCGTAATCTCGGTAATGCGGGGTCTTGTGGTGACCCTGAACCAGACCCTGAACCAGACCCAGACCCAGACCCAGACCCCCGTCCCAATCCCCCCAGGACACCCGTGAATCCCGGTGGTGATGGTGCAGTTCCCGGCAATACTAGCCGCCAACGTTTGGGAATTTCCGCCCGAAGTGCGACTTAGATTTCATGGTTTTAGGTTTTTGTCAAGGTCGTTTATTTTAGAACGCAATGGCTTACGGGTTGCCACCTCCATACAAATTTCAACATTGATTCCGGGACAACCGGGGGAGGAACCCCGTCGTCTCCCGGCTACAGAGAGTCAAAAAATCCCTGTAGGAGCGATTCGAGAATCGCCCGAAAAAATCACCCCATTTTCCCCAAAAATCCATGTAGGAGCGATTCGAGAATCGCCCGAAAATCACCCCATTTTCCCCAAAAATCCATGTAGGAGCGATTCGAGAATCGCCCGAAAATCACCCCATTTTCTCCAAAAATCCATGTAGGAGCGATTCGAGAATCGCCCGAAAAAATCACCCCATTTTCTCCAAAACCTATAGAGAATTAGGGCAATTTGATGGACTGGCGATTCTCGAATCGCCCCTACATGGATGGCTATGGTTCCCCAAAAAAATAGAGAATTAGGGCAATTTGATGGACTGGCGATTCTCGAATCGCCCCTACATGGATGGCTATGGTTCCCTAAAAAAGACGAAGCCTGTTAATCTATAAAAAAACGACTTTTGATACCCGGATTGGGTATCACCGTCTTATTTGGTTTTCGCTTCTAAATTTTCCAACCGACTCCGGAGTTCCTGGTTTTCTTTCTTAATCTGGTCAAGTTCTTGGCGTAATTGCTTCACCGCTTTATCGGAACCAATATTTTTCTCAACCTTAGAAACCGCTTCTTCCGCAACGCGACGAACACGTCCATCGGGAGTGGAATCCGCTAAACTTTGTAAAATCCCGATCGCCTTGGGTGTCTCCATTTGTCCCAATGCTGAGGCAACCGCAACTTGAGTCAGGAAAAAGGTTTCCGCAGATAAGGCCGAGAGACGGTCCAAAATTCGCTCTAAATTGCCTGGAATTTGACCCGTGGAAATCCCCCCGAGGGCGCGAATTGCTGCTAATCGCAAGGGTTGGGGAACACCATTGGCAGTATAGTCCAGAATGATATCGAGAGCATCTTCTGAGGTTTTCAGCTTGCTTAAGCCGGAAATTGCCCCACTGCGAACCACTTCATTCCATCCGGCGCGTTCCTGCAACACTTTTTGCAACCGGGCGATCGCATCCCCTTCATCTAGAGGTTCATTCCGTTTCCCGGCACAGATTGAGGCGACTGCACGGGCTGCTGCTGCTTCCACATTATAACTGGCATCTCCCCGTTCCAATACTTGGGCGATCGCCTGATAACTTTCCGGGGTTTTGTGATGCGCCAATGTCTCCACCACCGCAGATCGCACCCGCGCATCTTCATCCTCTAACCCAACCGTTAACGGTTCAAATACTTGGTCTAATTTAATCTTTCCAAGTTGTTTCGCCACCTCGACACGCACCCCCCAAAACCGTTCGGTTTTCAAAGCAGAACCCAGCGCTTTAACCGCTTCTAATCCCCCTTTTTTCGCCAAGGCAACCGCCGCATAAATCCGCGATACCGGGTCAGGGTCATCCTGTAACTGCGCTTTCAATTCAGCAACGGGATACTCTAACTGCACCGTTTTGAGGGTGGCATTTCCCACATCAAAGCTAATATAATTCGGCTTCTCCTCTAGGGGAAAATAAAAACTCTGTTCCCGCTGATTTACACGCACGGTAAAGGTTTTCAACGGTTCCCCACTCTTGTACCCAAATCCAATGGGAATTTTGAGGTCAAATAACTCCTTCTCATTCCCTTTTTCCCCGGTGGTTTTGACATGACTTTGGGTAACAGTGACTTTCGCCAGTTTGCTGTCTCCATCCCAGTTGTAAGAGACTTTATAATCCGGATGACCCCCGCGATACACATATTGGTCAAACAAGAACATCAAATTTCGCCCCGTGGCCTTTTCAATGGCCCGCAACAAGTCCACGGTTTCTACAGTTTGATGGGCGTTATCGTTGACAAAGGTATGAATCGCTTTAAAAAACAATTCATCCCCTAATTCCGCCCGAATCATGTGATAAACGCAAGCGCCTTTTTCATACAAGTGGCGGTCATAGAGTTCGATCGCCTCCCGATAAACATGAGTGACAATCGGTCGCCGATAGCGGGTTTTATCTTCATTCAAATAACTCCGCGCTTCATTGAGCAAATAATAGGCCGCATCTTCTGCACCATATTCTTCATGAGTCCATAACACCTCGGAATAAGAAGCCATCCCTTCTTTAATCCAGGCATGAGACCAATGTTTAATCACCACTAAATCCCCAAACCATTGGTGGGCGAGTTCATGGGCGACTAAACTTTCCGTGCGTTGGTTATCCAGTTGAGCGCGTTCATCCAACAAACAGCGATCGGTCAACAGGGTCGTTGAAGTATTTTCCATTCCCCCGAAGATAAAATCTTCCACGCAAACTTGGGCATATTTGGGGTAAGGATAGGCATAGCCAAATGCCTCACTAAAATATTCCATCATGCGCGGGGTTTTACCCATGCTGCGACGGGCATCTTCTTCCCGACCTTTGGCTACATAATAAACCACAGGTTTGCCGTTCCATTCATCACAAATTTCGGCAAAATCCCCCACCGCTAAGGTCATTAAATAGGTGGGATGAACCTGTTTCTGGAACCAGTGATAAATTTTATCGCCGCCTTCTTCTTCCGTGGAAATCAGTTCCCCATTAGAAATTGCCAGGTAGGGTTTGGGAACCCGAACGCGAATTTCTGACGTGGCAAGTTGTCCGGGGTAGTCAAAGCAGGGAAACCAGAAGCGGGAATCTTCATCTTCCCCTTGGGTCCAAACTTGGACAGATTTGTTGGGATAATGGGCATCTGGGGCGATAAAATAGAGGCCACGCTGGGGCTGTTCCACCCCATAAGTAACCACTAGGGTGAGGGGATGTTCTGCTGCTGTGGGTTGGGTGAGGTGAATTTCTAGCCGTTCCCCATCATAATCAAAGGGTTGGGGGGTATCGCTGATGGTGACTTCCTGAATATTCAGGTTGACGGCATCTAAAGTCAGGCGACTGATGCCGCTTCTAACAGGCATCAGGCGAATGCTGCAAGTCCCTTGATAGCTTTGATTGGCCAAGTCCAGGGCCAAATCTAAGCAGATATGTTCAACTTGTCCGGGGCGATCGGGGTTGTAATGGGGTTTGGCCCCTGGGAGTTCAAAGGTTTTATGAGCGTTGTTTTCTGTATCAAAATAAGAGTATTGGTTTGACATGGTGATGAATCTATCTTTAAGACTGAATTTCAGCAATTGAGCTAATGAACGCTATCTTATACAGGGTAACGTTTTGCGGTGATAATCACCACCCTGGATAGAGGACAGCCGGGGTCACCCGGGGATGGTCGCGACTCGGGGGAGGGCGGTGGTTTGCGCCGGTGGCGGTGGGTTGGAGATTAGGTTAGGGGGTTAAGAATTGGGAATGAGCGATGGGGTCAGGGATTCAGAGTTTAACGATAACACAGACTGGGTGTTGGGCATTGATGGCGGGGGGACGAAGACGGTTTGCCTGGTGATGGATGAAACGGGGTCGATCGCCGGACGGGGTGAGGCAGGGCCATCGAATTATCAAACCATTGGATTGGCGGCAGCAAGGGAGTCGATCTCACAGGCGATCGCCTCTGCGGTGAAGGCGCTTCCTGGGATAGAGATCGCCGGAATTGGCGTGGGTTTGGCTGGGGTGGGGCGTCCAGAAGATGTCCAGGTGGTGCAAGGTTTGATGGCGGGGTTGTACCAGGAGAGTCCCCTGCCAATTCGCTGGAATCTGCGTTCTGAGGGGGTGGTGGTGACTCATGACTGCGCGATCGCCTTGGTGGGAGGGACGGGATCCGCTTCGGGGGTGGCGATCGTTGCCGGTACAGGTTCGATCGCTTATGGTTGCAACCCCCAGGGAGAGAGTAAACGCGCTGGCGGTTGGGGATATCGATTTGGGGATGAAGGCAGTGGGTATCAGATTGCGATCGCCGGGTTACGGGCGGCAGCGCGATCGCATGATGGTCGAGGACCAAAGACTTTACTCACGGATTCTTTATTAGACTCTCTCAATTTGAACCAGTTAGAAGACTTAATCGAAGTTATCTATCGCCGGGGATGGGGAGTGACGGAAATTGCCGCATTGTCTCCCCTAGTCGATCGCGCTGCTGCTGCCGGAGATGCGATCGCCCTCCAGATTCTGGAGGATGCGGCAGCTGAGTTGGTCCTGATGACTCAAACCGTTGCCTCGGCGCTGTTTACTCCGGATCAGGCATTTGAGGTGGTCACCATTGGCGGAGTCTGGCGCAGTGTCTGCCATCTGGGCGATCGGTTCCGTGAGTCCCTTCGCACCCAATTTCCTCGGGTTCAAGTCATCTCCCCCCGCCATGAACCCGCCTATGGGGCCGGTTTATTGGCCCTGGATCGTCTCGGCAAAGGGGTCTTGTCCCCCTAACAAGGGTAAATTTTTTATAGCCCGTCTTGCTGTAGTTTTTGATAAAAAAAGCGAGCAAAATGCGCTTCAAGTAGGCTTTGCATCTGGCTCGCTGCCTGGGTTTACAAATCATTTAGGATGGCTATATAGCGACCCTAAATGAATTTGACACTAGATTTACCCCCGAAAGCGTTGGAGTGCGAGCATCTTGCTCGCTATCTCTATGCCAAAATGATTTAGACGCGCTATATAACACTGAAACTACGTTTCCCAATCTGGAGTGGGTTTAATATGAACCTAGAACGAGATTCTAAAGCGGTGTATCGACAGATTCGGAATTATCTCGTGGGTCGCTTCCTCGGTGCAACTCGGGATGAAACTTTACTACAAGAAACGATAAAATGCTTATTTTGCAAGCTATATTTTCAGCAAAATCCTGCTTTGTTTGACTCAATTTATGACCCTACAAATATAGAGGCGATCGCCCGTCGATATCATCAGTCTTTTGCCCAACTGCGGCGGCTTCTTCCGACCCTCTTTCCCTCAGACCAACCTTTGTTACTCGACCCTCAATGTCTGGCTCAAATTGATACTCTACTCGATATGGCTGACTTGGATACAGCTACTCATGACCCCTTTGGAGAGATTTATGAAGTGTTTATGGGGTCACAAATTCGCGGCCAGGAGGGGCAGTTTTTTACGCCGCTGAATGCGATCGCCTTACTGGTAGCCTTAGTCAATCCCCTTCCCGGAGAAACGCTGATTGATCCAGCTTGTGGGGCGGGTGGATTTTTAAGCGTGGCTGCTCGTCATTTAAAAGCATCGGGAGCCTCTGTTCAACAAATCCTCTCCACAGTTTTTGGACTGGATAAAGACCACTATCTCGCCGGATTAGCATCGGCCCGTTTATCGCTGTTGACCCTCAAATCGGCTCAGGTTTTTTGTGCGGATTCCCTCGCTTGGAAACTGGAATCTATCACCCCCAATTTTTATCTCCATCCCGATCAAAACTATTTATCTAATGCCCAGACGTTCCCCTTCCCAACTCAGGTCGGTGAATTTGATATTGTCCTGACAAATCCTCCCTTTGGCAGTCGGATTGTGGCTTCATCTCCCCAGGTCCAGGCTACCTTTGAACTGGGATATCAATGGCGGTTAGAAAAAAATAGTCAATTTTTTCAAAAACTGCCTAAATTGCAACCTTCTGTTCCACCCCAGGTCTTATTTGTGGAACGATGTTTATCCCTGGTTCGGCCCGGAGGTCGGATTGGCATGGTTGTTCCTGAAAGTCTGATTTCTAACAAAACCTATCGGTATGTGGTGGATTATATTCAAGCCCATTCTATCATTAAAGCGGTGATTGGAATGCCCGAGGTGTTATTTAAAATCTCGGGAAAAGGCGGGACTCATACTAAAACTTGCCTACTTTTATTACAAAAGAAATTCGAGAAAAGGGCAGAGGATGAAAGCCCTCCAGCTATTTTTATGGCGGAGGCTCAATGGTGCGGACGGGATAGCCGGGGGCAGCCGATTGACCGGGATGATTTACCGGAAATTGCGGCCCGCTACCGAGACTATGAACAAGGATTATTAACCCAACCTAGTCAACTGGGTTATTGGATAATCTGCGATCGCATTCAAAATGGCATTTTAGCGCCACATTATTACAATCCTGCTGCAATTTCAGAATTATTTGACCTCCAAGACAGTCACGATTTTATTTCTATGGGAGCGTTGATATCCGACGGGATGATAGAGGTCAGCACTGGGGATGAAGTGGGAAAATTAGCCTACGGGACCGGAAATATTCCCTTTATCCGGACTTCCGATATTTCTAATTGGGAAATTAAGGCCGACCCCAAACATTCGGTGAGTGAAGAGATTTATCACTCCTTGGCTGCTAAACAGGATTTGCGGGAGGGGGATATTTTGATGGTACGGGATGGCACTTATTTAATCGGAACTTGTGCGTTGATTACTGCCGATGATACGCGCATCCTTTATCAAAGTCATTTTTATAAATTGCGCGTTCGGGAAACCTGCCCATTGTGTTGTTATTTGTTGTTGGCGGCTTTGAGTTCGGAACCCGTGCAAAAACAAATCTTGGCAAAGCGGTTAACCCAGGATATTATTGACTCTCTGGGTAATCGAATTCAGGAGTTGATTTTACCGATTCCCAAGGATAAAGCGCGTCGGGACCACATTGCGCAGATGGTTAAGCAGACGATTCAACACCGAAGAGAAGCTAGAAAATTGGCCCGCCAAGCTTGTGTAGAAATAGTTGCAGGAGGTGACCCGGACTTATGGCAGACATGATGCCCTTGACGCCTCAAGAGACCTCCGATGGGTCTTTTACGTTTTATTCCCCGGAATTTGGCGAACTGTTTCATTCGTACCACGGGGCGCAGCAGGAGGCGCGGTGTAAATTTGTAGAACCCACGAAGTTAGCCGAGAAAGCCCAAAAACCCCCGGTGCGAGTGCTTGACTTATGTTATGGACTGGGGTACAATACCGCATCAGCATTAGAGACGATTTGGTCCATAAATCCCGCTTGTTTGGTGGAGTGGGTTGGGTTGGAATTGGATGCGGCGATTCCCCAAGCGGCGATCGCCCAAGGGTTACTCAAAAGTTGGCAGTCCCCTATTCCCGAGCTTCTAACCGCACTGGTTAGCCCAGACGGTGAATCCACTATGCCGACAGTCCAGCCCTCGGTCCTAGAGTTACAGGGTGAATCCAGGTATGCAAGGACCGTGAGTACCCCCCAGTTCCAAGGGACTTTATGGCTAGGAGATGCCCGAAAAACCATTCAAGCGGTGGTGAATCAAGGGTTTCAAGCCGATGCCATCTTTTTAGACCCTTTTTCCCCTCCGAATTGTCCGCAACTGTGGACGGTGGAGTTTTTAGGGTGGGTGGCGCGCTGTTTGAGTCCGAGGGGAAGATTGGCGACTTATTCTTGTTCGGCCTCGGTGAGAACGGCTTTAATCGCTGCCGGATTAAAAATTGGGGCCACTGTGCCGGTGGGCCGGCGATCGCCAGGAACTGTGGCGAGTTTTTGCGATCGCGATTTACCCCCACTTTCCCCCCAAGAACAGGAGCATCTACAGACTCGCGCAGCAACTCCCTATCGGGACCCTAACCTGTCGGATTCAGCGGAGGAAATTCGGCAACGCCGTCAACAGGAGCAAGAGTTATCCCCATTAGAACCCACCTCTAGTTGGAAAAAAAGATGGGCCAGCATTGCCGGAAAATAGCCAGGGATCACCGATGGGGGAGGCGATCGCTGGCAAGGAGCAGATAGTCAGCCGGTTAGGTAACGCGGACCCAGATCAACCTCATCAGTCAGCTATAATCAAGACGGCGATGAAGGTAAAATCTTATTGAGGGCAGTTAGAGAAACTTTACATTTTTTAAAAAAGATGGGCCAGACCGGAAAAACTCCGGCCTCCTTTATAAAGTCTGTGTAAAACCACCGATTTTTTAAACAAACGGCGTCCAAATAATGTAAAGATAGTAAGAGATAGTACCAAAAGCGATTAATTTACTCAGTCGCTTGACGCAGAACTAGCTAATAGAAATACTCAGAGCAAGGTGTTTGTCTGTGAACTTCCTTGATGCAGAACAGTCCAAAATTCTCGTCGTAGACGATCATCCAGCCAGCCGGATGACGGCAGTGGCTCTTTTGTCCGTAGAAGGGTATGAAATTCTGGAAGCCGACAGTGGCCCTACTGCACTGGCTTGTGTGAAGCAAACCCAGCCCGATTTAATTCTGCTGGACGTGATGATGCCTGGAATGGATGGATTTGAGGTATGCCGCCATCTGAAACAAGATGAGCAAACCCGCCTGATTCCCATCATTTTCGTGACCGCGCTCAATGATCGCCGATCGCGGATCCGGGGGATTGAAGCTGGAGGTGATGACTTCCTGACTAAACCCTTCGATCATCTCGAATTATCCGCCCGAGTCAAATCCCTGGTCCGCCAAAAACGGCTCAATGAGGACCTCGACCATGCGGAACAAGTCCTCTTTTCCATTGCCCGAACGGTGGAAAGCCGAGACCCCAATACCGGGGACCACTGCGAACGCTTAGTCTCTCGCGGACAAGCGTTTGGCGAGTTTCTCCATCTCTCCCGCAATGAAATTCGCGATTTAATGTGGGGGGGATACCTCCATGACATCGGCAAAGTCGGGATTCCCGATGGGGTGTTACTCAAAACTGGGAAACTCACCGCCCAAGAGTGGGAAATCATGAAACAGCACGTGGTGATTGGGGAGAAAATTTGTCTACCCCTGCGAACCATGCGCGGGGTCCGTCCTCTGATTCGCCATCATCACGAACGATGGGATGGGACGGGATATCCCGATGGGTTGGTGGGGGAGGAAATTCCCTACATCGCCCAAGTGTTTCAAGTGGTGGATATTTATGACGCCTTGACGAGTGAACGGCCCTATAAACAGGCGTTTACCTCGGAAAAAGCCCTGGAAATTATTGCCGAAGAAACCGCCAGGGGATGGCGTAACCCGCAACTGGTGGAAAAATTTACAACGTTTATTCGGACGACGGAGATGGGAGAACCGGCAAGGGCCGTCAACCGCCTCCAATTGATTGAATCCGACGAACCCGCTGCGATCGCCGGAAGTCGGCGCATAGCTCATGGCTAGGCCCCAGGTCAATCTGGGGCGATCGCCCTTAACTGCGGCGATCAAGATGTCATTTTGGATCAGTTTGCTTCAATAAGAGCGGAAACCGCGCTATACTCCGTTGAGATTAACGGGCTGAAAGAAAATGGTAGCAGTAGCGATTTTAGCCGCTGGACGCGGGACACGCATGAAATCAGACCTCCCCAAGGTCTTACATCCTTTGGGCGGGCGATCGCTCGTTGAACGGGTACTCGATAGTCTCTCGGCAATTCAACCTTCCCGACGTTTAATTATCGTCGGCTATCGAGGGGAACTCGTCCAAAACGAACTGATCCAACGATTCTCTAATTTAGAATTTGTCGAACAAACCGAGCAATTAGGCACGGGTCACGCCGTCCAACAAGTCATTCCCTATTTAAAAGACTTTACCGGGGATTTGTTGGTCCTAAATGGCGATGTCCCTCTCTTACGACCCGAAACAATTAAGCGGCTGCTCAATACCCACAAAGAACAAGGGAATGCCGCCACCATTCTGACCGCGCAACTGCCCGATCCGAAAGGGTATGGCCGGGTCTTTTGTGACAGCGAAAACCTGCTCAAGGAAATTATTGAGGACCGGGACTGTACCGCCGTGCAAAAGCAGAATCGCCGCATTAATGCCGGGGTTTACTGCTTCCGTTGGCCCGACTTAGCCAAGGTTTTACCCCAATTAAAATCGGAAAACGATCAGGCCGAATATTATCTGACTGATGCGGTGAATTACTTAAATCCTGTGCGGATTTTAGATGTGGAGGATTATCAGGAAATTCTCGGCATCAACGATCGCAAGCAATTGTCAACGGCCTATCAAATTTTGCAAACTCGGGTCAAAGATGACTGGATGGCCGCTGGGGTCACTCTCATCGACCCGGATAGTATTACCATTGATGATACGGTGACCCTCGCCCCGAATACCATCATCGAACCCCAAACCCACCTGCGCGGCGAGACTACTATTGGGTCCGGTTCGCGCATCGGTCCCGGGACGCTGATTGAAAATAGTCAGATTGGCGACCAGGCCACGGTGTTATATTCGGTAATCACAGACAGTACCGTAGCTGCCGGAACCCGAGTTGGACCCTACGCTCACCTCCGGGGTCAGGCCCAGGTGGGAGAAGGCTGCCGAATTGGTAACTTTGTAGAATTGAAAAACACTAAGTTGGGCAATCGCAGCAATGTATCTCACTTGTCCTATTTAGGCGATACCACCACGGGCGATCGCGTGAACATCGGTGCCGGAACCATTACCGCCAATTACGATGGCGTAAACAAACATCCCACCCAAATCGGCAGTGGGACAAAAACGGGTTCTAATAGCGTCTTAGTTGCGCCGGTCAAAATCGGCGAAAATGTCACCATTGCGGCAGGTTCTACGATTACCGACGATGTGGAAGATGACAGTTTGGCGATCGCCCGCGCCAAACAAGTCGCCAAAAAAGGCTGGAAACTGAAGGCGAAAGAGTAGGAACTCCCTCCTAAATGTAGAGGCGATTCGCGAATCGCCTCTACATTAATTTAGGGGTAATGCGTAAGTTTTATTTTACCAACCGGATTGGGTATCATAACCCTAGCCCTGTCAAGGTGTATTGATTTGTAGGGGCGCAATGCTTGCGCCCTCCGGAGGGCGC
>JAABSJ010000048.1 GCA_011390515.1 Oscillatoria sp.
CTCAGCGATTTTCTTTAACTGAAGTTAGTGACTTTTTAAGGACTAATTTTATTGAAAATTCCACCGTTAGAGAAGGGTTTTCTGAACTGATTAATCGAGCGGCTGAAGGCAGTCAATTAGGACGATTTGTGGATGCAGATGCAGCCAGTAACTTAATTGAAATTGCTTTAGATGATATCAATTGGCCGGGAGGATTACGGGGACTCGAAGGGGACGATCGCATTATTGGCAGCAGTGGTTCCGATGTCGCCAATGGCAACCAAGGAAACGACACCATCTTTGGGGGAGAAGGGGATGATTTTCTCCGAGGTGGCAAAGACAATGATTTGCTTGATGGTGGCATCGGGAATGATGTCCTGAATGGCAATTTAGGGGATGATACCATTCGGGGTGGTACAGGGGATGACTTAATTCGCGGGGGCCAAGGAAATGATGTTTTATATGGCGATGAAGGCCGAGATATTCTGATTGGAGATATGGGGTCAGACTTTCTCTATGGCGGTGCTGATGCCGATGATTTTATCTTACGGGCGGATGTTGCCGGGACCAATGCCGCTACTGCCGATCGCATTTTAGATTTTAATGCCGCAGAAGGCGATCGGATTAAATTAGTCAATGTGACTGATCTCTCTAATATTATCCTTGGCGCAGTTGATATTAATAGCGATGGCATTGGAGATACTGCCATCATTGATTCCAATAATCGTGTCTTGGGTGTAGTCATGAATGTCGATGTTTCCGAGTTCAACTTACTCGATTATATCCAGGTGGTCAGTGCGGAAGATTTAGGGATTGATTTACTCGGATAGAACTAAACCCGCACCCGTGCATGGTGGGGCTATACGGACAAAGCCCGCCTGCGCGGGCTACTTTATAAAAATGACCTGGGAAAATTGGATTGGGGATGAAAAGGGGCGATCTGGGGTTCGTCCTGGAGTGGCTGGTTCTATCAGCCTTTGGAAGTTGTTCTATAATTTCCCCAGGACTTACGCCTAATACGGAATTCGGTTGTGATAGGTCTTTAAAAACGAGTAAGCCATTGTAGGGTGGGCATTGCCCACCGTTAAGGAAAGGTGGGCAGTGCCCACCCTACTTTTAACTACTTTTACCAACCGGATTCCGTATAAACCCCGGATGCTGTAGGGTTGATTCGCGAATCAACCCTACAATTAGGGTTTGATATTAAATAATGCGTAAGTCCTGTTCCCTAAGATTTCCTGTTCAAAAACCCTGAAGGCAACTGCCACTTTTATCAATCATGGTTCTCATCCGCATTCTTAAATCCTGGGAAATTCCCGAACATCAAACCACGCCAGAAACCGCCTTTTTGTCCCGTCGGCGCTTTTTGAAGACGGCCATCGCTGCTGGGATTGGGGCGACCGTTTTACCGATCGCTGGCTGTAACAGTGAAACCAACTCCGATTCCCTGAGCGAACTCATCCAAAATACCACGCCCTTAGCCAATATTCCGCACAACCCCAACTTCATAGAAGGCGATCGGCCCATCACCGACCAATCCTTTGCCTCTCGTTACAATAACTTTTATGAATTTGGCGGCACCAAATCAATTTGGAAATCCGCCCAAAGTTTGCCCACGGAAGACTGGAAAATTGAAGTCGGTGGACTGGTCAAAAATCCCCGCATTTATGATATTGATGAAATTCAGACCCAATTTCCCCTAGAAGAACGCATCTATCGCTTCCGATGTGTAGAAGCATGGGCAATGGTTGTTCCCTGGATTGGATTCCCCATGAAACGCCTGATTGAAGCGGTGGAACCCACCAGTGCCGCTAAATTTGTGCGATTTACCTCATTTTATGATCCAGAAATTACTCCGGGTCCGGGATTTCATTTAGGAACCTTACCTTGGCCTTACACCGAAAGTTTACGCATTGAGGAAATGGCCAACGAACTGGCCTTTTTTGCTACGGGAATTTACGGTCGGACCCTTCCCAAACAACATGGAGCCCCCCTGCGGATGGTAATCCCGTGGAAATACGGGTTTAAGGGAGCTAAATCTATTGTTAAAATCGAGTTCCTAGCTGAACAACCCCCGACTTATTGGAATACTTTAGTACCGAGCGAGTACGATTTTGAGGCGAATGTCAATCCGAATAAGCCTCATCCGCGTTGGTCCCAGGCAACAGAACGGATTGTTGGCGACGGACCGGCTATCTCTTGGGAACGTCAGCCTACTCTTCCTTATAACGGCTATGGGGAATGGGTCGCTAACTTGTACTCCATCTGAACAAAATAGCCAGTTTTCTCAAAAGGGGATAAACTCAGCTTGATTGGGGGAACGGAATCCGACCCAGATTAGACCATTAGATCAGGGTTGAGAAAATGGGTCAGGACTTACGCAATCGTCTAACATCGAACCCTAAATGTAGAGGGGAGAAAGCGAATCGCCTCTACATTTAGGGAGGATTCTTAAAATCGGCGTAAGTCCTGTGGGTTTGGCAACATTCCCTTACTTTGGGGTAAAACAAGCTGCCCAACCCTAGGAGAGTGCCGGTACAGTAGAGGTTGAAATCCAGGTTTTTTAGAAAATCTCTACATCAGAGCAACAATTTAGGGCCAGAAACTCAGGTTCTTGTCTGTTGTTCTCTAAGACTGTACCGATGCTCTAGGGAGTTAGGGATGCATCTGCACTGTAAGACCGAGGGCATAGTCTTTGTACTTGTCCCAGTCTCCGGAATCGGAGGTAATCGGGGTAGTGCGTATTGAATTGGGAGTCAATTTGTTATGAGTAACCATCAGCACGAAGACCGGGAGGCAGCGGAGAAGGCATTCTTAGATTCTCTAAATGCATTGCAAGAGCGTTTGCAATTGGTTGAGGACCAGAAGGCTGCATCTGCTCGCGAAGCTGAACGGCAAGCGATTCAGACGGCAGAAGAAGAGAAGGCGACTTTTACCCTCCATGATCTGGAAGAGGCAGTGGCTGATATTGATGAATTTTTTAAAGAACTGCACAAACCCGAAGCTGAGGATTAATCCCTTGAGGTTTTTAGTCTGAATCGCCTCAGTTCAAGAAACCGGGGACGAATGGCTGGTTTGACGAAGCGCTTCATATAAAATTAAGGCGGCAGCGATCGCCACATTTAAAGATTCGACCCCAGACTGTAGCGGGATCCGGACTCGATGATCGGCGGTGGAGAGTAAGTCTGCGGATAATCCTGCGCCTTCATTGCCGAGTAAGACTAAAGTGGGTTGCTGATAATCAATTTCCCAATAAGTTAGGGGTGCATCGGCAGTGGTAGAAATCACCTGCACCCCTTGTTGTTGTGCGCGGATGACATCGCTTTTCAAGTCTGCACTGATGGAAACCGGCAAGCGAAACCACTGTCCGGCAGAGGCGCGTAAGACTTTTGGAGAGGCGGCATCCACACTATCGGCACTTAACCAAATGCCTTGAGTTCCCGTGGCGGCAGCAGTTCTAATTAGAGTGCCGAGATTGCCGGGGTCTTGGAGGGTTTCCAAGGCGAGGGTCAATCCGGACTGGGGAATCGAGGGGACTGCCGACTCGCGCCGTTTGGCGACTGCGACGACCCCATCGGGTTGGACTGTAGTGGCGACTGCCTTGAGGACGGCTTCATTGACGAGTTCACACCGGGGCGATCGCTGGGTCACGGTTTCCCATAATTGAGGATACCGCCCTTGCCACTCCGGGGTAAAACAGACCACCTCCAGGGGATAATCCACCCCACAGGCTTCCTCCAATAGGTGCGTCCCTTCCAACAAAAATAGTTGCTGGCGATCGCGCTCCTTTGCAGCGTGCAACTTCCGCATCTGCTTGACCAGAGGATTCTGAAGGCTCGTCAACATTTGGGTATTCAATGGTGTGTAGATGCGGAACCCGGGACTTGAACCCGGAAGTCCTTGCGGACACTAGAACCTGAATCTAGCGCGTCTACCAATTCCGCCAGTTCCGCGAAAATGCAGTTTTGCACTCCGATTTACCATAGTGCCTCAGTTCCTCATGGATGTCAAGGGGTCAATTTAAAAAAGTTTTTTCCCAATTACGTCATCTACCCACTACACTTTTGAAGAATGTCCAGTTGTTAAGGTACACCAGAAGACACCCGCTAAAATTGTTTTCCCAAATGATGCGGACCGTGAGGAGGTCCTCGCCGTGAAATCCGCATCACTGGACACAAAATAGCTAACGGTAAGATTCTATTGGTATCAGGGATTACCGGAATTTACTTTTTTAGGTATAAATCTGGACAACTAAAATATTTCCGGTAGAATCAAAACCAAATCGAAAGGTGTACCACATCCACTGATTCTGGAGGATAGACCTATTACTGCCTCTCTCGGTTCGCTCAACATCACAAACTCTTCTGAAGCTGACCCCTCGGTCCTACATATTTGGGGAGGCCATCCCCTGCAAGGACAAGTCAAAATTAGCGGGGCCAAAAATGCGGCCTTAGTCATCATGGCAGGGTCCCTGCTTTGTCCGGAACCCTGTCGGTTGCGAAATGTGCCATCCTTGGTCGATGCGATTCGCATGGGTCAAGTGCTTTCGGCTCTCGGAGTCGATCTCCAATGGAACGGCGATATCCTGGATATCAACGCTCGGGATATCACGACTTCGGAAGCCCCTTATGAATTAGTCAGCCAACTGCGGGCGAGTTTCTTTGCCATTGGACCCATCTTGGCCCGATTGGGAGAAGCTCATGTTCCCCTTCCCGGTGGCTGCGCGATCGGGGCCAGACCTGTGGATATCCACGTTCGCGGACTGCAAGCCCTGGGCGCTAATGTCTATATTGAGCATGGTATGGTTCATGCGTCCGTTCCTGGACGCGATCGCCGCTTAAAAGGCGCTAAATTTTACCTCGACTATCCCAGCGTCGGTGCCACTGAAACCCTGATGATGGCGGCCACCCTCGCTGATGGAGAAACCATCCTGGATAATGTCGCCCAAGAGCCAGAAGTCATCGATTTGGCGAACTTCTGTAACGCTCTCGGGGCAAAAATTCGCGGTGCGGGGACCAAAACCATTGTGATTGAAGGGGTTCCCCGGCTGCATACGGCGGACTATCCGATCATTCCCGATCGCATTGAAGCCGGAACCTTCTTAGTCGCTGGAGCAATTTCTCGCTCAGATATCAGTCTGTATCCCGTCATCAGTGACCATCTGACTCCGGTGATTTCCAAGCTGCGGCAAACCGGCGCGCAAATCATCGCGGAAGGCCCCGATCGCCTGCGGGTGATTGGACCGGATATCATTCAGGCAACGGATATCGAAACCTTGCCCTATCCAGGGTTTCCCACGGATATGCAGGCTCAGTTTATGGCCTTGCTGACGGTGAGTAATGGGGATAGCCTGATTACCGAAACTGTCTTTGAAAATCGCCTGCGCCATGTGGCTGAGTTAAATCGCATGGGAGCAGATATTCGCGTCAAAGGCAATACGGCGATCGTCCGGGGTGTACCCCACCTCACGGGTGCTCCGGTGATGGCAACAGACCTTCGCGCCTCGGCAGCCTTGGCGATCGCCGCTTTAGCCGCTCAGGGTAAAACGACCATTCAAGGGTTGCAGCACCTGGATCGCGGCTACGAAAACCTCGACCTCAAACTCGAAAAACTCGGGGTTCGGATCAAGCGCGAACCGGCTCCGCCTGAGAGCGAAGCCAACTCAACCGCCATCCAATCTTCTCAATCCGCACTAAAATGAAAGGGCAAGAGGTTTTTGGAAGTCTCTTCTTCCCAAAAAACCTCTTAATTCTTTGTCATCAGACCTTAGTCCCTAAACTGGTATGGCTTTCCCAAAAACACCCCTGATCGGACTCAAAGCAGATGGCTTTCGTCATCCTCTGGATCTAGAAGCAACCCAATCCCTCAAGCAACTCCCGGGACTGGACCTGATCGTCCGCCAGTTGCTTGGTTCGATTGGAGAACAATTTTTTTACCTGGATAATATTGCTTCTAGCGTTTTGGTCAGTGAGCAACAGTTACCCCAGTTGCATCAGTTGCTCAAGGAAGCCTGCCAGGTTTTGGATTTAGAGACCCCCGAGCTCTATGTTCGTCAACATCCGATGCCGAATGCTTATACCTTCGCGATGCGGGGCAAAAAACCCTTTGTGGTGATTCATACCTCGCTGATCGAACTGCTGACACCGGAAGAAATCCAGGCGGTGATTGGACATGAGCTGGGGCATCTCAAATGCGAACATGGGGTTTATTTAACTCTGGCGAATCTGATTATGTTAGCCGCAGGACAACTGTCTGCGGTGGGGGCTTTACTGGCCCAAACCCTCCAAACTCAAATTTTGCAGTGGGTCCGATGCGCCGAGTTTAGCTGCGATCGCGCGGCATTATTAGCCACTCAGGACTCGCGAGTCGTGAGTTCGGTCCTGATGAAATTGGCCGGGGGTTCCCCGACTCTGGCTCCCCAACTCAATTTGGATGCTTTTCTCGCCCAAGCTCGTGCTTACGATGAGAGCAGCAGTACAGAACTGGGACTTTTGCTCAGGGAAGCCCAAACCGGCCAACTCACCCATCCCCTGCCTGTACTCAGGGCTAGAGAGATTGATCGCTGGGCCAGCAGCAAAGATTATGAAACTTTGTTGCAAAAAGGAAAAATGTGTTATAGTAGTGAAACCGAGAAAAAGGGCGAGTGGCGAAATTGGTAGACGCACCACACTCAAAATGTGGCGGCTTCGGTCGTGCGAGTTCGACTCTCGCCTCGCCCACTCTCTAATATCGGAAGCACAAAATAAGGGTTCTCAGCTAGTAACTGAGAACCCTTATTTTTTAGGGTTTTCTGCCCGAGGGACTGGGACCCAACTCCAGAAGCCACGATTTTCCACAACAGACAAGAGTAATTGTAGGGTGGGCACTGCCCACCGCAATTAAGGTGGGCAGTGCCCACCCTACTTTCTTTCTCGACGGAGGACTTGACAAGTCCCAGGAAAGTCAAGCTAAAATGGTGAAATAGGTTGATGAAAATTGTACCGAGTAAGGACTAAGACAATGGCTCAACGGCTCAAACGCTGGGAGTCTCCTCGTAGCCAGGGGAGAAATACCAAGGGCAAAGGCGGTAGTGCAAGGCAACGACAACTCAAAAAGCAGCAGCAGATGTTGCGCAAGAAATTAAAAGGGGAAGCGATAAAGGGCGATCGCAACCCATCCCCAAACCCCACCAAAACAAAAGAGAAGAGAACTCCGGTTCTCTTCTCTTTTTATTTAAAGACTCTACAGGCGATCGCCTGAGCCTAATTTTACTTACGGATTAGTCATCATGGGCTGGATTGACTGGGCCACGATTGCAGGGCGATCGGTGTATTCCCGTTCGATTTCAGTGCGTAAAGTATCATCCCAGCCGAGATCGTAATCCCGTTCGATTTCAGTAACCACCAATTGACGAACTTCTCCCGTCACCTGGATTTGACTATCTTCCATCACCGGCATTTGGGCGTCGGTGGTAATCACAATGATATCCTCCCCACCAATGAGCTGATCTTCCTGGATCCGGAAAACATTAGGTCCGAGGACTTCTGCCACTTCACCATTGAGGGTCACCATTTGACCCATAAACTGGTTAGGATTCTCCGCAACCTCCTCAAAATCTGCGATCATGCCTGGAGTCTCCATGCCTTGAGTCGTTGTGGTGTCAATTCCCGGGTCTGTGGGGGTCATCGTCGTGGTTTGATCCGTCGCGTCGCAAGCTGGGAGTACCAGGAGCATCAGTCCCAGGGCGATCGCCCCATTCACCTTTCCAAACAAGGAAGAGCCGCGAACCAGATGACTGCGTTTGTTAAGGGATGTGTTGTTAAATCTATTTAACATTCTGAAACCTCCGAATAAAAGTGGTCAGATCAATGCTGACCATGAGAACAAAGTTGCCACGGGTGTCCCAATTCTAAAAATTAGCCCGAGCGACCGTTGATAATAATTGAACTCACTCTAGGAAAAAATTGTGGGATACTGCATCTTTCTTTAGAAATAGATAGCTGGAGTGGGTCCACTGATGTTTGAGATTTCTGCCCTTGTAAAAAAAAATGGGGTTCGACAGAGGGATGATTTTTGATAACTCGCTTGACGCCTTCTAGGGCGGTCACTGAATTTGGGGATACAGTCACAGGAAGTCAACCCGGTTTGTTTTACAAAATCTTGACTCATTCGCCGCCCATTTGCGCCAAAACCCCGGTTGCTTGTCCTGGGTGTCGAATGCTGTCCCGCTCCTGTAGGACAAGCTACCTGGCGTCGGACCCCGAAATCTATGGCATCGCAAGTCTCTTGCACCCTGGTGATCCCCGGATTGAGGGCAATGTTTACTTAAATTCATACTTTTGAGAGAGGTTACTCTGATTTATGTAAACCTTTATTGCTTGTGCTTGCATTATAGGAAAATGATGATAAATTAATAAATGAAGCCGCAAGAGCTTCCCTGGCAGAAAACAGCAGACAAGTTCAAATTAGCTTAAAGAGGTTCAAGCTGTTTAATCTAACATCTGTCTCGTCGTATCAAAACCCAAACAACACCCAAACCAAGGGCTGATATTTCCTCAAATCGTGGAATCGGCAGCAATACTCCTAAACTGTTTAAGTTAGGCAGCCTGCGAACATTGAAATTGAGAGGAAATCACTCAGCGAGTAGGTCTTGGGTGTTGTTTTGTTTGCGTCACGGTTTCCAGGAAACTTAATTTTAAAAATTCCTTCCTGGGCCATCGGATGGAAACCTTTGAAGAAGAGCAGAAGTGGCGATCGCCCTGCTCCCTGATGAGAATCTCCTGTGGCGAAGGCAATTCATCCCTGGCTTCCCCCTAACTGTAGAACCCGTTACCTGATCCCCTAGATTCTTCTCAATTCCATTAAGTAAAGTTTTATAACATTCCCTTGCCATAACTCAAAACCGTGCTAAATTAAATATATGGAAGCCACAAGAGCTTCCCTGGCAGATTACAACAGCCAAGTTCAAATTAGCTTAAAGAGGTTCAAGCTGTTTAATCTAACATCTGTCTCGTACCAAAACCCGAACAACACCCAAACCAAGGGCTGATATTTCCTCAAATCGTGGAACCGGCAGCAATACTCCTAAACTTTTTAAGTTAGGCAGCCTGCGAACATTGAAATTGAGAGGAAATCACTCAGCGAGTAGGTCTTGGGTGTTGTTTTGTGTGGATGTCAGTTGCCAGGAAACCCAATTTTAAAATTTAAAAACAGTCCCTTGGTTTCAGGATGGGGACCCGGAAAGAATGTTATAGCGCGTCTAAATCATTCTGGCAATGGCTCAGACGCCTAAGAGTCTTGTAGTGCGGTACAGCGTTGGCGCAGCCTGCGCGAAGCGCTTAGCTATGCCTACTTGAAGAGCATCTTGCTCGCTTTCTTTATGTCAAATTCATTTAGGGTCGCTATATAAGGGGCGATCGCATCAGCCTCTCAGTCAGAATGCCAGACTGAAAGGATCCTTCTGCATAGGAGGCCCTTGGGTTTTAGAAAACTTGATTATTTAACCGTTCCTCTTGTCACTCCAGTGAAGTTTTTGCGACTTTCCTGACCATTCCTGAAAGGCGTGCTAAATTAATTCATAGAGCAAGAAACCGGACAGATTTTCAGTTTTTTTTTCTATCTTTACGAAAAAAATATGCTTAAAAATCTCATCAAATCAATGGCCTCAGCTGCAGGTTATCAGATTACCCCTAAAAACGGGACGACTGGAATGGGAGTTGACCCCTTGTCTGATATCAAAAAACTTTTATCCAACAGCAACTATAATTGTCGCCTGACTCGCCAATCAATTGACATAATATTTGATATTGGTGCCAATGTTGGTCAAACCGCAATTAAATTATCTAAAGCATTTCCCCATGCTGAAATTTACTCCTTTGAACCCGTTCAAAAAACATTTAAAGACCTCCAGGCTAACGTTAAGCATTACAAAAACATCCATCCTTATTGCCTAGGATTTGGCAAACAGAATGAGCAAAAAGAAATATACATCTACTCCAAGTCGCTGCTGTCATCTTGCATTCCCGAGTCCCCGGTCATGTCATCCCGTAAGAGTTGTGGTGTGGCGACATTAGAGCTAGAAACGATTGATGCCTACTGTCATAAACATCAGATTAGTTCGATTGACCTGCTTAAAGTCGATACAGAGGGGTTTGACTTTGAGGTGATTCAGGGCGCACAAGAATTACTAAAGAATAAACAGATTAATTTTATCTACTTTGAGTTTTTCTATGTCGGCAATGATCATCCGAGCAAGCTAGGCGGGAGATTGATGGACGTTCACAATTTTTTGCTCCCCTTTGGATATCGACCTGTTTCCTTCTATACGGATTTTATTCATCACGCCCATATCGCCGGTTGCTATAATGCGCTCTATATGCGATGGTAAACGGGACAAAAAGCAATTAAACCAAACCATCAGGGGTAAGCATCGGTTAAAATCTGGCTGTTTTAGTAGTCCTTAGTCATTCGGATCTGCTGTCCGCGTTATGGCTGGATTGGGTGAACTGGGGCAGAACCTTGAGTAAATACTCGCTTAACGTCACTGCATCCACTCCTAACTCAGTGCGAACCGTGGCAGCAGAAATAGCAGCCTGTGCGTGCCACCAGACTGCGGTTTGCACGAGGGGTTCTACGGGTAGCTTTCGGGCGATCGCCTGAGCCATTAAGCCACTGGATAACCCCGTTAAGACATCGCCACTGCCTCCTCTTGCCAATGCGGGAGTGCTTTCGGGGTTAATCCAAACCGATCCATCGGGATAGCCGATCGCCGTTCTAGCTTGTTTGAGCATCACCACCGCCCCACTTTCCTCAGCAGCCCGACCCACGGCCCTGACCAAATCCTCCGCTTCGTCCTGAATCTCGGGAAACAGACGCTTAAATTCTCCCGGATGGGGGGTCAACAGGGTAAAGACTTGTCGTTGAGACAGGGTGGGAATGGTCCCCAATTGCGCCAAAGCATTTAATCCATCAGCATCTAAAATCAAGGGCCGATCGCTGGCTAATACGGCTTGGACTACTGCCATCGCATCCAGGGTTAACCCACAACCACAGGCGATCGCATCAAAAGAACTCAAGTCGATGCTATCGGGCAAATCAGCGATCGCCCCGGAATCAGTTTCTGGGCATCCCACAATCAGCGCATCGGCTAATTGCTGACTCATGTAGGGTTTGAGCGACTTGGGAACGGCGATCGTCAACATTCCCACCCCCGATGCCTTAGCCCCCAACCCACATAATAGGGCCGCCCCCATATACCGTTGAGAACCACAGATTGCCAGGAGATGTCCTTCCTTATACTTGTGGGTCAATTGAGGACGGGGAAGGGGGAGATGGGGGAGTGCCGCCGTTGAGGTAATCCGGTGGATGGGATGGCGATCGCCTAACACCGCCTGAATATCCTTCAAGGGAATATCAAAATCAATTAATTCCGCCTTCCCCACATAAGCCAATGCTTGATCATGAAATAGTCCTAACTTCCATAACCCCAAACAAAAGGTATGAGTCGCCTGAATAGCCGTTCCTAAAACCGCTCCCGTATCCGTCTGTAACCCTGAGGGTAAATCAATGCTAATCACGGGTTGAGACTGTTGATTTAATCGGTCAATTCCCTGAGCAATCTCCCCAGAAATTGACCGTTCTAATCCGAAACCAAATAATCCATCCACAATCAAATCGCAATCCAGAAGCGGGTCGATTTGGTCAAAAAACTCCACCCCCAAACTCTCCACATATTCCCCATGCTTTCGGGTCAACTCCTTACATTTAGCAAGGGGTCGATAAATCAACACCTCATATCCGGCAAAATGTAACTCTCGGGCCACCACCAAAGCATCCCCGCCATTGTGACCCGGACCGACCAAAACCCCAACTCGTTGGACTCTGGGACGAGGATAGAGGGCAACCAGGCGCTGAAAAATAGCTTGGGCCACCTTTTCCATCAATGCAGCTACGGGCATTCCCGCAGCAAAGAGTCGTCCTTCAATGGCGCTCATTTGCGATGCAGTCACGATCAATTGATGAATCTGATGTTGGCGGTTTTGTTGTGCAGTCACGGTCCTATGTTCTAAATGAATGGGCAATGCAAAGAGTGATGGAAAGCCAGGGTTTTCAGGCGCTTAATCTGTTGGGTTCTCAGGGAGCTTGGGAACGTAGGGGCGATTCGAGAATCGCCCGACCCTAAATGCCGGGTCAGTTGAGCTTAACCTGGAGAGTTTGTGGAGTCATCAATCATATTGATGAACGCGAGCATCAATGCCAAAATTACGAATATAGCCGCTTTCTTGTTGAGCGGTGATGCGATTGGGGAAAGGACCGATCGCCAGATGGGGTCCAAAGGGAACGGTGCGGACGGAGATTTCTTGGGGGGTAATTCCGGCAGTGGTTAATTGAGAGGTAATCCGGGAAAAGTCATTGGGGTTGCCGGGAATGATTACAAAATAGGGATTAGCCATACCCAAAGAGGCAGCCGGACCCACAGCAGCCGTGGCGATCGCCGGAGAGATGGGTTCAATGGTGCCGATCGCCGAACGAATCCCGACCAATCGTTCTAATTCTCGCGCCCGTCGGTAAGCATTGGAGTTATTCACAAACATCCCCGCTTGAATCACGGTTTTTCCGTCCAACTCCTTAATAAATGCTTCCGGTTCGATTAATCGAACTTGGGCGAGTACCACCGGGTTATTGGTGGGGATATAGACTACATAACGCTTAGAACTCGGTAGCGGAGGAAGCGGGGGAGGGGCCGGAGGGAGGTCAAATTGGGGAATCGGTCCCGGGGAGAAGGGGGGTTGCTCAGAGGGAACCGGCAGTTGTGGAAATTGTTGAATGGGTGGTAGTTGGGGAAGGCTTTGAGCGATCGCCCCTTCAGAAAGCAGCAGCCCCTCAGTCGCTACTCCCAGATTAAAACCCATGCCTAAAATCGCCCCTATCCAGCCGTAAGGCGATCGCACCTTTCTTCTCAAGTCACGATTCCTAGAACTAAACGCACCGAATCGGAGATTTTCCATACAGGGATATCCACTCACCAAGCAGGATCAAGAGGTTTTTAGCCACTCTAGCACAGGAAATTAAAGCGATTTTCCACAACAACGGAAAATCTCAATAAATTTGACCATGAATTCCAACTCGATCTGTTAGCCTAGAAAGAGATTGTTATTGTTTGGCCGAATTGTTTAGATAGCGGCCTTTTATGGGATTTTATGAGCAAAGTCGTCGTTGGCCTCTCCGGTGGAGTGGATAGTTCTACCGCAGCCGCCATCCTACATCATCAAGGATATGAAGTCATTGGTCTTACCCTATGGTTAATGAAGGGGAAAGGTCAATGCTGCTCTGAGGGGATGGTCGATGCTGCCTCGCTTTGTGAAGAATTGGATATTCCCCATCACATCGTCGATACTCGCCAGTTATTTCAAGAAAAAATTGTCGATTATATCGTGGCGGGATATAGTGCCGGGTTTACCCCGTTACCCTGTTCCCAGTGCAATCGGGCCGTAAAATTTGGCCCGATGTTAAGTTATGCCCAGGAAGAACTGGGGATTGACAAAATTGCCACGGGACACTATGCCCGAGTCAACTATAACGAAGAGACCGGACGGTATGAATTACTGCGGGCCGTCGATCGCAATAAAGACCAATCTTACTTTTTGTACGACTTAACCCAAAAATTGCTGGCGGGATGTATGTTTCCCTTGGGTGAAATTACCAAGACCCAAACCAGGCAGATTGCGGCAGAATATGGACTGCAAACCGCTGAAAAGCCAGAAAGTCAAGACTTATGCTTAGTGGAAGCCCACGGCTCGATGCAGACTTTTTTGGAACAGTACATCCGGCCCGAAAAAGGGGAGATTGTGGATGTCCAGGGGAAGGTCCTCGGACAGCATGACGGCATCCATCGTTACACCATTGGACAGCGCAAAGGGATCGGTGTCGCGGCGGCGGAACCCTTGTATGTGGTGGCATTGGATGCGGTGAAAAATCGGGTGATTGTGGGCGATCGCGAGTCAGCAACGGAACCGAGTTTCACCGTGGATCGCGTCAATTGGGTATCGATCGCCCCTCCGACTGCGCCGATTCGGGCAGAAGTCCAGATTCGGTATCGGACCTCGCCAGTTCCGGTGACAGTGATTCCCGAAGATGGGGGACACCGCGCCAAACTGGTGTTTGATGAACCGCAGTTTGGGGTCACCCCCGGACAAGCAGCAGTGTGGTACGACGGCGATCGCGTCCTCGGTGGCGGGATTATTGAACAGTTGTCCTAGGGCGATTCTGTGGCGATCGGACCCGAAACCGGGTTTCTGCCCAGAATTGCTGCAAATTGCCACAGAGCAATAGTAGGGTGGGCACTGCCCACCTTACTCCGAAGAGGTGGGCAGTGCCCACCCTACTCCTCTACCCTTGCCCTCAAAAATTTAAAAGTCCCAATATCAAGAACCCGGTTTTTCAACAAAGCCGGGTTCTTGATATTGGGGCAATCTTGCCATGAAGGCGATCGCACCGAATCGAGGGGTGTCAAACGTCCCAGATACCAGTATGATCAAAAATTAGCCAAGCTAAAGAATTGAAATATATCTAAAGAGGGATCGTTTTGACTCAACATCCAGATGCGATCGCCCCCCACGGCGGTCACTTAATTAATCGTATCGTCAGCCCCGCTCAAAAGCAGGAATTTCTCGCCCAAGGCGAGACCATGCCTCGCCTGCAACTGAGCGATCGCGCACTCTGTGACCTTATCCTAATTGCTATTGGTGGTTTTAGCCCCCTGACGGGCTTCATGGATCAAAAAGATTATGATCCCGTTGTCACGGATATGCGCTTGGCGAATGGACTCCCTTGGTCCGTTCCCATCACCCTGCCGGTGAGTGAAGAAATCGCTGAACCCCTCAAAGAAGGGAGTTGGGTGCGCTTAGATGACACCGAAGGCAAATTTGTGGGGGTCCTGGAACTCACCCAAAAATATCGCTACAACAAGGCATTAGAAGCGGTTAACGTCTATCGCACCGAGGACCAGAATCATCCCGGGGTCAAAGTCTTGTATGAGCAAGGACCCATCAATCTAGCGGGACCGATTTGGTTACTCGATCGCGAAGCGCATCCCCAATTTCCTGATTACCAAATCGACCCGGCTCAATCTCGGGCCCTGTTTCGGGAAAAAGGCTGGAAATCCATCGTTGCCTTCCAAACCCGCAACCCGATCCACCGCGCCCACGAATACATTACCAAATGCGCTTTGGAAAGTGTCGATGCCTTATTACTGCATCCCTTAGTCGGCGTAACCAAAGGAGATGATATTCCCGCCGATGTCCGGATGCGCTGTTATGAAATTCTCATGGAAAAATATTACCCGAAAGACCGGGTAGTTTTGGCGATTAACCCCGCAGCGATGCGCTATGCCGGACCTAGAGAAGCGATTTTCCACGCCTTACTCCGGAAAAATTACGGCTGCACCCATTTTATTGTGGGTCGGGATCATGCCGGAGTGGGGGATTACTACGGGACTTACGACGCTCAACATATTTTTGATGAGTTTGAACCCGGGGAATTAGGAATCCTGCCGATGAAGTTTGAACACGCTTTCTTCTGTCAGGTGACCAAGAGTATGGCAACGACGAAAACGAGTCCAAGTAACCCCGATCAGCGGATTCACCTGTCGGGAACGAAAGTGCGGGAGATGCTGCGGAATGGACAGTTACCCCCGCCGGAGTTTTCTCGTCCAGAAGTGGCGGCGGAACTCGCCCGAGCAATGCGGGTGGCTGTGGAGTCCTATTAATCCATTGGGGATGGAGGGGTTCCGAGGCTTACAAGAGTAGGGTTTTTACGCTTAAGAACACCTCCGGTCCCCTCCCCTGTGTCTTGGGGAGGGGACCGGAAAGGATCTTAAATGTTCTGAGCGCTCTCGGGACAAGGCAGGGCCTTGTCCTTCCCTAACCGGAATGGGCGATCGCCTCCCGATGAAACCGCAGTTAGAGCAAGGGGGAGCAAAATTCCTCGTTGTGATTTTGACCGATCGCGATTGAAGGAGTATTATATAGTAAAGAGGAAATAATTTCCTGCCTCAAAATAGCGAAAAAATCGCTAAAAGTTGGTCTATTGGTCCCCATTGGGAGACGAAAACAGCGGAAAAAGAGAGAGAAAAAGAACGCTAGGAAAATATCAGAAGAAAACTGGCGAGTGTTGAGAAGATATGGGCAAAATTGCCAAATACCCAATGCAAAATTTAGCTCTGTTTGCCAGACTTTCTTAACAAAAGAATATCAAAGATGCGGGTTCCAGGAGAGAATAAACCTTTCTGAACCCAAGATGGGTGGAGAGACAAGACGGGAAGAAGACCCCACGGGCGATCGCAACGGATCCCGGTATAAAGTGGTTATCATGACCGAACCAAGGGAATGGACTCCCCAGGATGAGACCGGGATCAAACCGTGATGAGTCAACGAAGAAAGAAGCTGCCCCTCGGGTTGCCACGAGTCCATTCCCGTTGAAAAATAAGCATTATAAGGGTAAGAAGGACGATTTAGGGAATGGGACTGAAGCGACGAGAATTTTTACGCAGGGCAAGCGGCATCCTAGCCGGGTTGGGAATTAGCGAGACCATCATCTGGAAATCTAGCCAGCGCTATTACCAAGCTTTGGCAGCACCCGCCTCTGGCAAGTTGGCATTATTAGTGGGGATCAACGCCTATCCGGGCTTAAATCCCCTTTCCGGTTGTGTCACGGATGTGGAACTGCAACGAGAACTTTTGATCTATCGTTTTGGGTTTAATCCCCAGGATATCGTCACCCTCATCGATGGACAAGCCACTCGTGCCAATATTGAAGAGGCTTTTATCAATCACTTGGGACAGCAAGCCAAGAACGGAGATTTGGTGGTGTTCCACTTTAGTGGATATGGGCGGCGGATTAATTGGGACCAATCCACCACGGGATTGCAAACGAGTTTGATGCCGGTGGATGGAGGAACCGGCAGTGGGGGACGAAGCGCCAATGACATTTTAGAAGCGACCCTGTGGGAACTGTTGCGATCGCTGAAAACCGACCGGGCGATCGCTGTCTTGGATACCTGCTACAGCTATCCGGGGAACACCCTCCAAGGAAATCTGCGAATTCGCTCCCAACAAGGGGTGCCCACGGGCAATCCCAGTGATGCTGAACTGGCTTTTTTGGAAAAAATTAGCCCAAAACCCACCTTATTGTTTCCGCGATCGCCCTCCTCCTTTAAAGGGGTGGTTTTAGCGGCATCCGGGGCCAATCAGTTAGCCACCGAAGGGCGATGGAATGGCTTTAGTGCCGGAGTCTTTACTTATGCCATTACCCAGCAACTGTGGTTAGCAACTCCAGGGAATACACTCCAATCTAGTCTCCAGAAAGCCGCTTGTGCCGTCCAGCAAATTGCGGGTTTTCCCCTCCAACAACCCCAACTATTAAAAACCTTAGAAGCGCCACCGTCCGGGGAAGGGAACAATCCGCCCGATGAAACCTTACCGGGTTTTGCCTTTAATCAACCTAGTGCCGAGGGTGTCGTTACCGCCCTCGAAGACAACGGTCAAACGGCAGTTTTGTGGTTGGGAGGACTTCCAGTCCAGGCGATCGAATCCTTAGAAGTCAATTCAATTTTCACCCCAGTTCCTGTAGCCGGAACAGATGCCCCATCCTACCGTTTACAGGTGCGATCGCCAGAGGGATTAACCGTTAAAGCGCAAGTCTTAGGGATTGAAAAATCAACCCCTCAGTCTCCCAACCCCCTGAA
Source organism: Oscillatoria sp. (assembly GCA_011390515.1). Taxonomy (GTDB): domain Bacteria; phylum Cyanobacteriota; class Cyanobacteriia; order Cyanobacteriales; family Laspinemataceae; genus Laspinema. The sequence continues at coordinate 17,702 of JAABSJ010000048.1, forward strand.
AGTCGGTCAACTCCTCCAAGAAACAGTCCGGACAATCCCCCGTAACATCAATTTGACCATTGCTTTAGATGCCGGATTGCAACGGATTGAACGGGTGGATGCTACTAGCGCCTTTGCCGGAATTCCCCGAGTCACCACCGTGATTGCCGGAGAACAACCGGCGGACTATTTATTTGGACGCGCTCAAGAGGCGATGTTGGCTCAACTCCCGAGTTCCGCCTTGCCGATGATTCCCCCCGGGAGTTATGCTCTATTTTCCCTGGGGAAAAACCTGCTGCTGAATACGATGGGAGAACAGGGAGAAGCGATTAAATCCTCTGCTCAACGGTTAGTTCCGCAACTGCAAACCTTGCTGGCAACTAAATTATTACGGTTGAGTGCCAATGAAGGGTCTTCCCGGTTGGGGGTGCGGGTGAACTTGGAAACCCTGGGACCCGAAGGCAAGGCGATCGTCCAAAGCGAAACCCGTCGCGCCCCTTGGGAAGCCCCCGAGGTATCTGGGGTTCCCCTGTCGCGCAATGGGAATAGTCCGTTAGGGGTTCCCTTGGGGAGTCGGATTCGCTATCGGGCGTTTAATTATAGCGATCGCCCCCTGTACTGCCTGTTGTTTTCCTTCGATAACAGTGGTAATGCCGTGGTCCTCTATCCCTCCGATGACCCGAACACTTCCAATACTGGACAAACTCAGCCTACCTTAGAACAAAATCTGCTCCTTCCCGGGGAAACCCTGACGATTCCTACGGGTTCGGGTACGGGATCATGGGTGGTTCATGGTCAAGCGGGATTAACGGAAACTCAGGTGATTTTTTCATCCAGTCCGTTTACGAAAACCTTTTCCGCCTTATCGGGTTTCATGCGTCCCCAGGGAGATGCTCAACCTCTGATTCCGGTGACTAATCCCCTGGCGATCGTCCAAGCGATCTTACAGGACCTCCATACCGCCAGCATTGCCAGTCTCCCCAATGCCAACACCTCCCCCGACCGCTGGGCCCTTCATGTGGATCACTGGGCCACTCTCAGTTTTATCTACCGAGCGATTTAACCTCAATGGGCAAAACCAACCCGGGTTTTCTCCCAATCTTTACCCCCTAAATGTAGGGGCGATTCGAGAATCGCCACCCCCTAAATCCAATAACCAATGTAGGGGCGATTCGAGAATCGCCACCCCCTAAATCCAATAACCAATGTAGGGGCGATTCGAGAATCGCCCCACTTGAAGAAGCCACTATAGCAGTCCTAAATCATTTGTGGAAGACCCTCACCCCCAACCCCTCTCCCAGAACGGGAGAGGGGAGATGAAAATGTTACAAATCATTTAGGATTGCTATATCAAGCGTTAACTTAGAAAAATTAGACCGAATATTCCTCTCGTTTCAGTTGTTCTCGTTCGATCGCCTCAAATAAGGCTTGAAAATTTCCTTCTCCAAATCCTGCCGCCTCCTGCCGACGCTCAATCACTTCAAAAAAGAACGTGGGTTGTTCAAAAATCGGTTGAGTAAAGGTTTGCAGTAACAGGGAATTTGGAGTTTCAGGATGCCAATCGACTAAAATTTTTTTCCTTTCAATGTCCTGCCAGTCTGCCGAGGTTTCATCAAACCCCAGACGTTGGCGCAGGGTTGCATAATAGGTCGGTGGTACATCAATAAACGAAACTCCATTTTCCCGTAACTGAGCAACAGTTCCCAGAATATTATTCGTTTTTAAAGCAATATGCTGAATCCCCGGACCTTGATTAAACTCTAAAAATTCTTGAACTTGAGAGGTATCAGATGTCGGTTCATTAAGGGGGAACTGAATAGAACTCTCGGGATAAATCATGACCTGAGAGTGTAATCCAGACCGTTTAGTTTGGATCTCAAAGGTTTGCTGACCTTGAAATCCCAAAACATTTTCATACCAGGATAGGGCAGTTTTTAAGTCTCCTTGTTCGACATTTAAAACAATATGGTCAATATTGAGATAGAAACTTGGAGAAATAGGGTTGGAGGTAGGTTGATGGAAATTGTTTTGGGGTGAGTAGATTGATTTTTCAAGGGGTTCATCAGTTAAAATGGGATAAATCGGGTCAGGAAGACTCGGGATAGCATCAGGGGAGTCACCCCGTTGAATTAAGGTATGACTCAGTTCTCCCCATCCAGCAATTTTTGCCCATTTTAAGGGGGAAAAAGATGGGGGTTGTTCCTGTATGGGTTGTAAGACTTTTGCACCGGCAGCAGTCGCTTGATGCAAGCAGGATCCTAAATCCTCAACGGTAAAGGCAATATCCGCGACTCCTGGAGGATGGCGATCGAGATATTCCGCTACAGGAGAAGTAACAGACAAGGGGGAAGAGAGTGCAAACCGGACTAAACCACTTTGAATCAGTTCCGTGTGAGTGTCGGTGTGGGTGAAACTGGCGATCGCCTCAAATCCGAGGCAATTTACGAACCAGTCCCGTTGTGCTGTAGCATTTTTAACGTAAAAGTGAATGTGATCGATTTCCATGAATCCGATATCACTGCCCTCAATGACTTTAATGCCTTTAATTTTAATCGTTTCCTCAAAACTCGGAGGGGTTAAGGCGTTCGGGACAGGAGGGCGACTTGATACACTTTCCCTATTTTTTTTAATTTAAACGCTTTAGATAAATCCAAAAAATGGGTTAATTTTCCTTTGATTTTCAACTGTTTCATAAGCTGGGTAATCGGAATTCCATATTGGGCGTTAAATTCACTGGCAAGAGAGGAGAGAGGAATGGAATTTCCCGATGAATGTTCGGTTAATCTGACCAGTAACTCTATCAAAGATTTTTCCAAGTCTACCGGGGTGTTGATGACAGAAGAAGAAACAGAAGTGATTCCCGGGGATAGGGTGAACACTTTTGGAGTAGGGCTGGGTTTTTCACCGATGATTACTTCACCCGTTTGGGGGGATGGGGTTAGGGTAAATCTCGAACTCGACTGTAAAAATTTACTGAAATTTCCGGCGAGTCCTAATTTTTTAATAATCCAATTGGGATTTTGACCATAGAGTTCTTTAAATTCTGAACCCAACATCCCGGTGGAAATCGCCATTCCGGGATACTTCTGGTGCATAGAGGCGATCGCCCGTTCTAATGCCAGTTCAACTTCTTCTCTGCCATTAAACCCATTGTGAAGGGAATTCTGGGGCATTGTCGGGAGTTTTAAACTTAGGGGTTGAGAGTCAAACCCGGGGTTTGATTTGAACTCCAGACAATCGAATAAAGCAATGTAAAGTTCGGAATCTCCTGGGACTTGATGGACGACAAAATCATCCGGGCGATCGCAAAAGATGTCCCGGGCTTTTTTCCCGGGTTCCGAGGCGATCGCCACCTGACTCAGGGGGATTTGATAACGGTCCTCAAACAATGCACAAACTCGCGAAAATTTAACCCACTGTTTGCCGCTTCTTTGCTGTTCAGCGTTGAGAATCCCCTTAAACGTTTTAACGCATTCTTCCACCGAAAGAACCGGGCTAATTTCCTCCATTCCATAAGTTTGAGTTTTACCCGTCTGCGTGTTGAGAACCGTTAAAAGCTTCCCCTGTTTGCGAACTAGATACACTATTAATCCATGAGTCTGAAGCGTCGTACATAAATGAGTCATCACCCCATCCGACGAACAAACCAGCACCTCCTTTGCATTGGGATAGTGAACAAAAATAGAGGAACCCACCGTTGCCATTTTCACATCCGCACTATCTTTCCCCGGTGGAACATGAATCAGTTCATAATGCCTTTTATGGAGTTGAACATCTTTTTTACCCATTCTTTGCCAGTTGGCAAAAGCAATTTTAATTTGTAAATCATATTGACAAACTTGTTTTAAAAATTTTTCTGCTTCTTCATCTAAAGATAAATTTTCCGCATCTAAAAGTAAAATAGCAATCCCACCCACCGAGCCGTTTTTGAACGCATTAAATTGAGCTGCCATTCCCAGAGACAGGGCTTCGGGCAAATTAAAGCCTAAGCGAATGGCAAATTGTTCTAAACTTTGAGTTTCCATGTCCGATTGAACCGTCAGAATCCCCGATGAAAGGGCTGGGTCTACCGGGACGATTTGTTCGGGAAATTTAAGTAAAGTCCGAAAATTTTGAATTAATTCTAAAAATTCATAAGATACAAAAAATGGAGGCTTCATAAAAGCCTCTAACAGTTTAATAAATCGGCGAATCAGGCTGTCTATATCATGATTGTTTTTGCGTAACTCCGTTGCTATTTTTTCTGATAATTTGACTTGAAACTCCTCCCGATGCCAGGATTGATTTCTAAATTTTTCATTCAGCCATTCCGGATGGTGTTGATAGGCTATCCAAAGGGTTTCAGAAATCGAACGACTTAATGGCGCGATCGCCTCTAATATCTGATGAGGAGTCAAACTCGGATCGTCTCGCATAGCGATTCTCGTAGAAAGTGACAGTATTCCATCATAATAAAAGACGATAGCTCGATTGATGGATAAACATGGCACGAGATTTGCGGGAATTCCTGAACCTCCTAGAAAATAGGGGACAACTACGGCGGATTACCACCTGCGTTGACCCGGATTTAGAGATAGCCGAGATTTCCAACCGGATGCTACAAGCCGGAGGACCAGCCCTCCTGTTCGAGAATGTTAAAGGATCGACCCATCCCGTCGCAATCAACCTCTTAGGGACCGAGGAACGGGTTTGTTGGGCGATGAACATGGAAAAACCCCTGGAATTAGAGGAACTCGGCAGGAAACTGGCCCTCCTACAACAGCCTAAACCCCCGAAAAAAATTGCCCAGGCGGTGGAGTTTGGCAAAGTGCTCTTTGATGTCCTCAAAGCCAAACCTGGACGGGACTTTTTCCCCGCCTGTCAGCAAGTCGTGATTCAAGGGGATGACCTAGACTTAAACCAGTTACCCTTAATTCGTCCCTATTACAAAGATGCAGGGAAAATCATCACCTTGGGATTGGTGATTACCAAAGATTGTGAGACGGGAACCCCCAATGTCGGGGTGTATCGCTTGCAGTTGCAATCTCACAATACCATGACGGTGCATTGGCTGTCGGTCCGGGGTGGGGCCAGACATTTGCGCAAAGCCGCAGAACAGGGTAAAAAACTGGAAATTGCGATCGCCCTCGGGGTCGATCCCTTAATCATTATGGCCGCTGCCACCCCCATTCCCGTAGACCTTTCCGAATGGCTCTTTGCCGGACTCTATGGCGGTTCTGGGGTCGCCCTCGCCAAATGTAAAACCGTGGATTTAGAAGTTCCAGCAGACTCAGAATTTGTCCTAGAAGGCACCATTACCCCCGGGGAAGTCCTCCCTGATGGACCCTTTGGCGACCACATGGGCTATTATGGCGGGGTTGAAGATTCTCCCCTGGTCCGCTTTCACTGCATGACCCATCGCCAAAATCCGGTGTATCTAACCACCTTTAGCGGACGTCCCCCCAAAGAAGAAGCGATGATGGCGATCGCCCTCAATCGGATTTATACCCCCATTTTGCGACAACAAGTCTCAGAAATTGTAGACTTTTTCCTACCAATGGAAGCCCTCAGTTACAAAGCAGCAATTATTTCCATTGATAAAGCCTATCCCGGTCAAGCGAGACGGGCCGCCTTAGCCTTTTGGAGTGCCTTACCCCAGTTTACTTACACCAAATTTGTAATTGTGGTAGATAAAGATATTAATATTCGTGACCCCCGCCAAGTGGTTTGGGCCATTTCCTCTAAAGTTGACCCCGTGCGCGATGTCTTTATTTTACCCAATACTCCCTTTGATAGTTTAGATTTTGCCAGTGAAAAAATTGGCTTAGGCGGACGCATGGGTATCGATGCCACCACCAAAATTCCGCCCGAAACCGAACATGAATGGGGAGAACCCTTAGAGTCGGATCCGGAGGTAGCAGCAATGGTCGATCGCCGTTGGGCCGAGTATGGTTTAGCCGATTTAGAATTGGCAGAAGTCAACCCCAATCTATTCGGATACAACATTAACTAATCGTTCTTTTCCGAGTTCGTAGTAACGACTTCAGTCGTTCTCTTTCTTAATTCGTAGTAACGACTTCAGTCGTTCTTTTCTGAGTTCGTAGTAACGACTTCAGTCGTTCTCTTTCTTAATTCGTAAAGCAGTTCCCAAAGTTATTCCTGTACATTTGAAGGAGTGCGGTAAGCGAAGCTATGCCGTAGGCTTAGCATCTTGCTCGCCTTCTTTAAAATAGCGAGCAAGATACTCGCACTCCCTGAGTCTTGTACATTTGGGTGAGCAATTACATCGTGCTCAGTCCAAAAAATAGCGAGCAAGATACTCGCACTCCCTGAGTCTTGTACATTTGGGTGAGCAATTACATCGTGCTCAGTCCAAAAAATAGCGAGCAAGATGCTCGCACTCCATGAGGCTTGTACATTTGGGTAAGCAATTACATCGTGCTCACTCCAAAAAATAGCGAGCAAGATGCTCGCACTCCATGAGGCTTGTAAGCGCTATAGAACCGGCAAATACACGACCTAGAACGCCAGCACAGCCGTCAAAAAATGCGGACAGAAACCCGATTTTACCGTCTAGATAAAACTGCTGATGGCTACAGAGTTTGTAAAGAAACCCGGTTTTCTTCCCCATCCTGTACCCAGGGACTAGAAATAGCCTAAAAATTTTGCCGGATCCCTACCTTGCACATGAACCCTCTAACTTGGCACTTGTCTCGAAATCGGCTATCATCATTATTTAAGTAAAGAAAATAAAAAGGGCCTTTTACCTCACTAGGGTGAGAAGATGGCTTTCAGTCAACACAAATAAATCAAAGACCAAGTTAAGAGTGAAGCCGATTCAGTAGAGCAGAGTCACCCAATAATAGATGGGGGAGTCTGTCCAGAATCTGCCTCATACAGGGTTAAAAAATAACGAAAGTTCAGCCAACGGCATCACGGTGAAGACCAGCAGGCCCAAACAGCATCTATCCCAAAATTATGAATGATTCTCCGTCAATCTTCAATAGAGGTATAGACTCCTATCCGGAGATAGACCCGCTTTCCGGGGAGTTTTCCCCCACGGCAAATCAGGAATCACTGTCTGATGGGGATGCACTGTGGCAGAGCCTGTCTGGCGATTTACCGGCATCGTCGGAAGGGGAAAAAATTAGAATTTGGAAGGACAATTTAGACTGTCTCAGTCGCTTGGGACGGGGGACGAAACTGTTAATCGCCGCCGTTGAACCCCAAAATTTTACCCTCTGTTATGGGAACCCAGCCTTATGTCAACTGGCGGGAATTCAGGCGAGTCTAGAGCAACAAAGCCAGGACGATCGCCAAAGGTTGTTGCACCATTTGCTACAGGATCACCTGAGTGAAGGCGATCGCCAGGACCTGGAACAGTTATATCGGCGTCAGGTGCTGTTGAGAATTCTAGGCGATCGCTATGGAATTGATTTCCAGAGTCAGTTGGGATGGGATGAACCGGCGATCGTCAGCTTTAATAGTCCAAACTACTCAGAACCCAGGATAATCGAATTTTGGGTGAATGCGGCAGGACTCAAAATTATTACCCTCGATCCCGATCAAGATGAATTTGCCGATTTACGCCTAGAACAGCACTCCAGACCCGAAAATCCCGAAAGCTTGACGGACCTCTCCACCCTGGAAAGCTTGGAACAGCGCGTTTGTTGGGAGAATTATCGCGTTGAGGGATTACTCCTGTTAGAAGGGGTAGATGTCACCATTCGGGAGACCATTCGGCAGATTTCCCGGTTACTGATTAGTACCCACTCAATTTTACGTCCCGATCGCTTTCGGCAAATTAATCAGCACCTCAAATCCCTGTTTAGATGTGACAACAGCTTTATCCTCAGTACCGAACGAGATCCCGTCCGCCTGTTTGTGGAAACCGAATCGAGAAACTTAAGCGTCACCAGTTATCCGATGGACTCCCTCCAAGGGTCCCATTTTCGGCAAGCGGCAGAAGCGAATCGGATCTGGAATGTCACAGATTTGAGTGCAGATTGGACCGGAGGATGCGAGAAGCAACTGGTAGAGGCGGGAGTACGGTCCTTGTTATTGATTCCCCTAGTGGTCCAGGTGAGTGGCAATGATTCGCGATTAGCAAGGCGATCGCCCTCCCAATCCCAGCAAATGGTGGGATTAGTGGGGTTAACCAAGTCTCAACCTCATCACTTCCATGCCATCGATATTCGCCGGGGAGAGGAACTGATTGCGCCGTTTACCGTGGCATTGCGCCAAATTGTCCAACAACGGTTGACCCAATTTACCAACATTCATCCCTCGGTAGAGTGGCGGTTTGTTCAGGAGTTAGAACGGCGCAGTTGGGGATTGCCACCGGAGGCGATCGTCTTTGGCGAACTGTATCCGCTGTATGGGATATCGGATATTCGGGGGTCCTCAGACGAGCGAAACCGAGCCATTGAAGCCGATTTAATCGAACAGTTTCAGTTGGGTTTAGCCGTGGTGGAAGCATTTTGTGCCGCCGAGGAACAGAGTTTTGTCGAACAACTGAGACTGGATCTGCTGGAACGCATTCAGGGGATCCAACGTGGGGTGACTGTGGATGGAGAAGTGACGGCGATCGAGTATTTGAAAGACCATCTGGAAGGGTATTTTGACTATTTTTGCAACGCTTCCCCATTAGCAGCAGAAGCCGTGGCAAACTATCGAGCGGCTTGTGATAATGAACATGAGTGCGTTTATGTGGCGCGATCGCGTTATGACGAGACAGTTAATCAAATTAATGCGCGATTAAGAGAGACTTGGGAGATTTGGCAGGAGAAAATGCAGAAAATCATTCCTCATTACTGTGATGTGGAATGTAGCGATGGCATTGATCACATGATTTATGCCGGGTCCGCGATTAATCCATCGTTTTCGCGCTTTCATCTGCACAGTTTACGCTATGAACAACTGCGAGCGGTTTGTGACTGTGCGCGGGTGGCATTGAGAATTCAAGCGGATTACCAAACGCCCCTGGAAGTGACCCATTTGGTTTTGGTGCAAGATTGCACCGTGGATATTTTTCATGATGAAAAGACCGAGAGACTGTTTGATGTTCGCGGAACCCGGGATACCCGGTATGAAATTGTCAAAAAACGCATTGACAAAGGAGTAGAAACCCAAACCGGCGATCGGATTACCCGTCCGGGGATGTTAACCGTGGTTTATGCGACGAACAAGGAATGGGAAGAGTATGAACAGTATTTGCGCTATTTAGCCCGGGAAGGTTGGGTGGCCGAGAAGATAGACTTTGGTACAGTCGAACCCCAACCGGGAGTCTCGGGCCTCAAATTTGCCCGGGTTCGGGTTCTCCCTGCATCCAATTCCTTACCGGATCTGGCACTCAAGGGTTCTCCGTCCCCGGGTGAGTGAGGGGATGGCGCGCCGTTCCCCATTCGATGAGGGTTTCGCTACAGTATCAGGAAGACAAGAGACAAGAGACAAAGGACAAGAGACAAGAAACAAACGACAAGAGACAAGAGGGCGCAAGCATTGCGCCCCTACATAAAACCCTGATTTATAGTCTTAGCGCGTAAGTCCTAACATCAGGATAGGGGCAAATCCTCGCGCCCCTCTCAACTTTGACCGATTGACCGCCCGATCGCAGTTAATCGATTTTCCAACCTTCCTCGGGTAATAGACGGCAACCTTTCAATCCCACAGCGGGATTTTTTCGATACTCTTCTTCTGGAATCCAAACCTGGACAGTTAAATCAGATTCTACCGAGTAGATGTATTCGGCATTGGGGTCGTAAGTCATACTGACTTTGAGGTTAGAGAAATCATCCTCACAGATTTCAAAGCCGAAACGAACTACAATCTGGGCTACTAAGCACTCCGGTGTATCGTGGTATTCTCCAGCCGCCTCTCGTTCTTGGCAAAATTTACCGAGAAAGGGTTTGAGGATGCGTCGAACTTTGTCTGGCGCTCCATTTCTACTGGCATAGATAATGGCCGGATTTCCTTCTACAACGATTTGACAGGGTATAGACATGGGTGTAATTCCTACTCGTTCGGAAACGGTACCCATACTGGCGGTACCGTTATCAACATAATATTTTGGCGTGAACTCCCCAGCGCTGAATCTCAGATTACAGCGTGGGCTTCCTACCCAACAGACAAGCGTAGTAGTAGATTTCTTTCGTCCTCTATTACTACGTCTTACTGTCTGGCGATAGGCTTTATCCCCGGTTCCCGAGGTCAATATTCGTAGACGGTGGCGGTCTCTGATGTTGATTGCTGCATTGACATCCCGATCATGTTTCGACCCACAGTTAGTACAAGTCCAATGTCTTATGTCCAGGGGTAGACTACCAACTTGATTGAGACAAACATGACAAGTTTTAGAGCTAGGAAAGAATCTATCCACCTCTTGATATATCTTCCCTTCTTGTTCAGCCTTGTACTTGAGCATAGTACAGAATTGTCCCCATCCAACCTGGCTGATTGCCTTGGCTAGACAGTGATTCTTGACCATGTTCTTGACTGCTAGATTCTCAACCACAATCACTTGGTTTTCGTTAACTATCGACAGCGATAGCTTGTGATGAAAATCTTCTCGACATCGGGATATCTTATTGTGAACTCTAGCTACTTTCTTTCTAGCCTTATTGCGGTTATTTGAGCCTTGGGGCTTACGAGAAAGTTGTTGTTGTTTGCACTTTAAGTTTTGTTTGTGTTTATTTAGCCATCTAGGGTTGTCAAATTTTGAACCATCAGAAGTGATAGCAAAATGAGTTAACCCCAAGTCTATACCGACTGCTTTGCCTTCAGCACTAGATTCAGGCTTTCCTTTACCCTCCTCAAATAACACTGAAGCAAAGTATTGGTCACAACGGTTTTTGGAGACAGTAACAGTCTTTACTTTCCCACTTATAGGACGGTGAATAATTGCTTTGACTTCTCCAATAGATGGGAGCTTCAATGAACCATCCAACACCTTAACATTCTGAGGGTAATGGATAGATTGTTTTCCATGCTTCGACTTAAAGCTAGGATAACCGGCTCTCCTTTCAAAGAAATTCTTGAAGGCTACACCCAAATTGAGACAGACTTGCTGTAGGCATTGGGAGTAGGTTAGCTTCAACCATTCATACTCTTTTTTGAGTGAGGGTATTTGCTTTTTAACTTCATACCCAGACAATCCTTTACCTGTCTCCTTATAGGTTTTATTCATCAAGTCAAGACAGTAGTTCCACAGAAAACGGCAATTGCCAAACGACTGCTCTAGCAACTGCTTCTGTTCTCTATTGGGATATAGTCTTACCTTGACGACCTTTAACATTAGAGTAAATTAAATATCCGAGCAGCTATTATAACATAAGTAAAGAAAAACGATTCATCCCACGCCAAATCTGAGATTATGGACGTGGGGCTTCGAGTTCAATCAAGCTAAAGCCACCCCGTGCCGTTCATTTAAACCGATGAAATTTTTACCAAGTCGTCAAAGACGACCCTCGATATAGCCGTTTTAACATCGATATAGCGGTTCTCATGAATATACGGTACAGCGATGGCGGCCCCAAACCCCTCTCCCAAAGGGGGAGAGGGGCTTTGAGAGAATACCTCATGAGTCGGGGAACCGCTATATCTATTCGTGAGTGGAGGATAATTGGGCGTGAATGCAGCAGAACAGGTTAAAAATTTTGAACTCGCCAGCAAGATTGCGGCAGTCGTTAATCTTTTTAAGTTACAGTTTCCTGACGCCCGGGCGGATTTGAAACCCTGGGTGAATGACCCGAATACTCAGGAACTGGTGGATCCGGATTCTATTGATATCGGCTTTCACTTTCCCGGATGGAGTCGCTCATTGCAGAGTCGGAGTATTTTAGTTCAAATCCGGTTTCATGAGGACCCCTTGGATGGCGATCGCCGGGCGATCGGGGTGGAATCAGCCGGTTACAACCATCAAGGACAACAATGGCGATTTTCCACGGTGGAAAACTGGCGCTTTGTCGGGGCAACGGAGCCAGTTGCTGAGGTCCAGGACAAGTTAAAAACCTTTTGCCAGCAGACTTTTGAGTTGTTTAATGGGTAGTTTGGGGTCATTTGTCATTTGTCATTGGTCATTTGTCCTTGGTTGATGGGGGAGATGTTCGTAGTAACGACTTCAGTCGTTCCCCTCTTTTGTTCGTAGTAACGACTTCAGTCGTTCCCCTCTTTTGTTCGTAGTAACGTTCAGTCGTTCCCCTCTTTTGTTCGTAGTAACGACTTCAGTCGTTTCCCCCGTTCGTAGTAACGACTTCAGTCGTTCCCCTATTTTGTTCGTAGTAACGACTTCAGTCGTTTCCCCCGTTCGTAGTAACGACTTCAGTCGTTGCCTCGTTACTTGGCGGCAGCCAAGTAACACCCTGATATCAGGCGATCGCTCCAGTTCCCAAGCAGGCGCTAGACCCTGGGACTGCTCGTGTGATGGCTTATGCCATCACACGAGAGCAACGACAGCAAGTCGTTACTACAAACTTTTTTCCCATCCTCCCATCTCAACCAAGGACCAATGACCAATGACATAAGACCCATCCTTGGGATTAAAGAGAAATTGCTTCTTCTTCCTCCGCTTCTAGTTCCCGATCGCCTCCATCGCCGCCATTGTTGTAGTGCCTGCTATAGTCCCAGGCGCTGTCTTGTGCTTGGACGCCGTTGGCAATAATCCCTAGGATTTTGGTATTGCCAGTTTGCAGTTCGGCGATCGCTTGTTGAATGGCGGGTTTTTCGGTGTGTCCCAGGCTGACGACTAACCCAATGCCATCGGTATAGGCGGCTAAAACTCGACCATCTACGACCCCCAAGAGGGGTGGGGTGTCATAAATCACCAGGTCAAATAAACTGTGCCATTGCTGCATCAGGTTGTGCATTTTTTCAGAAGATAACAACCGGATGGGGTCAGGGGGGGTGGCACCGGCGGTGAGGATGAAGAGATTGGGTTCAACGGGCGATCGCTGAATCGCTTCATTCATATCCATTTCTGTGGCAATCAAATGGGTTAACCCTTGACGATTGGATAATCCCAATCGTTTGTGAACTTGGGGCCAGCGCAAGTCAGCATCCACCAACAAAACCCGTTGTCCCATTGAAGCAGCAGCTTCGGCGAGATTGACCGCCACCGTGGATTTACCTTCGGCGGGAATTGCCGAGGCGATCGCCACCGAGCGCAGGGGTTGACCCGGAGTCAGGAAGCGGATATTAGCATTCAAGGCGCGGAATGCTTCTAAAAAGCCAAAATCGCGGAAATCTTGGAAGGCATCACCGCCGCGAGCATCGGCAGAGGGGAGGACAACCGAGCGATCGCTCGCGGGAATCAGCCCTAAAATCGGCAAGCGCGTCGCATCTTTTAAATCTTCAGGAGAATGGAAGACATTATCCAAACGCTCGGCTAATAATGCCGCCCCAAATCCCAACATCAATCCCAACATCGCCCCTAAAACCAGGTTCCGAGGCAGACTCGGCGAAACCGGAACCAACTCCCCATTTTCATCCCGAGGAATGGTCGCTGAGGAAATCACTTCCCAAGGCACCTCTCGTTCCGCTGCATCCACCCGCAACCCTTCCCTACGGGCTAATAATTCGGTGAGGGTGGTGTTAGCAATTTGGAGTTCTCGCTGCAACTCCGTGTACTCGCGCAGAATACCCGGAAATTGGTCTCTGACTTGACT
>JAABSJ010000049.1 GCA_011390515.1 Oscillatoria sp.
AACATAAAACCTCCAAGATAAGGAAAGGGCCGGTTGCTGCGATCGCAGCAACCGGCCCTTTCCCCTTGAAAGCACTTGGCCCCAATTTAAGGAGCCATCACCAAATAAGGAGAGGCGATCGCTTCGGCTTGACCCGCACTCACTAAAGCCTGGTAAACAAAAGCTGCCACCTCAGCGCGGGTTGCCTCTTGGTTGGGATTGAGGCGATCGCGAATCGGATAATTCACCACCAACCCCTGTTCCGTCGCCCCGGCGATCGCTGTCTGTGCCCAATCCGGAATCCCACTCATATCCGAAAACACCGATAACACCTCTGTATTCTCAGAACGCAATCCCAACCCACTGGCTAGGGCCACCAGCACCTGCACCCGAGGAATCTGCTGGTCCGGGCGGAACTGATTTCCCGGATATCCCGTTAAAAACCCCCCCCGACAAGCGGTTTGAATCGCCTCAAAGCCCCAAAAATTACTCCGAACATCGGCAAACGCTGAACAAGCCTGATTTGACCGGGCAGTAAACGCTTTATTCACGATCGCCGCAAACTGGGCACGGGTCACCCGCTCATTCGGACGAAATGTCCCATCATTAAATCCCGCAATCACCCCTTTCACCGCCAACGCTTCAATATAAGGTTGTGCCCAGTGACCCCCAATATCCCGAAATCCTGCGGCGATCGTTGTTGCCACAAACTCCACCTGCCCAGAGATCCGACTGGCATCAATATCATTCCCCACCGCCAGAATCGTATTATTGCGGGTGGCATTATAAAGGTCATAGCGGGTATTACTCCGGATGTAATTTTTGCCCTCGGATTCGGCAGTCCCTAAATCCGGCAACGCATCCCCGATCACCACAATCCCATCCCGTTCATTATTCTCAATCACGTTATTGCGAAAGATGGGTTTCGCCGAATTGGACACCACCACCCCATCAATATTTTGCAAAATCCGGTTATCCACAATCATTGGGGCGGATGAATCCCCGATCGCCAAGCCGAAACCCGTGTTCTGAAAGACATTTCCCCGAACTTCTCCTTGCGCCGATCGCGCAATCGAAATCCCATTCCCATCGTTTTCCGTAAACACGCTATTTTCAATCACAGGCGTGGAAGTCCCCGTGACAAAAATGCCCTCGCGCAGATTACTGGTAAAGGTACTATTGCGAACCGTTGCGGCCCCCGATTCGATCCAGATGCCAGTTCCCCGGGTGTTAGGGTTGGTTACCGCTACCCCGGCGATCGTGCTATCCGTGGCAGGGACAATTGCCACATTTTGAACTGCAAAGGTGGGACTGCTAAAGCTACCCCCGCCAATAATCCGCACATTCTGCCCTTTCTTGGCTTCATCCCCGCGCAGAATCACCCCAGGGGGGAGGGTCAGAGGAAAACTTTCGGTGTCCTGGGTGTAACTTCCCGGGGCCAACTGAATCACGGTGCCCGAGGTGGCTTGGGAGAGGGCGTAAGTAATACTCTGATAGGCGGATGCTTCACTGGTGCCTGCATCCGGGCGATCGCTTCCTAAAACCGGATTAACATAGATAACTCTAGCGTTTGCCGGAATTTGGGCTGTTTGTACTCCCGAGGATAGTGACATCCGAGGGACTGAATTGGCCCAGGATTCGGGAACAGCCACTACTCCTACTCCTAAAACCACGGCAGTTACTAGGGTCAGGCTAAATCTCCGAGTCAGGGAACCCTGACCCAAACTCGCCGGTTGTAACCTCAAAGAAGAAAGTTGCTTGATCATCTGCTGATGGGTCCTACTCTGGTAAAACATCAAACTTGTTAGACTTAGATTAACCCCACAGGCGCTGACATGAACGCAGTTGGGATAAAATTAAATCCCTAAGAGGTCGGTACAGTAGAGGAAAGACCATCCCCGTTTTTTGATAAGATTCAGGCTGGCTTTGCCACAAAGAAAGGGCCAAAAACCCGGGTTCTTGTCCCGGTTATGCCATCCTGTCTGGATGAGTTCCATGAGAGTTAATTAAGATCCAATCAACTCGTTCATTCCTGATGCTTTTTGGGAAATTTTACTGGGGCTTTTAAGAAATTTTGAGTATTTTTAGGGGATTAAAACTCAAGGGTGATTTCCTTTGCCAAGCCAGAAACCTCTTCTGTCAATTCCCCGTCTTTAGTCGGTAAACTCATCTATTAAATTGGTAAAAATGCGCCTATCTCTGTTGTCTGTTTTGCGTCGGATTATCCAAGTTGGAACTCTCGGGATTGCTCTGTTGGGAGTGGGGGAAGGAATGCTTTCCTCAAACAGTGCCACGGCAGCGGAAGAAATTATTCTCAAGTATGGACCCATGCGAGCGCCTGTCTCGGTGGCTGACTTATCTAGGTTTGCACAGACGGGAGATATGTCTTTCTCGTTGCGATCGTATATGCGCTTATCGAGTCAAAACCCTGATGAGGTTCGGAGTCATTTAAATCGCTCCATTTCCGTGAGTCCACGATTTTTGGATCGAGCACTGAACAATCGTCTAGGTAAGCGGGTATTAGATGAAATGGGGGATATGATTCAAACCCCTTCGGGTCAGTTAAGCGGTCAAGCCCTCCGTGCTTCTTTGGTTCTTTCAGCAGCGGAAGATGGGCAGATTACTGTGGTGGAATTGATTGAAAATTACCCAGCACAAACTGTAGAAGTAGATGTGCAGAGTTTAATTCGAGTTTATAATAAGCTAAGTTTTCTGGAAAAGTTACCGTTTTAAATGGGAGAAATAAAATTGAGTTGGGCTGAATAAACCTAACTCTAATTTCAATGTTTTAAAACTTTTTAGAGACGCGAAATTTCGCGTCTCTACTTTTTTTTATTCGCTGGTATTTATAGAGTTGCCTAAATCCTTGGGAAGGATGACTGACTCCTTCAATTATTCTCCAGGACTTACGCAATCTTCAATATTAATTCCTAATTAATTCCTAAATGTAGAGGCGATTCGCGAATCGCCTCTACATTTATAGCGGTTCCCGGACTCATTATGTACTTTTCAAAGCCCCTCTCCCCCTGAGCTAAGTCGAAGGGCTGGGAGAGGGGTTTGGGGTGAGGGTAGTACCTTATGCAGATGAGAAACGCTATAGCGTGAATTTTCAAAATCTGCGTAAGTCCTGTTCAGATTTGAAGGATGAAGGAGTGCGAGCATCTTGCTCGCTTTTGACAATAGCGAGCAAGATGCTCGCACTCCTGGGAAACAGCATCCGATGAAATGCCATTTTAAGCTAGGGTTCCGAATTTTCAGGGGGAACCGGAGAGTCCACCGGGGACGGGATGGGGTCAGAAATGGGTTGAGGGGAGGCCAATTCGACCTGGATGGGGGGTAGGGGTAAAATTTTCTGGACTTTCCATCCGGGGATGGTAAAGGTCCTGGGAAGTTGGTCCACCGGGACCGGTGATGTGGCGACAAAGGTGGGTTCTGGGGTGAGTAAGACGGACAGGACGCTCACGGGAACCTGTAAAAAGAGATTAGCGCCGAAAAAGCCCAGGGTGGCGATCGCCAGTCCGAAAAGATGGGATTGGGGTAAATAAGCCGCAATCCCAGCAGCGACGGGGGACCACAGATAAAGATTCCAGAGAATTGCAACTAATCCCACCGGAACCAATAGGGCCAGCCAACGATTCCTTTTTCTCAAAAATAAGCTGAGGATCCGTCGTTGTTCTTCTGTTAAATATTGGGGCGCGATCGCCACGAATAGCAAACTAAAAATATAAAACGGGCGGGTCCATTGCATCCACAACAGGGGCAATAGGCCGACTGCCGCAACCAACAACAATTCCAAACCACCGGAGAACAGAGGGTCACCCATGGACAAACCAACCCAAGTCAGTTCGAGAAACAGGGGAACCGCAGCCGCACCCGCTAGATGAATCCAAAAATAGGGATCAGAACGAAAAGAAACCATGAAACGATCCAGGATGAGGGATGAAGAATCAGGGATGAAGGATGAAGGGTGAAGAATGACAACCGACATGGGGTCTTATGTCATTGGTCGTTGGTCGTTGGTCGTTGGTCGTTGGTCGTTGGTCATTGGTCATTGGTCATTGGTCTGTTGGATGGTTGAAGAGTCAGGACAAACAAACCACAAACAACCAAGAACTAACAACCAATGACAAATGACAAATGACAAAGGACAAATGACAAATCACCAATACCCTTCACCCTTAAGCTGGGACACTTTCTGCCCACCGTTAAGCTGGGGAAAGAGTGCGGCGCTTGGTGACCATCCGATAGGCCTCGATGGTATCTCCTTCGAGCCAGGTACTGAATTTATCAATACCGATACCACATTCAAAGCCACTATTGACTTCCTTGGCATCATCCTTAACCCGTTTGAGAGAGTCGAGAACACCTTCATAGATGACCTCTCCCTTACGATGAACGCGCACCTTACAGTTACGGATCATTTTACCGGAGAGTACATAACAGCCCGCGACAGCACCGCGACCGATTTGGAAGACAACCCGGACTTCAGCCTGACCGAGGGGTTCCTCAATCAATTCAGGATCCAGCAGACCTTCCATTGCCCCTTGGATATCATCCAGGAGGTTATAGATGATGTTGTATTCGCGAACATCAACTCCCTCGCGGTCAGCAGCCTGACGTGCACCGCTGGCAAAGGTGGTGTTAAACCCAACAATTACCGCATCAGAAGCGGCAGCGAGGTCAACGTCTGTTTCGGAGACTTCTCCAGGCGCGGCCAAGAGGACGCGGACTTGGACTTCATTTTGGGGAAGTTGTTTTAAGGAGCCAATGATGGCTTCGATGGAGCCTTGAACGTCGGCTTTCAGAATCAGGTTGAGTTCTTTGAGCTGACCTTCTTGAGCGCGAGCGCTGAGGCTGTTCAGGGTGACCCGACGAGAGTTGAGGGCTTGATTGAGACGAGTTTCGCGATTGACATCGGCGCGATCGTCAGCAACGGCCCGAGCGTCTTTTTCATTCGAGAAGACATCGAACTCATCCCCAGCAGAGGGGACCTCGTTTAAGCCCAAGACTTCGACAGCAAAGGACGGGGTGGCGATTTCCACGCGATCGCCGCGATCGCCAACCATTGCCCGGACTTTACCCATTGTGGATCCTGCGACCAAAATATCCCCAATATGCAGGGTGCCATTTTGCACCAGCAGGGTAGCCACCGGACCACGAGCTTTATCCAAATGGGCCTCAATCACGGTCCCTTTCGCGGCGCGATTGGGGTTAGCCGAGATTTCTTCGATTTCTGCCACCAAGATAATCATCTCTAGCAGGGTATCCAAGTTCTGGCCTTGAATCGCACTCACCGGAACCATAATCGTCTCGCCGCCCAATTCTTCGGGGACCAGACCGTAATTCATCAGTTCCTGCTTAACGCGGTTTAAATCGGAATCCGGCTTATCGATTTTGTTGATGGCAACCACGATGGGCACTTCAGCGGCTTTCGCATGGCTGATAGCCTCAATGGTTTGGGGTTGGACCCCATCATCGGCAGCGACCACCAGAACGGCAATATCCGTCACCCGAGTTCCGCGAGCACGCATGGCGGTAAAGGCTTCGTGACCCGGAGTATCGAGGAAGACCACTTGGTGCATCTTGCCTTTATGTTCCACATCGACATGATAGGCCCCGATATGTTGGGTAATCCCACCGGCTTCTCCTTGAGCCACCTTCGTTTTCCGGATGGAGTCGAGGAGGGTGGTTTTCCCGTGGTCCACGTGACCCATAATCGTTACGACAGGCGGACGAATCTGGAGGCTTTCCAGGTCGCTGATGTCGATCATCTCGCTGACCTTTTTGGCTTCCGATTCCACTTCAGCGATCTCGACGGTGACCTCTAGTTCTTCTGCGACCATTTTGGCCGAGGGAATATCAAGGGTTTGAGTAATGTTTACGGCAATCCCTTTGAAGAAGAGGGTTCTGACGATATCGGTTTCGGGAACAGCCAAGGCATTGGCCAGTTCTCGTACAGTCATCGGTTGAGAGATGACGATTTGCTCTGGACGTTCTTTTTTCTCAGTTTTGTCCTGACGACGGCCCCGAGATTTACTACTGCTACTGCCCGAAGAGTCGCGATTGGTATTGGGTTTTTTGGTTTGACGAACGTTAAGGATCGCACTACTCCGGGGAGCCGGGGCAGTTTTGGGTTTAGGCGGACGGGCGATCGACAGGCTCAGAGCGGTATCTGACGATTCATCCGTATCTAAATCGCTTTCATAATCGTCATCATCTTCATCAGCCAGAGGTTTGAGTCGCCGCTTAGATTTAGCAACACCCTTACCGGATTTTTCATCTAAGTCTTGCATCTCGTCTTCTTCTTCCTTGCGTTTTTTCAAACGCTTGGGAGGACGAGGGGGAGCTTTCAGTTGAGGACGTGGAGTTTCGTTATCGTCATCAGAGAAGGATTCCGACTCAGTGTTGGAGACGTCTTCATCCGACGAGGCGCGATCGCGTAATTCCTTGGCTTTGGCAATGGCACTATCCCCTTCCCCAGATCGACGGGGGCGGACCAGTTCCGTTACGGGTTTAGGCTTAGGCGCAATCCCAGCTTGGGGACTTTCTCGACGAGAATCGCCTTCCTTACTGACCGAGGGGGTTGGTGCAGAGGGCGCAGAGGGAGATGGGCGAGAGGGCGCAGCGGGCTTGGCTGCGCGAGGCGCTCCTGGGCTACTGGGGCTAGGAGTTTTCGCCGCTGCTGGGGAGGGACTATCGTCTTTCTTGGACGGGGGTTTGAGTACAGGTCGGTCCATTTTACCGGAGTCAGTTTTCCGGTCAGAGGAGCGGACGGGGCGGACGGGGGGAGCTTGTAGTTCTTGCTGCAAGTCTTCCTCAGAGACCGGATTATTGCCGTCCCTTTGGTCCCCTTTGGGTTCCGAGACCCGTTCCGGGTTGGACTCAGGGGCGATCGCCGCTTTTTTGGCCTCGTCCTGAGCGGAGAATTCCTCTTCTAGGTTTTGGGAGTCGGGTAAACTGGGATCGCTGTCGTTATTACGCACAGGTCGATTCAACATCATCTGGTTATTTTGATTGGCATCGGATGAGCTCATTGCATTGCTTAAGGCACTGTCTTCTAATAGGGTTTGTCCCCCAACTTGATTGTTATTATTGCGGTAGGGTTGTTTTCGGATTTCCAAAATTTCCTGTTTTTTCTTAGCGTTTGATGGGTTTCCCAGTTCTGAGGCCGCTTGTTTTTCTTTGGTTTTGGCGGCACCATTCGCTTTTTCTGGATGATTCATGACGAATTTTTCGATGCGATGGGCCTCATCTTCTGAGATGGTACTACTATGGCTTTTAACTGGAATGTTCAGTTGTTCGCAAACTGCCAAAATGTCTCTGTTTTCCAAATTCAATTCCCGTGATAACTCGTATATTCTCACTTTTCCGTTGTTCATAAAACCTCCGAACGGCGGATCCCGCCCTTCGATTGTGGATCCGGGGATTTTTAACTCTGAGTTTTCAGGGTTTTCCCCAGCTTAATGTTTGAATCGAAGAGGGTCGAACCGGTCTTTTAGTGCGATCGCCGCCGGGAGACCGACAGAACCCGTTGATGGCATCGGCTTGTTGGGCGTTATTGTTGACCGGCTGGGATACCAACGGACAACCGCATATCGAGAGAGCCGCGCGCTCGTCTCCCACATCAGCCACGGCGCTTCGCCGATCAGGGCGAAACCGCGTCTTCTGTTCTAGTCTTGCACGAATTTCTATAGAACTGGGGATGTTAGGGTCTATAGGGTGGGGTTGTTTTTTGGGGTTCAAAGGAGAGGGATAACTCCGTTCGGTCTAATTTAGTTCGGGTTGTTATTGGGTTGGGGTTGCTCTTTAGTGATCGGATTGAGCGATCAGCGGTAACCGTTCCCCTAGGGTGGAATACAGTTCTGGGGGAACCGCCGTTTTCAGCGATCGCCCCAGTCTATTCTTCTTTTGCGCCGTTTTCAGGCAAGAGGCTTCTGGACAAAGATAGGCCGAACGCCCCATACCCGTATCTAATTGTACCTGATCCGATGGGTAGAGTTTAACGATACGCCAGAAGGCTTCTTTCGGTGCAACTTTACGGCAACTAATACAACGTCGGTAGTTTGGTTTCATGAGATGACGGTGGGTTGGTTTGTCCTGCCAACGACTTGAATCGGATTTGCAAGAGACGCTTCAGGGGTCAAGTCCCCCGAGGAGCGTCTTTCGCTAATGCTTTACTCCCATCTCCCTCGGAAGTTCTCCCTCCCACGCCTCCCCTGGACACCTTCTAGTTATCCCGAAGGCTTCCCCCAGACTTAAAAGAGCAGTGGGCGATTTCCCCTCAACCTCAAGCCGTTCTTTGCACTGAACTGGCGGTTGAAGTTTCCTCAAGCTCATCTACCTCATCGACTTCCTCCTCCATGTCCTCTTCTTCCTCGTAGGAAGATTGAACCCTAGAGGACTCGTAAGAAGAATCATAGTCGTACTTCGCACTATCCTTGATGTCGATTTTCCACCCCGTCAAGCGCGCTGCCAGTCTTACATTCTGGCCTTCTTTCCCGATCGCCAAACTGAGCTGATCCTCGGGAACCAAAACATGAGCTTGTCTCGCTTCGGGATTCACTAACAGCACTTCATCCACTTTAGCGGGACTCAGCGCATTTGCGATATAGGTCGCCGGATCCGGTGACCAGCGAATCACGTCGATTTTTTCCCCCCGGAGTTCGTTGACCACAACTTGGATCCGCGATCCCCGCGCTCCAATACAAGCTCCCACCGGGTCCACATCCCGCTCTAGGGTATCCACAGCTATTTTAGTCCGGGGTCCAACATGACGGGAGGGGGGATTGGCTTCCCGCGCTACGGCGACAATCCGCACCACCTCATCCTCAATTTCCGGCACTTCGTTGGCAAACAGATAAACCACCAATCCAGCATCCGCCCGAGACACCAATAACTGAGGGCCTCGGCTGGGGCCTTCCCGCACTTTCTTCAAGTAAACCTTGATCGTGGTGTTGGCGCGATAATTATCGTTTGGTAACTGTTCCCGTTTAGGCAGTTCCGCCTCAACTTCCGGTTGTCCAAACCCACTATTCACAGCCAGAATCACCGACTGGCGATCAAATCGCAGGACTCGCCCTTGCAACACCGTGCTTTCTAAGTCCTCAAACTCTTCCTGCACAATCTTGCGCTGTTGATCCCGGAGCTTTTGTTGCAGCACCTGCTTGGTCTGAATCGCGGCCATCCGACCAAATTCTCGTTGGTCTGGGGTCACGTCCAACACCACTGTATCCCCGAGTTGAGCTTCGTCGGCGACTTCCTGAACTTCTTTTAAAGAAATCTCATGGTCCGCACTACTGACCAATTCCACAATGGTCTTCGTGGAGAGGACCCGAAAGCCTTCCTCTGCAATATCCAGTTCGATTTCAAAATTATCAAAAAAATGTTCATCGAAATGGATCTTTTCCATACTAATCGTGCGCCTGTAGCGCTCGTATCCTTTCAAAAGCGCTTCGCGAAGTGCCGCTTGCACGGCTTGCTTCGGTAAATTCCGCTCTTGAGAGATACTGTCAATCATCTCCCGGAGTCCGGGGAGGCTGACCATTGCCATAATACTTGCCTCCGTTGTTCTATTTAGAGTTAGAGATAACAGGACGAGGATTCCAAACGCGGTTTGTTCAGAATTTCCTAGAGCATCGGGTCTTAGATAAATCGGACAAGAAACCAGGTTTCACCGCCCTAAGAAAGTTGCTCATGAGTAGAGAGTAGGTCAAGAAATCCGGTTGTCTTCCCGCTTCTGGACCAACCCCCTAGGGATTTGCCTGCTTTTGCTGATGCGAACCCGTCCTTGGTTATTCTTCTCGATCTACGAGTTGCACTTTATTGATGAGGGGTCGCGGAATTGCCGTGACTCGACCTTTACGGTTGAGATAAACGGCAGTTTCGTCCCGCTTCACGAGTCTACCTTTCCACTCTGTATGCCCCTGATAGGGTTCCAGGGTTTCTACGACTGCGGGAAACCCTTTGAATGAGATAAATTCTCGGTCTGTGGTAAGCTGCCGCGAGATTCCAGGACTGGAAATTTCTAAAACGTAGGTATCCGGGATTAACTCCCGTTCGTCTAAGCTGCTTTCCAACGCCTTGCTCATGCGTTCGCAGTCATCCAAACTGGTGTCTGTGCTGTAGTTGCGGATGTCCACTCGCAGTACGGGCGGATTCAGGTTGGTATGAAAGACCGCTGCCACCACTTCTAATCCGAGAGACTCGGCGATGGGGGTAGCGATTTCGATAATTTGTGGGATCAGGGGATGAGTCATGAGACAGATTTGAACAAAAAAAGTGGGGGTTGACCCACTTCAAAGCGAAATAACTCTTCACAGAAGTTTGGGAATGAACGGCGTTCTCTTCCCTTTGGCGCCAGGGATTTCTACGGTCTATCGCTTGTCGTTGCTCAGACAGTAAAAATCAACTTGCACGCTGTCACGGCAAGCCTTTGGGGTGGCTTTCCGGGGAAGGAGGGCGCGATCTGACCGCTGGTGGGCCAGGGACAAACTGAGGTCTGATTGGAGCCTCGGTCAGTATAGCCTTGGCGATCGCAGCTTTTCTTTGGCTTCCCCTATTGCATATTCCAATGCCCTAGGGACTGCTACAGTCGAGTTCAACCATTTGGGGCCCTTCCAGTTTGAGCCGTTTCTGGCGGCCCAGGTGGAACCGTTTTCCCTCCTGTTCGCACTAAACCTGCCCGCTTTCCTAGATGCCCCACTCCAATTTTAAGGCGACTCTTTTGGAGATGCCAGTCTTTTAGGAGCGAGTTTGTCGGTTAGACAGGGGCGATCGCCATCCCCCCTCTCAGAACTGCACTGAACGCACTCTGGAGGAAGTAGACGCTTTCCGATAGTCAGGCCATTCGGCCCCCTATTCTCAACTATCTAGTGGTTGAATGCCTTTGTTGTTCCATTTTACACGATCTCCCCAGGGATTGACCGAATCTCGTCTCAACTGGTCATTGGTCGTTGGTCATTGGTCATTGGTCATTGGTCATTGGTTATTGGTTATTGGTCATTGGTCATTGGTTGTTAGTCTCTTGACAAATGACAACCGACAAATGACCAATGACCAATGACAAAATTCACTCCCCTAACCCCTGTTCTCCTGTCCAGGATCCTTGATATTCCCAGTCGCCCGTTTGCGAAGGGCTTCCGTTTCCTCAAACAGCTCCTCGGGGTCCGATTCTTCCATTTGTTGAACGTAGTTAATCTTAATTTCTTCCAATAAGGACGAAATCAAATACTCAAATTCCCCGATCGTATCTTCTCGTCGCAATTCTTTTCGCAAAGCACTGCCAAAATGTTCCACCAGTTGCTGAGTTAATTTTTCCCCCACTGGGTCCGGGGGTGCATGAACGATCGCCTCATACGCATTTTCTGGACCCTCCGTCACCAGTCGGGATACCCGTTTAACTAACTGTTCCGCCATTTGATGCGATAAATCCCCAAACCCAGGCAACTGCTGAATCCGCAGATATAACTCCGAGGATTTCATCGTACTTTCCATCTGATGAGACAGCAGCGCCTGTAAATCCGGCTGCACTTCCGGCAGAACTCGACAAACGGTAATTTCTAACAATCGACTAGAAATCGCTTGCACTTCGTCAATATCATTAATATTGATATACTCTTTCTCCGCTGGTTCTAATAGACTCCGGCTGAGTTGTCCACTTTCTACACTCCCTTTCATCTGATTAATGGTTTGAACTACCACGACTTCCGTCAGTTCTTTGGCAAAGTTAGCCACAAACCCCAAGCGGGCTTGCTTCTGCACCCATTCGATGTTCATCAGATTGGCTTCATTGAGTCGAATCACCACGGGAATCACCCGCAACCATCGCCAAAAGGGGATGAGGAAAATCAAATCATACCATCGCCATAAAATCGCCCCTTCTAAGGTCATATTGGGATGACGCCGCACAATTAGCCAGATTCTAAATAACAAATCCAGCAAAAAAATAGGCATAAAAAAGATATCAATCAGCCAAAACCGATCAATATATTCATTGGCTATCCCATAATGCCTAAAATAATTCGTTTGCATGGGAAAGCGAATCTCTTCATTAAAAAAGGCTAATTCATTTTCCCATCCGTTGGCCTGGAAGTTGTCCAGACTCCAGAAAATTCGGAAAGCCCCACTAGAGGATTTGTCCGCCCAGAGGACTTCTGGTGCTAACAGTTCGATGACATTCAGAATCAATCTCGGACCTTGGGGACGAGCTTCTGTGCGGGAATAAATATGTCGGCGCATATTATTTTTAATCTCTTCTAACGTCCCATTTTTCTGAGCGCGTTCAAAGAAATTTTGGTTAATCATCGCCGTACTGAGTTCTCGCAATTCCCCAAGTAATGGTTCTACTCGGTCCGATTGCAAGTCATCCCGCTGTAACTCAACCGTCAGACGATCAACGAGTTGGAGATAGTTTTGTGTGTCCCGATAAGGTTCAATTCCTTTAACGGCATCATAAAACAGTTGGGGTTCATAAAAGGTCATTAAAAATCGGATATCCCGATTAAAAAAATCCATCGCTTGCCGCCATCCGACAGCATTTAAGTATTCACGACTCCAAAAGGCTAGGAAGGCTTGGGTGGCATTTTCCGCCCCCATTGAGGTTTCCATGCGAGTTTTGATTTCTTCTAAGGCTCCATAGCGGTCAGTGACTCGAAATCGTTCTTCATCGACGAGTTGAATGCTCTGTTCCCTTAATTCGGCTAATAAGGGTTCAACCTGGGGGTCGTCTAATCCATTTTGCTGTAAGAGGGCTTGCAGGCGATCGACTTTGGTAAGATATCTTTCCCGTTTGGTGGTTCTAAATCTTTCTACAAATAAATCCCCCCGGAGGTAGAAATCTCGCCCGGGAACGTAGCTGAGGTCAAAGAGGATGAGGGCTAAGTTAACTAAGGCGATAATGGCGACTAATTTATCTAATAAATTGAGCCAAGGGGGGAGGTTTTCACGATAACGTTTTTTGGAGGGCATAATGGCAATTGAAGGTGGGAGGGAGTGGGAGTTGAAATAATTTTTGAAGTCGGTTTTAAAGCAGCCAAAATATGGGCAGGGGTGTTAAAACGTAATCCTTAGCAGAAATAGGGTAGCTGATATCTGCCGGTTCTGGCAAGGACAATCTGGGGGAGAGGGTTGGTGCGATCGCCATGACAGGAGGACCCCACCCTAACCCTCCCCTTGCCAAGGGGAGGGAACAAGAGGCAGTTAAGGGTAAAAAACCTACTCTTGGAAGGGGAGAGGGTTGGGCCGATCGCCATGACAGGAGGACCCCACCCTAACCCTCCCCTTGCTAAGGTAGGGCTGTTTCATTCTAAAATTTTCCTTGCACCGTAAGCGTTACAGCCCAAGGGTTTTGGACCTTATTTCCTAATAAGAGGCCAAAAAGTAGGAAAAACAGTCTGTATCCCCTGCCAGACAAAGGTTAGCAACAACACAAAAATCAATTTGGCCGGGAGAATGAAACAGCCCTACCCCTTGCTAAGGGGAGGGGACAAGAGGCAGTTAAGGGTAAAAAACCTACTCTTGGAAGGGGGAGAGGGTTGGGCCGATCGCCATGACACAGAAACCGGCAGGGGTGAGAAACCCTCGCCGGTTCTAGGTTTTTTAATAATTTTAGATTGTTAATTTTTAATCTGAGTAGTCTTCGGTGGATTCTTCTCTATCTTCGGAAAGGGAATAGGGTTGAGGGGTTGATCGCTCGTTGAATTCTAAGGGTTTGCGTTGGGAGGGGGGTAAGCGATCGACGGAACGGCGATGGGAACTGCTGGGTCGTTCTGACTTGCTCTTAAAGGTTTTCCAGGCGGTTTTCATGCCGGTAAACACGCTGCGGGTGGTGATTTGGACTTTTTTGGCTTGCTGTTTGGCGCTGCCAAGACCGCGATCGACTTCTTTAACCATGTTGCTGGCACTTTGAACCCCTTCGGTGACATCATCGGTAAGGTCACTAATTTCCATGCCGGTGAGGCGAATCGCTTCTAGGGTGGGCGGAAATTCCCGAGATAGGGTATCGGCTAATTTCTCCACGCTGCGCGCGGCGCGGGCGATCGCCTGCAATGCCGGAAGTGCCGCCAGTAGCACGAGGATCAGGCTGACAGCAACGAGTAAAAACGAAAGTCCAAGCCAAAACAAAGGGTCTGTCACAAGTCGGGTTCTACGAGGAAGGATTCAGGGGTGGCTAGAATCGGGAATGGGGCTGATTGGGGCCAACATTACGGCTGACGATCGCCCGCATCGGAAGACACCTCAACTTCCGGTTTAGTCAGGATTTCCCGCTCTTGTTGAGTCGCTTCAATCCCTGCGGCGATCGCATCTCGGAGGCGATCGAGGGTTTCATCCCAATTTTTTAACGCAGATGCAGAGAGGCGATCGGCTTGGATCTGCACACTGCTGGAAACATCTTCTGCAATTTCTGGCAGCGCTTGGGCCGATTTTTTCAAGATGCGCCGAGTCTGGCGGGAGGTTTGGGGGGCCACCAGCAAGCCGCTGAGGGTCCCGATCGCTGCTCCGAGGAGCATTCCGCCCATAAAAATTACCGAACGATTCTTGCCCATTTTAGTGAGTTTCTAACCTTATTGACATTCTAGGTGGCTTTTGCCGGAATAGTCAGCCCTTGTCTCAACTTACGGGTCTGTTTGCTGTTATTTCTATCGAGTGGGGTATGTTTATAATCTCCTGGATAGCTTTTGCTTTCGGGGTCGCCGGTTGAGGATGGACCGACGCACCCAGGCGGTTTGTCCTAAACTCAGCAGTTGCAGGATCTGTCGCAAG
Source organism: Oscillatoria sp. (assembly GCA_011390515.1). GTDB lineage: Bacteria > Cyanobacteriota > Cyanobacteriia > Cyanobacteriales > Laspinemataceae > Laspinema. The sequence continues at coordinate 14,740 of JAABSJ010000049.1, forward strand.
CGCAACAGTTGTAACTCGACTTGCTGATATCGGGTTCGCAAGTTGCGAGTCCCGAGTTCTCCTTTGGCTAATGCTGCTGGGGTGGCATGGAGGACATCGTAGGTGACGCGATCGGCATTCAGGATCGATTGGGTAACCTTGTTGATCGTCTGTTTGAGTTTCCACAGTCTCCAGGCAACGAAAAAGAAGACTAGAGATAAGATCCCGTTGATGATGATGACTGCGATTAGCATTTTTTTGGGTCTCCCAGCCTTGTCCGAGTTGAGTTGAAGATCATCTGACTAACTTCCTGAGTTTATCAATATTTTTGCTATGATTGCTAGGGTCTAACCTCTCATCATTGCGATCGCAATTTAACGGTTTTAATGAGCCAATTTACCCCAGGAATGATTGCTGCCGGTCACCCCTGTACCGCCGAAGCCGGAATTGAAATGTTGCGATTGGGTGGCAACGCTTTTGATGGGGCGGTTGCCGCTATGTTAGCATCTTTCGTGGCTGAACCGGGCCTAACTTCGGCAGCCGGTGGGGGTTTTCTCCTCGCCCATACCAGCGATCGCAATCTCCTGTTTGATTTTTTTGTCCAAACTCCTCGTTCTAAACGCCATACTCAGGAATTAGATTTCTATCCTGTTCCTGTTGATTTTGGCGGCGCGGTGCAGGAGTTCCATATCGGCTTGGCTTCAATGGGAGTACCCGGTAACCTAGCCGGGGTCTTAGGGGTTCATCAAAAGTTAGGTCGTTTACCCTTTAAGGTTGTAGTTGAACCGGCTATTCATTATGCCAATGAGGGTGTTGTTCTCAATTCTTTTCAATCCTATTTATTAAAAATTCTCAATCCCATTTTAACCGCATCCCCCACAGGAAAGCAGATTTATGCACCAGATGGAACTGGCTTAGAAGTGGGGGATAAACTTTACCAGAAAGATTTGGCGGCGACTTTAGAGTATTTAGCCCAAGCGGGGATTGAGGAGTTTTATCAAGGGGCGATCGCTGAACAACTCGTGAAAGATTGTCAACAGAATGGCGGTTACTTAACTCGGGAAGATTTAAGCGCGTATCAGGTAATCGAACGAGAACCGTTAGTCACTCAATATCGGGATGAAACTTTTCTGACGAATCCTCCCCCGAGTTCTGGGGGAGTGCTGATTGCCTTGGCTTTAAAGCTATTAGAATCCGTGGATTTCCAAGCATTGCGCTTTGGCAGTCGTCGCCATTTACAGCACTTAGCTGATGCCATGCGCTTAACGAATCTAGCTCGCAGCAAGGGTTATGATGAAAATCTCTATATTCCTGATTTTGCCGAGGAGTTTTTATCTCCGGACCATTGCGCTGAATATTTAAGCATTTTTCAGTCGGATTGTAATCGATTGGGGAGTACGACTCATATTAGTATTATGGATCGCGAAGGGAATGCCGCCAGTGTGACGACTTCTAATGGAGAAGGGTCGGGCTACATCATTCCGGGAACGGGAATTATGGTGAATAATATGTTGGGAGAAGCGGATTTAAACCCGAATGGATTTCATCAATGGCCGGAAAATAGACGGCTTTCTTCGATGATGGCCCCGACGATGGTTTTGAAAGAGAATCGCCCAGAAATTGTGTTGGGTTCGGGGGGGTCTAATCGGATTAGGACGGCTATTTTACAAGTGATTTGTAATGTGATTGATTTTAAGATGGACCTAGCAGAGGCGATCGAATCTCCTCGGGTTCATTGGGAAAATGGGGTGTTTCATCTGGAAGCGGGGTGGAAAACAGAGGAAGCAGAATATTTATCCAATCAGATGCCAAAGCAGACCCAAGATGTCATCAAATGGGCGGAAAAAAATATGTTTTTTGGTGGGGTGAATGGGGTTAGAATGAGGGGGGATGGTGAGATAGAGGCAGCCGGTGACCCCCGTCGGAATGGGGCGATCGCCCAGGGTCAAGAGTGAGGGGACTGACGACAGACCAATCCCTATAGTTTTGGGCCACCACTGCCAACCTTCAAGGCGGGTACAGAAATTGTGGCCTGGATTTAGTCCTAATAGAATAGGATTCTGGGGCATCATTTACAAGAGTAGGGGATTGGGAGTACAACTGGGGCAATGCTTTTGGTTATTTATTCTTAAAATAGCAACAATGGGGAGCTATAAATTTGGACAAGGTTAACGCATCGGGTTGATGAAACTGGATAACATGGATTAGTTTTAAAGGCTATTCGGCAGATCAAGGCAGCCCCTTCATGAGAGGGCCTTATTTCTGTGAGTAGGTATTGGGAATCCAGGCAGAGATCGCAATGAATATCGTCATGGCACTGGAATCGGAGAGGAAAAAGAGGGAGAATAACACTGAAAACCTCAAAGAAGAAAGCAAGCCTGGGTACTGTCCTACCGCAGGGGGCTTGACTGTAGAGGGTTAAAACCTGAAGCAGTTCAGCCGGTGAGGGAAGCGATATCAATACCGCTTGGAGGTCGTTAAACCATAACTATGACGAAGATTCTAGTGATTGAAGATGAGGAATCAGTTCGCTGCAATATTATTGAACTGCTAGAAGCGGAAGATTTTGATGTGATTGCCGCAGAAAATGGCCGACTGGGGGTGATCCAGGCCAAAAATGAGGTTCCCGACCTGATTTTATGTGACGTCATGATGCCCCAATTGGATGGGTATGGTGTGCTGACGGAGTTAAGGGAAGATCCGAGTAGCGGGACGATCCCGTTTATTTTTCTAACGGCGAAATCCAGCCGGCAGGATTGGCGACAGGGGATGGAGTTAGGGGCGGATGATTATTTAACGAAGCCGTTTACTCGGGAAGAGTTGCTGATGGCGATCGCCACGAGGCTGAAAAAATCGAGAACTATCCAACAGCGGTATGGGAAAGAATTAGAGATTTTACAACAGCAGTGCGATCGCTTGCTGAACTTTGATGAAACCACCGGGTTGCCGAACTTACGGCAATTGCGATCGCACCTGCATCAACGGATCAGCAATCATCCGGCACCGATGGAAACCAGCGAACAGGTGGTGGTGGTGAGTCTAGAAATAGACCGATGGAAACGGATTGAAGAAAATTTAGAACCCCTGAAAGCCCAGGAGTTGCTCAAGGCGATCGGACAACGATTGAGGGAAGCCAGCGATCCCAGGGATTTACTCGCACATATTACTAAGAATACCTTTGTCCTGATTCCTCGGGGTCTTGATAGCGTGGAAAGCGTGGTGGTGAAAACTCAATCGTTGCGCCATTGGTTATCCCGGCCCTTTCTGGTGGATGGTCAAGAAATTGCGATCGCCGCCAGCATCGGGATCTCTTTTTATCCCAAAGATGGTGCCGATGCTGATGCTTTAATCGAAAACGCCAAAACTGCCCAGGATCAGGCCCAACGCAACGGTGGAAATCAATATCAGTTTTATCTCCCTAAACCCCGGGTGGCCGAGCCCAGACGCCTAGACCTCGAAACCAGTCTGTATTATGCCCTAGAACGCTCAGAATTCCACCTGCACTATCAACCCCAGGTGGACCTGATCAGCGGTCAGATTACCGGCGCTGAGGCCCTAGTTCGCTGGCAACATCCGGAATGGGGTTTCGTGTCTCCTGCTGATTTTATTCCCTTAGCCGAAGAAACCGGATGGATCGTCCCTTTAGGGGAATGGGTCCTCCTGACCGCCTGCCGACAGGCAAAAGCCTGGGCTAATTTAGGATTCCCCTTGCTGAGAATGGCGGTCAACCTCTCCATTCGCCAATTGAATCAAATTGAACTGATAGAGCGCTTAGTGACCATTCTCCAGCAAACGGAGCTAGATCCACAATGGTTAGAATTAGAACTCACGGAAAGCATGGTGGTCCAAAATGTGGAAGAGACGATCCGACGCTTACAGGAGATTCGATCTTTAGGGATTCAAATTTCTATTGATGATTTTGGCACGGGATATTCTTCTTTGGGATATTTGAACAAACTTCCCTTGGATACGTTAAAAATTGACCGCTGCTTCATTGATGGAATTGACCAAAATCCTAAAAATGCGGCCCTAACTCAGGCTATCATTCAAATGGCCGATTCTCTCAAGCTCAAGACTCTGGCTGAAGGGGTGGAAACTCTTGCTGAATTGACGTTTTTGTGTCAATCTAACTGTAATGCAATGCAAGGTTATTTTTTCAGTAAACCCTTAAAAGCTGAGGACTTTCAACAGTTACTTGTTAACAAAAAGCAATTGCCAATCCCGGGGTGATTCAATTAACAAAGAAAGACTTAAGTTTACTGTAACGAATATAGCGGTTCCCGGACTGATGAGGTACTTGAAAAAGCCCCTCTCCCGTTCGGGGAGAGGGGTTTGGGGCCGCCATCGCTGTACCTTATGGATATGTCCAAGGCTATAAAACCGCCCGAGTTAAATTATATTTAAAGCCAGATAAGCAACTGGAGCGTAACCGATGAAAACAATTTTGGTGATTGAAGATGAACAAGCCGTCTTGACGAATATCTTGGAAATCCTTGAAGGAGGGGGATTTAAGGTTACTGGTGCTGATAATGGACTCGCAGGCATCGCCCAAGCTCAGAAATATCTCCCCGACTTGATCCTGTGCGATGTGATGATGCCTGGGCTCGATGGACATGGGGTGTTAAGTCAATTGAGAGAGTCACCGTTGACTGCAACGATTCCGTTTATTTTTCTGACCGCCAAAGCCGATCATGCAGACTTGCGCCAAGGCATGAATTTAGGAGCAGATGATTATATCACAAAACCGTTCCGACGGAAAGATTTGTTAGAAGCTATTAATACCAGGCTAAATAAACAAGCGGCGGTGATGCAGCAGTATGCAACGGAGCGGCAGAGAGCGGAAGGATTGCAGGCTAAAATGTATGAGCTAGAAGAACTGAGTCAGACCAAAGATGGCCTGTTGAAAAAATTAGTCGAAGATCTACGAAATCCGCTTTCTAAGATTAATTTAGCGATTCATATGCTGAAGAATACTCCCCAGGGAACCTCTACAGAGAGGTATCTGGAGATTTTACAGGAAGAATTCGAGCGGGAAATTCACTTGATTAATCAAGTCTCGGAGTTGCAAGATTTGTTGACGGCAGATAATTTTACCCTGTTACGGAAGTTCAACCTATTGGGAGGCAATTGGGAAAACCCACCGAATAAACGCTACTAAATTCGATGCAGAGGGAGCCATCAGGACTAAATTATCCCTTTGGGATAATTCTGCGCCAAAATCTGGGAAAATCTAATCACCAGAATGCTCGGTATTGTCCCAGCTCTAACCACCGGATAGCAAACCAAGACTCTCCGAAAATACAGGATGTTAAAGCTCTACTGAATGGGTTATGAAAAAAATTTTAGTGATTGAGGACGAAGAGTTAGTCCGTAACAACATTCTCGAAATTCTGGATACGGTGGATTTCAGGGTGATTGGAGCGTGCAATGGGGGCATCGGCGTCCAATTGGCAGAGGAACACCTTCCCGACTTGATTTTATGCGATGTGATGATGCCGGAACTGGATGGCTATGGGGTACTGGAGGCCCTGCGGAATAATCCGGTAACGGCAACGATTCCGTTTATTTTTTTAACGGCTAAAGGGGATAAAACGGAGATCCGCCAAGGGATGAATTTGGGAGCGGATGACTATTTGACGAAACCGTTTCGGCGCAAAGAGTTGTTAGGGGCGATCGAGGCGAGGCTGATCAAACATGATGCCTTATATCAGGGTTATGCTCGGGAACAGAGTCGTGAGAGTGCCCCAGTGCCGACGGTGCAGCCTGAGCGCCCTGACTCGATCTATTATGATCATTTAACAAATTTGCCGAATCAACTGTTAGTCCGAGAGCAGTTTGAATCTTTGCGCGATCGCACTCATCAAAAAGGTGGCTGGATCTCGATTTTATCCATTGGGTTAGACCGATTTAAGCGGATTAATCAGAATCTGGGCCATGACTTTGGCGATCGCCTCCTGATGGAAGTTGCCCAGAGATTGAGCCAATGTGTCCGTCCGGGGGATATTCTAGCGCGACTGCATACGGACCAATTTGCGATCGTCCTGGCATCAGGTGCTGACAAGGGCGATCGCGCGACTCTCTCAGACCCTCGGGACTATTCCTCAATCTCCACTGCCAAACCGATGCCCGAGGCGATCGCCCAACCGATTTTGGACCGACTGACCCAACCCTTCTGCTTACAGAACCGGGAAATCTTTATCACCGCCAGCATTGGCATGAGCTTTTATCCCCAGGACGGGGAAGATGTGGACCAATTGATGAAAAATGCTGGGGTGGCAATGTCTTATGCCAAACAACTGGGCGGCAATCAATATCAATCTTATACCCCCACCTTGCAAAGCGAATCCCTCGATGACCTCACCCTGGAAACGAGCCTGCGCTATGCCGTAGAAAGACAAGAATTGCAACTGTATTATCAGCCCATTGTCGGACTCGAACAAGGTAAAATAGTGGGAGCGGAAGCCTTAGTCCGGTGGCATCATCCTCAACAAGGAATGATTCCTCCGGTTAAATTTATCCCCTTGGCAGAGCAAACCGGCTTAATTGCTTCCATCGGGGAATGGGTACTCCAAACCGCCTGCAACCAAACTAAATCCTGGCAAGCGGAAGGCTTGCCCCCGGTGCGAGTGGCGGTTAACCTGTCCTTTCGGCAGTTTAATCAAGTCGATCTCAGCGAGCGGTTAGTTCGGATTTTAGATGAAAGTGGACTGGATCCAAGTTATTTAGAATTAGAACTAACCGAAAGTATCTTAGTCCAAAATGTTGAGCTCACTATTTCTAAATTGAATGAATTAAAATCGATGGGAGTGCAAATTTCTTTGGATGACTTTGGCACCGGCTATTCTTCCTTAAGCTATTTGCAACAATTTCCCTTTGATTTATTGAAAATAGACCGATGTTTTGTTCAGGATATCAATACCAATGCCACGAATGCGGCTCTAACCCATGCAATTATTCAAATGGCTCACTCTTTAAATTTAAAAGTTATTGCCGAAGGAGTGGAAACCCGAGAAGAATTGGCTGTTTTGTATGAAAACAACTGCGATAATATTCAGGGTTATTTATTTAGTCGCCCGGTGAAAGCGGAGGAATTTAAACGAATGCTCCAAGAAGGCAAGCGATTGGATCGGCAACCTCAAAGTGTCCGCCATCTCACGGAGTAAAGAGGCTAGACCAAGCGGGCGATCGGCCCACAGTGGGGACTATTTCCCCTGGGAGCATCTCAAGAAGGCTCATAGACCTAACCCCCGGTGCCCCCTTCCCACCTCTCCGGTGGCCCTCCCCTAAGAGGGGAGGGAGAATAAGGAAATTTTTTTATTGCTGGAAGGGGGAGCAAGACTTGTAAATTCCCCTTTTAGGCAAAATTGAGATGCTCCCTTTCCCCTTTCTCATCCGATTCGGAGGGTCCCATTTCGCGAAATGGGACCCTCCTAGATATAATACTGAAGCGACATCCTAAGATTTCGGTAAAGGATTTGATAAAAAGGAGAAAAGACTAAGTTTCTGCATCAGATTTGTTGCCGAGGCCGCAGCCTCTTTTTAAGCAACCCGGTGTTCTTCCCTCCACCGTAACGAGTTCCTAGGAAAATTGTCAAGTCTGCGGACTGAAGATGCCATTAACCCTACTGTTGGTAAAGCCAATGAAAAAAATTTTAGTGATTGAAGACGAAACAGGGGTTCGCGAAAATCTCATAGATTTATTGGACGCCGAAGATTTTGAGGCGATCGCCGCTGAAAATGGTCGGCAAGGAATTGAATTGGCCAAAGAAATATTGCCTGATTTGATTTTATGCGATGTCATGATGCCGGAAATGGATGGATATGGCGTCCTAAGCGAATTGCGCCAGGATCCAGCAACGGCGATGATTCCCTTTATCTTTCTCACCGCCAAAGCGGCAAAAGGGGATACCCGAAGAGGGATGGAACTCGGTGCCGACGATTATTTAACCAAACCCTTCAACCGACAGGAAATTTTGGCCGCCATTTCCACCCGTCTGGAAAAACAGAACCTCAGTCAAAAAAATACCGAACAAAAACTCCAAGCCTTAACCAACAGTATTGCCCTGGCCCTGCCTCACGAATTGCGGACGCCAATGAATGGCATTCTCGGCTATTCAGAACTGTTATTGCAGGATATAGATAGCTTCGATAAAGCCGAGATCCAGGAAATGTTAGAAGGAATCCAAATTTCCGCCAAGCGATTGTATCGGCTGGTTCAGAATTATTTACTCTATGCTGAACTAGAAATTGCCATTCACCAACCTCAGCGTATGAATTATCTACGCGACCAGGCGATCAGTGGGACCCTCAGTATTATTTCACAGAGTGTTAGAGAAAAAGCCAAACAGACCTGTCGAGAAGCTGATCTTCAGATTGATATCGAAAACGCCTTCGTCAAAATTTCCGAAACCCACCTTTATAAAATTGTTGAAGAACTGGTGGATAATGCCTGCAAGTATTCTGAACCGGAGACGCCGATCGCAGTTAAGGGAGAGGTCAGTGGGACTGCATCCTATACCCTATCCGTAACCGACCTAGGTCGAGGCATGACGCGGGAGCAAATTGCCAATCACGGGGCCTATATTCAGTTTGATCGCAAACTTTATGAACAACAAGGATCGGGATTGGGAATTGCGATCGCCAAACGACTCGCCGAATTATATGGGGGAAAATTAACCATTGAGAGCATCCCGAATCAAGCAACGACAGTTTATGTGGTTCTGCCGATTGACCTAAGTTTCTCAAGTGAAGAAGGATGAACAAGAGGTTGTTACACTTCTGAATCTAAAATACTCGATCCGGAGGCGAGGCAGTTCACGAACTGCCTCGTCTCCAGATTGGATTTAGCTCCCCTTCTCAAGGGAATGGGAGTATCTTGCCTTACAAGAGTATCTTGCTTCCTACTCCAGCAAGAGAGTATGGGATCTCCGTTTCGGCTTTAGGATGCTGGTACAGTTTTAGATCCACCGGACGGTTACCGGGTTTGTTGAGAAAATTTCTGCTCCTGAGCACCTTTCTCTGGGTAAAAAACCGGGTCAGAGTCTGACTGATTTAATAGGAGATCCATGCCCGAGGCAACCTGTCCTGAAGCAGAAGACTTGACAACCCGTTGGTGCGCTAGAACAAACCTGTTTGCAAAATTTCCTGAAGATGAGCGATCGCCAAAACTTCCGATTGAATCAAAGGATCGAATGCCATCCGTTAAAAGTTGCACCCAATCTCCCCTTAAAAAGGGCGATCGCCCTGATGAACCGAGCGCGATCGAGCTATGTTTTAGTGGTAGACCATTCCCTCCCCCATCAGCGAGAAACAGGCTATGGTCTCTTTACGGAGGGGGATTTAGTCACCTTGGCAGAGGCTGGACTCTGGGAAGAATCCCGGCCCATTTCCGAAGTGCTGACCCAATCTATCCTCTCGCTCCAAGTGACTGATTCGGTCGATCCGTTTTCCCTCTTTTCCTATATGGAAACACATCAAATTCGGTATTTGTCCATCCAGGATAGTCAAGGAAAACTACTCGGTGTTGTCACCTATGACAGTCTTCAGCGAGGGTTACAACCCAGGGAGTTTAAGGAACACCGACTCGCCTTTGAAGGAATGAGTCTGGCGATCGCCACCGCTTCCCCAACCGCCTCGATTTTAGAGGTGATTGAACAGATGGCAACCTCCGATAGTCGTTGTGTGGTGATCTGTCAAAGGGGGGAAGAGACATCCGCTCATCAATTGACCCGAGAGGAAGGATTGAATCCCTCATGTCCCATTGGCATCATCACCCCACGGGATATTGTCCAATATTATGCCTTGGGATTAGACCTAGAGAATACTCCAGCATCCCAGGTGATGAGTCAACCCTTGTTATGGGGAAACCCCCAGGATTCCCTGAAACAGATTCATCATCAAATGCAGGATGCTTGGGTCCGACATTGGGTGATTGTTACGGCAACCCGGGAATTGGTGGGAATCGTGACTCCCACTGAGATTCTACAGGGGTGGAGTGGGAGTCCCCAAACCGATGGAAATCAGGGGGTGCAAGGGAACAAGACACCGGGAACCAACGGAGTCTCGACCCAAACTTCGGGATCACTGGGGGATTCGGAAGTTGAAATGAGCCAACCGGGGAGATATCTGGAGCAAGAGAGACCGAACGCGGGATTTCAAGAGGCGATCGCCTTTTCTACCGTCGCCTTACAACAGGCATTGGAACAGCAGCAAGCGGAGATTTTTCATCGGCAACTGGCCCAAAAATTACTGCAATTTAGTGAGGAACGATTCCGTCAGCTTGCAGAAAGCATTGAGCAAGTGTTTTGGCTGGTTTCGAGTGACTTGAAACAGTTGATTTATATGAGTCCAGCCTTTGAGAGGGTATGGGGGATTTCCCGAGAGCAGTTAGAGAGAAAGGAAACTGGGGAATCGCGGAATTATTTGAGGATCTTGCAAGAGAGTTTGTATTGGGAAGAGGGGCAACCGACTTGGGAGAATTGGCCCCAGCAGGTGCTGGCGTTAGGGGAACTGGAAAATCGGATTGTGCAGCCCGATGGCACCCGGCGTTGGGTGCATTCGCGAGGATTTCCGGTTTATAACGAGCAAGGAGAGCTCTACCGGATTGCCGGGATTACCACCGATATTACCCGTCGCAAAGCGGTAGAAGCGGCCAGACGGGAGAGTGAAGATCGGTATCGGCAGTTGGTGGAAACGACGACAGATTGGGTCTGGGAGATTGATGCAGGGGGGATATACACCTATAGTAGTCCCAGAATTGCAGAGATTTTAGGGTATGAACCTTCCGAGGCGATCGGGAAACGCCTGGATGCCTGGATTCTGCCGGAATGGGCCGAGGAAGAACGGCACTGGGTTGAACAACTGGGGACTCAACCGCAACCGTTTAGCTGCAAGGAACGGGTGAATTGGCACAAACAGGGCCGAGTGGTGGTGTTAGAAAGCAGTGGTGTACCAATTTTTGATGAGATGGGGAAATTAGTGGGGTATCGGGGAATTGATCGGGATATCACCGCGCGAAAGGAAGCGGAAGCGGCGCTACAGCAGATTAATCAAGAGTTGGAACAGCGGGTGCAAGTGCAAACGGCGGAACTGCGAGAGTTAATTGGACAATTGCAAGGGGAGATTGCCCGTCGTCAGGAGGTGGAGTCGGCCCTGCGACAGAGTGAGGAGCGTTTGGAGAGCATTTTGGGGTCCCTGAATGATGTGGTCTGGTCCGCTTCAGCCCAGACTAGGGAATTGTTGTATTTGAATCCGGCTTTTGAGAGAATTTATGGACGGTCCCGCCAGGAGTTTTTTGAAAATCCGGAGTTGTGGCGGGGGGTGGTCCATCCGGAGGATAGCGATCGCGTCAGGCAGTTTTTCGAGGCGTTACTGGTGCAGGGGTCACAAGATGTAGAATATCGGATTATCAGACCCGATGGGGAGGTGCGGTGGTTGGAGGACCGCGCTCATGTCCTTTATGATGCCACTCGCCAAGGGTTTCGCATGGATGGGGTGGCGCGGGATATTACGGAACGCAAACAGGCGGAAGAGGCGATCGCCCGGTCGGAAAGCCGGTTTCATGCGATTTTTAACCAAACGTTCCAATTTATGGCCTTGTTGAGTCCCGAGGGGGTGATTCTGGAGATCAACCAGAGGGCATTGGAAGTCTGGGGGTTGGCGGGGATGAATCCGATCGGGCGAGAATTTTGGGACTGTCCCTGTTGGCAGCCTACGGATCCGGAGCACCGGGGGGACTCAGTGGGGCAGTCTGGGGGGGCGGACGAGGGGGCCTCGGAACCCGGGGCCAATCGCTTTCGCTTGGCGATCGCCCAGGCAGCGGCGGGAGAGTTATGGCGCGATGAGGTGGAAATTTTTGGACCCCAAAACCAACGGGTGACCATTGATGTCTCAATTAAGCCGGTGCGAGATGATGGCGATCGGGTGATTCAGTTGATTGCTGAGGGTCGGGACATCAGCGATCGCAAGCGCCTAGAAACAGAAATTTTTGAGCGCGAACAATTGCTCAATTCTTTTTTTAAAGCCAGTTCCAGCGTTTCTGTTGGACTGGGAATTGTCAATGAGCAAATGCAGTTTATTCAAGTCAACGAAGCTCTCGCCGAAGTTCATGGTTTATCCCCCCAGGAACATATTGGGAAAACCGTGAATGAAATTATTCCCGATATCACTGAGCAAGTTCAACCTTTAGTGGAAGAATTATTGCGGTCCGGGACCCCAATCCTCAACTTGGAACTCTCCAGTGAAAAGCCCTCTCAACCAGGAGTTCTCCATCATTGGCTAACTTGCTACTTTCCCGTTCCCCTAAAAAATGGTCGGGCGCGAGGGGTGGGGTTTATTGTCCTCGATATCACCCAACGCAAACAAGCGGAACAAGCTCTGCGCCAGATTCAAGAACGGTTAGAATATTTGCTATGCACGAATCCCACGATTATTTATAGTTGTCAGCCCACCGGAGACTATGCCTTGACCTTCATCAGTCAAAATATCCTACGCCAGTTCGGTTATGAGGCGCAGCAATTATTAGAGCATCCCAACTTGTGGTTTGACTGTATCCATCCGGAGGATGCTCAACGGCTTTTTGCCCACATCTTTCCTCTGCAAGAACGTACTCAGGAGATTTATGAATATCGCGTCAGACACCAAAACTCGACCTACCGTTGGGTGCGCGATGAACGGCGTCTGGTTTGCGATGCCCAGGGCAATCCTTTGGAGATTGTCGGTTCGATGTATGATATTACGGAGCAGAAAAAAGCCCTAGGACAACTTAAAGCGTCTTTGCAAGAGAAAGAGGTCCTCCTCAAGGAAATTCACCATCGGGTGAAAAATAACTTGCAAGTCATTTCGAGTCTGCTTAACCTCCAATCCCGAAGCATTCAGGATGCAGAAACCCGGACTCTATTTCAAGATAGCCAAAACCGCATTCAATCCATTGCTTTTATCCATGAAAAACTGTATCAATCTCGGGACCTCGCTCAGGTGGATTTTTCTCAATATATTCAAACTTTATGCATCCATTTGTTTCGGTCTTATGGTGCGAGTACCCAGCGGATTAGCCTGAATCTTCAAATTGAAGATATCTTTCTGAGTGTAGATACGGCAATTCCTTGCGGTTTGATTGTGAATGAACTGGTGTGTAATGCACTCAAACATGGATTTCCCCCGAATGGGACTGGGGCGATCGAGATTACTCTCCATCGCACCTTCCAAGAGGGGGACGACCACAGTAAACGAGAGTTTATGATGAGGGTTGGAGACAATGGGGTTGGCTTTCCCAGTGAGGTAGACTTTCGGAAAACCCGCTCTTTGGGGATGCAGTTGATTAATACTTTAGTGAAACAACTTAAAGGCACTATTGAGTTGGACGGGAGTAGCGGGACTGCCTTTCAGATTGTCTTTTCGGCCAAACATCATCAGTTGGGAGAGGGGAGACATGAGTAACGAGAAAATTTTGGTGGTAGAAGATGAAGGGATTGTTGCCTTAGATATCCAAACGATTTTAGAAGATTTGGGCTATCAGGTGCCAGTGGCGGTTGCTTCCGGGGAGGAGGCGATTGAAGCAGCGGCTGAAATGCAGCCGGATTTGGTGTTGATGGATATTCATTTGGAGGGCAGCATTGATGGGGTGACGGCGGCTGAACAAATCCGCGATCGCTTTAATATTCCTGTGGTGTATCTGACGGCTTATAGTGATGAGGATACCCTACAAAGGGCCAAGCTCACCACCCCTTTTGGGTATTTAATTAAGCCCCTGGAAGCCCGGAGTTTAAAGTCTACGATTGATATGGCAATTTATCGTCATCAAATCGAACAGGAACTTAAACAAAGTAACGAGTGGTTTGCTACAACGTTGCGATCAATTGGGGATGCGGTGATTGCTACGGATGAAATCGGACGGATTCGGTTTATTAATCCCGTGGCTGAAACGTTAACGGGATGGAAACAAGCGGAAGCTTTGGGGAAGGATATTGGCCAAGTGTTTCGGATTACCCATGAAATGTCAGCGGTGATCGCCCAACGGTTGGGAACTTCGGAAATCTCGACTGAAAACTTGGTGGAAACTCCTAATGAACGAGTTTTAATTGCTAAGAATGGCAGCAAAATTCCCATTGATGATACCGTGGCTCCCATTGGCGGAGAAAATGATAAAATCATTGGAGCAGTCTATGTGTTTCGAGATATTACTTCTAAAAAAGCGACAGAAGTCTTACAGAAAGAGAGAATCCGTTTAGAAACAGAAGTTAAAGAACGGGCCTTAGCTGAAGCGGAAATCCGGCGGCTATTAGAAAAAGAAACAGAGTTAAGTGAGTTTAAAAGTCGATTGATTACTACGATTTCTCATGAGTTTAGGACCCCCATGAGTATTATTTTATCATCGGCTGAATTGCTGCAAGTTTATAGTGATACCTGGCCGGAAGAACGGAAAGAGACCCATTATCAAAGGATTAAAACGGCAATTGAATATATGACGGGAATGATAGAAGATGTTACTCTAGTTGGACAAGCTGAAAGCGGCCATCTGGAGTTTCAACCGCATCCGATGGAGTTAGTGGATTTTTGCACAAGGGCGGTGGAACAGATGAAAGTGAGTACGGGCGATCGGCATCACATTCGGTTAATCGCCCACACCGAAAAAATTTCCGCCCTCATGGACTCCCAACTCCTGCGACAAATCCTCAATAATTTATTCTCCAATGCCATCAAATACTCCCCCCAAGGCGGCGAAATTACCCTAGAACTCAGCACTGAATCGGGACCCGTCACCACCAATTTGGAGTCCCCCGCCAGCCTCGTGGTTTTTCGGATTAAAGACCCAGGAATTGGTATTCCTAAACAAGACTTACAACAACTTTTTGAGTCTTTTCAGAGAGCTACAAATGTTGGTACAATTAGAGGGACAGGGTTAGGATTGGCGATCGTCAAAAAATGTGTAGAATTACATGGAGGTCATATTGAAATAGAAAGTGAAATCGACAAAGGCAGCACCTTTATCATCAAAATTCCCCTCCAAACCCCATCCTACGATGTTATTTTAGCTGAACTATAGCAGTTCCCACTGTTATGAGGTACAGACTTAAGGAGTGCGTTGGCACTCCTTAAGAATTAATAATATCAAACTCGGGAATGCCAAAAATAGGCTCTGCCTCTTTTCCAGAAACAAACTCCCTCCCTCAAACCTCTCATCTCATTTCACCTTAAATGCTGAATAAATCCCTATCGCCAATCCTCAAACCCAACTTTTCCTTTACCCCTTATTTCTTTCTATTTCCCGCCCTTTTCATCCTAGGATTAACCGTATTTTGGCCTGCCTTGCAAGCCTTTTATCTCAGTTTCACCCGCTATGGATATGATATTACCCAAGCCCCCAACTGGGTCGGACTTGCCAACCTGCAACGCCTCTGGACCGACCCCATCTTTTGGCAAACCCTCCGTAACACCCTCCTTTACCTCGCTTGCGTCGTTCCCATCCTCGTCATTGCACCCCTAGGACTGGCCATTTTAGTCAACGGCAAACTCCCCGGAATGAACTGGTTTAGAACCGCCTATTACACCCCAGTTGTTATTTCCATCGTCGTCGCCGGAATCGCCTGGAAATGGCTCTATGCAGAGAACGGATTATTGAATCAAATCCTCCAAACCCTCGGATTAGTCCAACCTGGTTCCGGCATTCCCTGGCTAACCAGTCCCGAACTTGCCCTCTTCAGCGTCATGGCAGTCACCATTTGGAAAGGATTGGGATATTACATGATGATTTACCTCGCAGGACTGCAATCTATCTCCCCAGAATTATATGAAGCTGCCGCATTAGACGGGTCCGATGGCATCAGAAAACACTGGGATATCACCGTCCCGTTAATGACCCCTTATCTCCTCTTAGTCGCCGTCATTTCCTCCATTTCCGCCACCAAAGTCTTTGAAGAAGTCTTCATCATGACCCAAGGCGGACCGAGAAATAGTTCTAAAACTATCGTCTATTATTTATATGAAAAAGCCTTTGCAGAATTAGAAATTGGCTATGCCTGTAGTATTGGTTTAGTCCTATTTTTAATTATCTTTATCCTCTCTATTTTACGCTTCATCGTCCCCAATCAAAATTAAACCCCAAACAAAATCTCCCGTTCGTAGTAACGACTTCAGTCGTTATCCCAAACCATAATGGGGGAAAACATCAATCACTGTCATCACATCCTCATGGATATCCTTAACGGATAATCACTCAGCATGGGATTCTGGAACAAGGTGAATCAGAGTTTACCTGACTGAATAGAAAACTGGACTAAATCCCCCGTTCGTAGTAACGACTTCAGTCGTTCTCCCAACTCTATGGGGTAAAACAGCAATCCCTGTAATTACTACGAACTGAAGAGAACGACTGAAGTCGTTACTACGAACTATTGAAGAGAACGACTGAAGTCGTTACTACGAACTATTGAAGAGAACGACTGAAGTCGTTACTACGAACTATTGAAGAGAACGACTGAAGTCGTTACTACGAACTATTGAAGAGAACGACTGAAGTCGTTACTACGAACTATTGAAGAGAACGACTGAAGTCGTTACTACGAACTATTGAAGAGAACGACTGAAGTCGTTACTACG
>JAABSJ010000050.1 GCA_011390515.1 Oscillatoria sp.
AATGCCGGAGATGAACCTGCAAATGCACTTGAATAATGCCAGTCGGGAGGCGATCGCCCAAGCTCTCCCCAAGGGGTCAACTCTGGTGGAGTTTGTGCGATTTGATGTCTTTAATTTCAAGGCAGTGAAAGCGCATGGGGATAAACAATGGTTTCCAGCGCGATATCTGGCGTTTGTGTTGCCCGCAGGAGAGGCGGCAGGGGTGAAAATGATTGATTTAGGGGAGGCGGAGGAGATTGATCGCCTCTGTCAGACATTCCGCCTCTCGGTTTCTGACAAAGAACAGTCTCACCCTGATCGCGACCTCGCCTTACCGACGGACAAAACCCCTGTGGAGAAAGCACCTGACCCGGTTTCCCCAATGCTCTACACCACCTTGGAAGGGCAGGAATTGTATCAAACGCTGATTCTCCCCCTGAAACCCTATCTGCAACCCCAGCAGACGGTATATATTGCCCCGGATGGGGAATTGACCACCCTGCCTTTGGGGATTTTGTCCCAGGAGGGAACTGCCTATTTGATGGATGAGTATGGGTTGCGCTATCTGAGTGTGGGGCGAGATTTGTTGCGGTTCCAGTTCCCGATTCCCGTGGACTATACGGACTCGTTAGTGATTGCCAATCCCGATTATAATTTGCGGGTGGAGGGATTAAAACTGCCCAAACTGCCGCAACCGATCGCCCAGGAGATGACTCCCCCACCGCCCAAACTGGAGAAATTAAAACCGCCCAAGCAGCCGCAACCGATCGCCCAGAAGATGATGTTAGCCGTAGCTGGGGCGATCGCCTTTATCTCCTATTTCATCTTGTTAGCTGTCTTTCCGATGGCAATTTTGCTGCTGGTTTTCGGTATGCTTTGGCTGGCGGTGGTGGTCCACAACGCTTCCTATGGCGATCGCTTGCACCAGTTTGAGGAACAAGCGCGAGAGTACGATCGCCAGGTGACTCAACAGATAACCCCTGAAGGGGTTACTACAAACGTTCGTAGTGACTCCTTGAGGAGTCAATCCATCCCGATTCAACCGACTCAACCCGCCTCCCCCGTTTCTGAGGAAGTGCGATCGGTATTGCGGGAGTTGGGAGAGGGTCCCGATGATGTCTTCAAACCGCTGCCGGGGACGCAAATTGAAGGGGAGTTGATTGCTGAATTATTGGGGGTTCCGGTCTATACAGAAGCCCAGGCGGTGAAATCCTTGCTGTCTCGGTGCCGATCGCCCAAAATTGTCCATATCGCCACTCATGGTTATTTTCTCCCCATTGACCAAACTCCCCCGGACTGGGGAATGTTGCCACAAATTCTGGGAGGTGAGACAACCCCGGGGATGCCGTTATCCGTTCGGAGTCGATACCGGGTAGAGTTCCAGGACCCGATGACGCGAGCCGGTTTAGCCTTGGCTGGGGCGAATACGGCGCGGCAAGCGGGCATTTTGCCGGAACAGGCGGAGGAGGGGGTGTTGACGGCACAAGGTGCAATCCAGGTGGATTTAACCGGAACGCGGTTGGTGGTGCTATCGGCTTGTAATACAGCCTTGGGAGATTCGACTATTGGTGAGGGGGTGCTGGGTTTACGGCGATCGTTCATTTTGGCCGGGGCGGAAACCGTGGTGATGAGTCTGTGGAGTGTTCCCGATGTACCCACGGCGATTTTAATGGAACGATTTTATCACAATTTGTTTGAGACAGATTTGGGTCGCACTCGGTCATTGGAGGAGGCACAACGCTATTTACAGCAGATTACCATTGGGAAAATTCGGGCTGAATGGTTAACCGAGGAGGCAATTAATGCCGTGGCACAGCATAGTGAAAAGAGTGCTATCTGGTTAAAAATTTTAAGCACAGAATCGGATAATTTTCAACCCTTTGCTGGGGTCAAATATTGGGCGGCATTTGTTTGTATTGGCAATCCCACTCCCTTTCCTAAATAGGTAAAAGCCCGCAGGCTAAAGCCTGGGGCTATACGGACGAAGCCCGCCTGCGCGGGCTAATGGAGAAAATCGAGTTTTTGCAACCGGATTGGGTATCAGCAACTGGGTTTCTTGTCCGGTTTTTCTAATGGAGTCCGGATGCGATCGCCTCTCCAGGTATCTAGGAGTTAGAAACCGGATTTCTAATAATGAAGCCGGTTTTAAAAGTCACTTTATCATCCAAAATTCAGACAAAAAAAGTAGTATTTATAAACCAGCCCGCGCAGGCGGGCTTCGTCCGTATAGCCCCAGGCTTCAGCCTGCGGGTTCTTATCAAAAAAAGTAGTATTTATAAACCAGCCCGCGCAGGCGGGCTTCGTCCGTATAGCCCCACCCTTTAGGGTGCGGGTTTTTATCAAAAAAAGTAGTGTTTATAAACCAGCCCGCGCAGGCGGGCTTTGTCCGTATAGCCCCACCCTTTAGGGTGCGGGTTCTTACCACAGAAAGGACCAGTTTCCAAAAATGCTACACTCAGAGATTAATCACTGGGCGTAAAATGTGGCACACTCAGGAGAACCGATCGGCATTCAAGTCCCTCAACCGGATGGCAAACCCCCATGCAGCATGACTTTATGGAAAACAACCCGGTAGCGTCCCTGCTTACCAAGGTGCTCAAGTCCCCCCTTTCTCCCCATGCCTCCCGCGATGCTGAATATGAGGCATGGCGGGACCGTTTCATGCGCAAGCGTCTGGATGTGGGGTTGTGGATTGGATTGATTGCGTTTTTGAGTTCCAGTCTGCTACAAGTGAGCAATTTATTGTTCCGTCCCGAGGAATTTAGGCCCGACTGGTTGCGATCGCAGGTCAGCATTGAAATCAGTTTACTGTTATGTTTGTTACTTCAGCATAGCAAATTAGGTCGCCGATATCCAAGTTTAGTCTTTCTCACCTTTTATTGGGTGGTGACGATTCTTCCGCAAATTCAGCGTACTTTGTCGGGAGTTGCTCAACCGGAACTTTTAGTTTGGACGATTATGTTTTTCGGTCAGGCGACGTTTACTCCGGTGCGTTGGTATCTTCATCTAGTGGCTCAATTGGGGGTGTTTTTGTACTACCTTGGGGTCAATTCTGCCTTGGGAGTAACCTTCAGTAACTCAATCACTTGGATGAAGCCTTCCGTCATGGCTTTGTATTTCTTCTGGGTCTGTTTTATTGGCAATTTATCGGTTTATTTATACGAAAAATTACAAAAAGCTGAATTTAAAGCCCGATGGGATTTAGAAGAGGCTTATGCTCAACTGGAGGAAGAACAAAAACTTTCGGAAAGTTTACTTTTGAATGTTTTACCCCATTCCATTGCCACTCGCTTGAAGCAAAATCCCAAAAATTTGGCGGATAGTTATACGAATGTTTCTGTTTTATTTGCGGATATTGTCGGGTTTACGGAACTTTCTTCTCATATTTCCCCCTGGGAATTGGTGGAATTGCTCAATCAGATTTTCTCGGAGTTTGATGCATTGGCGGAATTGCATCAATTAGAAAAAATTAAAACAATTGGGGATGCTTATATGGTGGTTTCGGGGTTACCGGAACCTCGGGATGATCATGCTCAAGCTATTGCCGATATGGCGTTGGATATGCAACGGGCGATCGCCACCTTTAACAATAAATCAGGGCAGAATTTTCGCATCCGCATCGGCATCGCCACGGGTCCGGTGATTGCGGGAGTGATTGGGATTAAAAAATTTATTTATGATTTATGGGGAGATACGGTGAATCTGGCTTCTCGGATGGAATCTCACGGGATTCCCGGGGCGATTCAAGTGACTCGGGAAACCTATCAGTTTTTGAAAGAAGAGTATTTATTTCAGGAACGGGGGAAGGTGTTTATTAAGGGAAAAGGAGAAATGACCACTTATTTATTGACTGGGAAAAATCCGGGGTTTGTTGAGGGTGAAAAGCTGGGGAATGAAGGGAATTAATTCTCCAGAAATGTTAAGGGTATGATTATTTATTCCGCAGTTGTCCCACAACTTCTATCAAATATCGGGGGTCGATGGGTTTAGGAATATGTAGCTGAAATCCGGCACTAAGGGCGAGAATGCGGTCCTCGGTGCGAGTATAGGCAGTGAGGGCGGCAGCAGGAATTTGTCCCCCTTGTTCTGGGGGGAATCTGCGAATTTGACGAATTAAGGTATAGCCATCTTCTCCAGGCATTCCGATGTCACTGAGGAGAATTTCCGGTTGCATTTCTTGGATGAGGGCGATCGCCTCGGCAGTGGAGGCAGCAGCAAACACTTGGGCCCCATATTGTTCCAAGGCAGTAATTAAAAACTCCCGAGTATCAAATTCATCATCCACCACTAAGATTTTTAACCCCGCCAGTTCTAAGAAGGATTGATCGCACTCCACCGATGACGACCCCGAACATTGCTCCTCTATCCTATCGCTGGTATCTTGTAAGCAGGGGAGTTGCACGACAAAGGTAGAACCTTTGTCCAGTCCGGGACTGTCGGCAAAAATATGGCCGCCATGCAGTTCCACGAGGTTGCGGACGATCGCCAACCCCAGTCCTAATCCCCCATGCGATCGCGTGGTTTTGCTATCCGCCTGCTGGAAGCGTTCAAACATATAAGGCAAAAATTCCGGTTCAATGCCGATTCCGCTATCAATCACCCGGATTTGTATCCAGTTTTCCACCCGTTCTAAACAAATCTCCACTCGTCCGTCTTCTGGAGTGAATTTTACCGCATTGGAGAGCAGATTCCAAACGACTTGTTGGAGGCGATCGCCATCTGCGGAAACCAATCCCACCTCTGAATCAAGGGTCGTTACCAACTTGATTTTTTTAATCTCTGCCGTCGGACGCACGGTATTGATTGCTGCTTCAATTGCCGGGATTAATTGCAACGGACGCAGGTAGAGGCGAATTTTGCCGCGAATGATGCGCGAAATGTCCAGGAGGTCTTCAATTAACTGGGTTTGCATTTCGGCGTTACGTTCGATGGATTCCAGGGCCTGAGCCATTTTTTCCGGGTTGAGCTTGCGGCGACGCAGCAGCCGAGACCAGCCTAAAATCGCATTCAAGGGCGATCGCAACTCGTGAGAGACAATTGCCAAAAATTCGTCTTTCATGCGACTGGCGGCTTCTGCTTGCTTGCGGGCTTCCTGTTCGCGCAGGAGCAACTCCTCACGCTGGCGTTCGGCTAATTTGCGATCGCTAATGTCGTAGAACATTACCACCCCGGCGACAGTTCGTCCCGCTAAATTTTTCACGGGTTTGGCACTCAGGCACAAAATCTGAGAGGAACCATTGGTGAGGGGAATTTCGATTTCTTCATCCATCACCGTCTCACCGAAGGCGATCGCCCGAGATAGGGGAAATTCTTGCGGTTGATAGGGTCTTCCATCGGGATGCACGCCTTGGAACAAGCGATACTCTTCTAGGTTGTGTTCTTCGGCGATCGTCTCATTCCAAATCGCTTGCGCTTGCTTGTTACTCAGGAGAACTTTCCCCGAAGGCGCTTCAGCGACGATCGCACCGGCAGGCATTTGTTGCAGGACGGCTTTTAACAGTTGTTGTTCAAATTCCAGTTGTTTGAGCAGGCGATCGCGTTCTTCCTCGGCCTTTTTCCGTTCCGTAATATCCAGGAGCACTCCCCCCATGCGAACGGCAGTCCCCCTCTCATCATAAAACCCTCGACCTTTGGCGGAAATCCCTCGCACCGATTCGTCCGTTCGGATAATCCGATATTCGATATCATAATCCGCCTGCTCGTTAATCGCACGTTGTACAGCTCGATTCACCCGGTCCCGGTCCTCGGGATGCACGCATTCAATGAATTGAGCATATTTAATGACCGTCGAGGGGAGGTTCAGTCCAAATATTTCAAAACATCGCCGGGACACCGAAATTTCTTGGGTGTCTAAATCGTAATCCCACAAGCCTAATTTGGCAGATTCCAACGCCAAGCGTAACCGTTCCTGGTTGCGATCGGATGTGGCCCGAGCGATTTTATATTCGGTGATATCGCGACTCAGAGACAGGACCGATTCCACGGCCCCATCGCGGTCAAATTCCGGAACTAAGCGAGACTGATAATATCGAGTCAATCCGTTGACATCCGTTAAGTCACATTCGATTTCCCCTTCCTCTCCCGTGGCAAAAACTTGGGCAATTGCCCCTTGGTACTCTGCTAACTGGGTTCCAGGAAAGGTGAGTTCCGGGTTAGTTGTATTCAGGAATTCTTCGGGCGATCGCCCGGTGACTCTATATATAGCTTGATTGACATACAAAGGACGCATTTTGCGGTCAAATCGGGTAATAATATCCGGGGAATTTTCCGCTAAGGCTGTAAATTCTCGTTCCCGTCGGTAGAGTTCATCCTCCACTTGTTTGCGTTCGGTGATATCCCGCCAAGTTGCCAGAAATCCATCTCCAAATGCCACCCCTCGGATATCAAAGGCTTTGGTGACTCCCGTTGCGGTAGTGAGTGTTTCGTCCACAAAGGAATCTTTGACCAAGGGTTGTCGGGTTTCCACAACTTGGCAATATTCCTCGAAGAGTCCGGTGGTTCGGTGTCCGGGAAATAAATCGCAGAGTCTTTTTCCAGTCTGTTCTTCCCGAGTGAATCCAGTGTTAGCACAGGTGGCGGCATTGACATATTCAATGCGGAAGTCTATAATTTTTCCCGCTTCATCCCGCACGGACATATAGATTCCAAAACAATCCAGCAAGTTTTCTACCGAGGTCCGGAAGAGTTCTTCTCGTTTTTGTAATTCGGTTTCGGCTTGTTTGCGATCGCTGATATCCAGGGTTGTGCCAATGGTATTTTCTAACCCCTGAGCATACAGTTCGGCTTTTTGGCGGGATGTGTAAAGTGCCGCAATCAGCCAACTGATTGCGAATCCTTCTATCAAAAATACCCCCAAGGCTAAAGTTTGCCCAGGGCTATGTACTCCGAAGGAATAAACCGGCAACAAAAAGAAATATTCACCGCAAATTGCGGCTAAGAATGTAGCCAACAATCCAGCCTGAAATCCTCCATACCAAGCACTCACTGCTACCGTCGCGCTAAACAACAAAAACGGGTTGTTTGTCATGATTTCTGAAGATATCCATAACTTCAGAACCAAAGACAAAGCTACCGTTGCCACAGCAAAACTATAGCGCCGGATCGGGGAGCGTGATTGTTCCAACATTGATTTCCTCGCTAGGGGGACACGAGTCTTTTGAATTAAGACCCCATGATTGCTTGTGCCAAATTACTCTCTAAATAGGGGAACGCCTCGTCCAATCGAGAGAAATCTTTGACTACAGGAGTGACCGGGGTGAGTCCCCATCGCCACCTATTTTGGCAATTATAGCGGTTTTTCTCCGGTCTAGAACTGACTCCGACTGAGAATTTCCTGGGGATCAACGGGGCGATTAGCGCCCGGTTTCTGCTTTTGCTCGACAACCGGCCTCTCTATCTCGCTCCTGGCCCCGCATCTGTCGCCCTAAGAGGTCTGACAAATTCCCCCAAAAACCGCCAGTCCATAATGTTTCCAAGGGATAGCTACTGTGGCAAAATCCGCAGATTTCAAAAGCTCTATTTGTTCTAACACCGTTGCCAAGCGATCGGGACCGGAGTATCCCTGGGGAATGGTTTGACCACATTTAGCCCGCACTTTTTCCAGGGTGATTCCCTGTGCCGTGACTCCCTCCTCTTTGACTGCCTGATAAACCGCTTCTAATGCTGGAGTTTCTGATAATACGGGGTCAGCATTCCAAAAACATCCTCCTGGGGATAGATTTTGACGGACCCATTTAAACAGTTTTAATTTGACCGGATCACTCAGATGATGAATCGCTAACGAAGAGGCACAGACATCAAACCCCTGATGCGGTGCAATTCGCACATTTAAGGTTGCCAAATTGCCAAAATCCGCCTCGATCCAGCGCACTCGTTCCCCATACCCTGCTGCTTCAATTTTATCCTGACAAGCTGCCAACATTCGCGGGGAATAATCCAGCGCCACTAACTCCGCATCGGGACAGTGTTCCAACAGTTTTAGGCTGAGTTCTCCTGTCCCACACCCTAATTCTAAAATTCGTTGACTGGTCACTGGAATGCAACGCAGTAAAGCCGCCAACAAGTCATCATAAATCGGCACCAGTTGGCGAATGCCACTATCAAAGTCAGCAACATTTGCAAAAACTTCCCCGGGATAAATTTCCGGTTTAGAGTCCAGGGTTTCTAAACTAGCTTGGCTCGGGTTTTCTTCTGAAAGGGGAGTCTCAGAATTCATCAAGGGTTTCCTACTTATAAAGTTAGATGATTCTCATAATATTATCATGATTTTGCCCCGGATCTGGACAAACCATTTGACCTGGGCGATCGCCTTTTAAAATGGGGGACACCCGCAACACCTGGCGGGGGTTTTAACGATTGGCGGTCGGTTGTTGCCTGTGCATGGTACTCTCACATCTGGCTCGCTCTCTCTAGGTCAGAATGATGTAGGGTCGCTATAGCACCACATCAGGGCCACAAACCCGGTCCCAGTCCTCCCCTTAATTGGAGAGTTGACTAAGGTTCTAGCCACACCCCAAAAAAAACTAACCCGTTCTGACATTTTGTCCCCAACTTATGATACCCTAGAGCGTAATATCCGGCCTGTCACTTTCGTGCCATGATGTTGTCTCTAATTCGGCTGGTTAAACCCAACCACCCCTGGCCAATCCACTGGTTGCTTTTCCCCTTCTCCATTGGCCTACTTGGCTCTGCCAGCAGCGCTCAAATTGTTCCCGATACCACGCTTCCCGTCAATTCTATCGTCACCCCCCAGGGTGAGTTACAGGTGATTACCGGCGGCTCGTCTGCCGGGTCCAATCTGTTCCATAGTTTTACGGAATTTAGCGTACCGACCGGGGGGACCGCCTATTTTAATCAGGGCAATAGTATTCAAAATATCTTCACCCGAATCACGGGAATTAACCCCTCGAATATCGATGGCATTCTCCAAGCCAATGGCAGTGCTAATCTATTTTTATTAAATCCTAACGGAATAATATTCGGGGCGAATGCTCAGTTAAATATCGGGGGTTCCTTTTTTGTCAGTGCTGGGGACCGGATCCAATTTAGCGATCGCACGGAATTTCATGCCAATCCCGCAGACAACCCCCCCTTATTAACCGTCAGTTCCCCGATTGGGTTGCAACTGGGAACAAACCCGGGAAACATTGCCCTGAATGGCGCTCGTCTAGAAGTCCCCACAGGCCAACAGTTTGCCTTAGTCGGGGACAACTTGGCAATTTCCGGCGCACAACTGACAGCACCCAGTGGTACAATCGACCTGACTGCCGAAAATATTGCCCTTTCAGCCGGTGCATTGCTAGACGTGAGTGGAGAAGCAGGAGGCCAAATCCAGATCGGGAGTCGCGAACTCACCCTCACGGACCAATCCCAAATTTTAGCCGATACCTTGGGGAACGGAACCGGCAGAGGCATCGAAATCACCACGGACCGCCTGCAAGTGAGCGATCGCGCCTTGATTTCCGCCTCCATCTTTGGCCCGGGCACCGGAGGCCACCTCACCATCCAGGCCAGGGATGCCGTGATCATGACTGGGGACAAAAGCTTTGACCAAACTCTCGATATCCTGTTTACCCAAGAAGTGACCCGTCCCGATGACATCGGAACCGGGATCTATTCTCTCACTTTTGGTACAGGTCAGGGGGGAATTCTCACCGTGGATACCCCATTCCTACAGCTCACCGACTCCGCCTTTATTTCTACCGCCACCTTTGGCGATGGGAAAGGCGGCAATTTAACCGTCAACAGTGGCACAGTTCACCTCGTGGAATCCGAACTGTTTGCAGATAACTTTGGCAATGGGGATGCCGGTGATGTGACCGTGAATGCCCAAACCCTCACCCTCGAAAATGGAGGTGCGATCGCCGCCTCGACCTTTGGTGAGGGTCTAGGCGGAACCCTGACCCTGACTGTATCTGACTCCATCGAGGCCAGGGGAGCCAGTTCCACAGGTCAGTTTAACAGTGGCGTCTTTGCCAATGCCTACGTCAATGCGACTCAACCTGCCGGAAATATCAAGATTCAAACTCGACAACTCAGGGTTCGGGACGGCGCTCACATCGCCGCCACCACCTTCGCCCCAGTTTCCGGGGGAATCGTCACCATAACTGCCTCAGAAATAGAGGTCACCGGCACCAGTGCCGATGGCAGATATCTCAGCAGTATCGAAACCCAAACTCTGTCCGAGGGACGGGCGGGAAATTTAACCCTGAATACAGAATCCCTAATTGTGCGGGATGGAGCAATTATCTCCACCTCCACCTCGGGGACCGGCGACGGAGGCAACCTCACCATTCAAGCGCCGGACTTTGTAGAACTCACCGGAACCGGAACCTTTAATTTAGGCGCAGCGGTTGTAGAAGGCCGGGTTGACCCCGATCAGATTCAGGATGGATTATTTACCGTCAGTTCCGGTTCCGGTAATGCAGGCAATCTCACCCTGGAAACGGGCAGACTCAGCCTTCGCAACGGCGCTCACATCGCCACCAGTACCCTGACTCAGGGAACTGGGGGAACTCTGACGGTCCGCGCACGGGATGGAATTTCTCTCCAAGGCGCTTATTTGCTAACCGGAACTGGCGGTAGTGGTCAAGCCGGTGATATCTTTATCGATACAGGTGACTTACTCTTACAGGACCGAGCGGAAATCGTCGCTTCCACGATCGCCTCGGGATCCGGGGGAAATATTCAGATCAACGCCTCGGAGTCCGTCCAACTCCAAAACCAATCCTCTCTGATTTCCACCAGTGAAGGATCCGGAAGTGCGGGGTATGTGCGGATCCAGACAGGTCAATTGAGCCTCCAAAATCAATCCTTTGTCTCCACCTTTGCCACAGGTGAGGGAAATGCCGGTTTTTTGGGAATTGCCTCATCCGAATCCGTGGAACTGCGAGACCAGAGTACCTTGGAAACGGCTACATGGGGAGTCGGCGATGCTGGATTCTTGCAAATCGAGACGCGATCGCTGATCCTAGACAACAGTGGCATCTCCGTCAGCGCTCAAGGGACAGGAGAGGCAGGCAATCTCAACATTACCAGCGATCTCTTGAGTGTGAATAATGGGTTTCTATTCGGAATCGCCGCATCCGGTCGAGGTGGTAATGTTCAATTAGCGGTGAACGATCTCCTGACTCTGCGACAAGGGTCTGCTATTTCCGCTGAAGCGTTAGGGACCGGGGATGGTGGCAATGTGGCAGTCACCACCGATGCGATCGCCTTACTAGAAAATAGTCGCATCCGCGCCAATGCGGTACAAGGCATGGGCGGGAACATCCAAATCTTCACCCAAGCTCTGTTTGAAAGTCCCGATAGTCAAATTACTGCCAGTTCTAACCAAGGCATCGATGGCGTGGTTTCCGTCAATACCCCGGATCTCCAACCCACCCAAGGGTTAATTGCTCTCCCCTCAGAAATTCTTAACATCACCAATCTGGTGTTTGAAGAGTGTGGGATTGGTGCATCCCAGAGTGAGTTTATTGTCACGGGACGCGGAGGATTACCCCCCAGTCCCACCGACCCCTTCAATGGCGATCGCATCCTGGAGGACTTGGGAACCCTGCAAAGCAATCGGGATTTAACCCCGCAACGGTTCACCGGCGATCAACCCTCAATCATACCTCCGACTCCTCCCTTAGTAGAGGCCAATACCTGGGCGATCGCCCCCAATGGTCAACTCATCCTCACCACTGCACCCACTCCCAACCACCCCGGAGATCGCTGGGAACCCCCCGTGGATTGTCATAGACGCTCCTAAACGGGCGATCAGATCTACTGGCGTATCCCGTTCCCTGCTTGAACACTTTCAACCTGGAAACCCTTTCAATTAGGATTGGAAGCGGTGCATCCCTTGTTCAAGCTGTTCTTTACAGGTTAAGGAAAAATAAGTAAACCAACTCACAATCCCAAATAGCTTAAATCCATTTTCTAATAAGGCGCGATCGCGATCATAGATCAGTCCCATGTCCACTAAATCTATGAGGGCCCGCATATCCAGCAACATTGACAAGGCGAAGCAGACAAAGGCTAACCCCAAAAACAGTAAATAACGGCTATTCAAGATAATTCTATGAAATTTTATCAGGTACAGGGCTACCATGCTCACATAAGCTAAATAAACGATTTTTTCGGCAATCCCCACATAATTGGGAAAGACTTCCTCATGCAACTGAAAAGAATCATCCAGCATCAAGATTGTGGTAATCACCCCAGCCCCGAATAGAAAGCGTTGATGTTTGCGGGAGAGATTCATGGGTTTGAGATAAAGGGCAGTAAACAGACAAATGGCAGCAGTGGCACACCATAAGAAAATGCCAAATTTAGTGACCATTCCTAGATAAAAAGGTGAATCGGAAATTTTAGCCGGATCGCCCATGAGATGATAAATGGGAACTCGATTTTGCTGTCGGACCAGCAACACAATGATGAAGGTTGGGAGATAGACTGCCACCATCAGAGGGAATAATCCCGTGAGGCGATCGCTTAAGCTTTCCCTGCCTTTAGCTTGCCTAAAATTGTCACTCCGGGGTTCATTTTTCTTGATATCGGGTTGAAAATTTTCGGTTGAATCTCTAACCGGAGTCGTTTTTTTATTCATAGATTACCTGCTTGATTTTATAAATTTTTAAGACCCTTCCCCAAACTACTGGAATGCTTTTAGATAAGGCTCCTGTCCCAGAACTTTGCAATTTAAAAAAAGTTTTACCGTAAATTAACCCTATTTTAACCCAATTCAGCAAGATTGTCTACCGCCTTGAAGAGGTGAGGATCGGGACACTACAATTGACATTTAGGGAATTCCTAAAACCCAAGCCAGAGGCAGTTAAATAGCGATTTAAGACTAAAAAGCCAGCCGAGAATCTGCTAATTGATATCACCGATCGCCCTGGCTAGTTGAGGCAAATATTTGGGTTTGTCCCGAATTCAAAACAAGCTAATAGCTTAATTATCTGGAAATGTCAAGCTACTCTAGTCTGACTATTGATAGGTTAGTTGAGATTAAAAGGCAGATTTTTGGGGAAGGGTTTCAAAACATTTAAAAACATTTAAAAAAGTTTAAAAAAGTTTAAATAATGAGGAGTAAATTTTATAAAATATGTAAAATTTTGTATCACTCATTTCAGAGCAGTGATGCGAGGAGTCTGCCCATCTTCTTCCCGGTTGTGATCACCGCCTATGAGGAGTAGGTAATCAGAAATAACGTCTATCTGAAGGCTGAAATTTGAGGGAAATTTGTTAGACTTTAATGATAAATAGCTCATCCTCCCATCCGGATGGCAGAATAGCGAACCCGCCTCATCTGGGAGTTACCAGCCGGTTAAATCTTTAGGATTAGCCCTTTGCCTGGGAGGGTCAAAAGCCACCATCAACCCTCTGGATTGGGACCGCCCTAAAAAAAATTATGGCCGGTTGCATTATCAAAATGCTCACCAGCCAGTCAGATTGTATTGGATTGTGGAGAGGGGGTGATCCAGCGATCGCCAGATGATCCCCTCTAGAGGTTAACCCTCAATCTCGGGTGAGAGGGAACAGGAGCCAGACCCATTGTCCTGATTCATTCCCCCTGACCAGCACTACCCTCTACTGACGTTCGCCAATAGGCTCACGGGAAGAAGAGTTACGAGGTTTTGATCGCTTGATCGGCTTCGAGAAGGAGCGAGATGAGCGATCGCGGCTGTCATAGCGCTTGTCAGAATAGTTATCGTCTTCCGGCGCATCTTCCGTGATATTGTTCGCCCAGTTGGGACGGGTGCGATCGTAAGCCATTTGCAGGGCTGCTGCGGCGATCGTGTGGGGGTCATATTCTTCGCTCAGTTGAGCGACGATCGGCAGGAACGAAGCCAGACGCTCGCCACTGAGGATTTCCCGAACTTGAGCTTGCAGTTTTTCCAGATGCCGCGCCTCAATTTGAGAGCGAGTCGGAATCGAGCGAATCTTCAGAGTTTGACGCAGGTGCCGCTCAATTTGTTGGAGCTTGCGCCGGTCAAACGGCTGAATCAGGGAAATGGCAGTCCCTTCGCGACCGGCGCGGCCCGTGCGTCCGATCCGGTGGACGTAGCTTTCCACTTGATCCGGTAAATCGTAGTTAATGACGTGAGTCAGGTGATCCACATCTAAACCCCGTGCCGCAATATCGGTAGCGACAATCCAGCGCACCTGTTGCTTGCGGAAGCGATCGATTAAGCGTTCCCGCTGGGACTGGTTGAGGTCCCCGTGGTATTCATCCACGCTGTGACCTGCCGCTTGCAGTTGGCTGGTGAGTTCAGCAGCAGCCCGACGGGTGCGGACGAAGACGATCGCCGTTTCCGGGTCTTCCAATTCTAAAATGGGTAGTAAGGCCCGAGATTTGGACCAGCCCCGAGGGACCATGTAGATTACTTGGTCGATCTGCTTCGGCGTCGATTTTGTTTGCTCAATCCTCACCGTCACCGGATCGCGCATGAACTTATTCATCAGCTTACGAATGGAGGGTTCCATCGTAGCGGAGAAGAAGGCAGTCTGACGGTTCTTGGGGGCTTTATCGAGGATTTTTTCCACATCGTCAATAAAGCCCATACTCAGCATTTCGTCCGCTTCATCGAGGACGAGATGGGTCAGAGTTTCGAGGTGGAGATGCCCACGGTTGAGCAAATCCAGAACCCGTCCGGGGGTGCCGACTACAATTTGAACGCCCCGTTCCAAACGCTGAATTTGGCGCTCAATGGAGGACCCACCGTACACGGCAAAAATCCGTACCCGGCGATCGTCGGTTAATTCCCGAATCGCATTACTGACTTGAATCGCCAGTTCCCGGGTTGGGGCCAGAATCAGCGCTTGAACGCTCTTGTCGTTAACATCCATCTGCTCCAAAATGGGCAGAGAAAATGCCGCCGTTTTGCCGGTTCCCGTTTGGGCTTGTCCGGCTACATCTTGTCCCGCCAGCAGTTTGGGAATGGCTTCTTCTTGAATGGGGCTCGGTTCGGTAAACCCAAGTTTTTCTAGCTGTTGTACGCGCTCTTCTGAAAGACCTAAACTTTGAAATGAAACAGTCATTTATTCTCCTAAAACGTTTGAGTTTGGTGCTGCTCAAGGGCAGCTAATACCATTTCTCGTTTTTGATGCTACATGGGGTTGCTCTTAGGTATTTGGAGCTAGGACAGATACGCTTTCGATGTAGAGCATAAAAATAGAATTGGTATTGATGCTAATTGAGATTAGCGGATGTTGAGGGTTACATCTGATTTGCCTTCTAGTTACAAGATTTGTAAAGAAAAGGCACGGTAGAATGGGGCTTTCTGTCTTAAGGCCCGGGCCACCGATCCGGGGCAGGTATTGAGCGAGCTTTTAAATTGCAGAGGATCTCAACATAGCTGTTAAAGACCATACCAAAAACCGTCCCAACCTTTCCCAGAAAATCTGGATTCCTTAACCGAGGGCAAGTGATTCCCGTTGCACTAGGTCAGCTACAGTTGCAACATGACCGTAGAGGTCGTAAACGTCGGCACTGGCGATCGCCACCGGCACTCTCGAACCCAGACGTGCATTTCCCCGAACATAGACCAACCCATCCACTTCTGGCGCAAATCGCGCCGATCGGCCTATCAACTCCCCAGTTTCGGGGTGTTCTTGTTCGATTAATACGTCTACAACCTTACCGATTTCCCCTTGATTCTTCTTCAGTGAAATCGGCTGCTGCAATTCCATCAAGGCATCACGCCGCTCATCCATCACCTCTTGCGGGAGTTGATTGGGAAGGGTATAGGCAGGAGTTCCTTCTTCCGGGGAAAAGGTGAACACCCCTACATGATCGAACTCATGACGTTGAACAAACTGATACAGGTGATCAAAATGTTCATCGGTTTCGCCCGGGAATCCTACGATAAAGGTCGTTCGCAACACCGCCTCTGGCACTGCTGCTTTAATTCCCTCGATAATCCGATCATTGACCCCCGCTTGCCAGGGCCGATTCATTGCCCGCAGCACTTCCGGATGGGAGTGTTGCAAGGGTAAATCTAAGTACGGCAGCACGTTCGGGGTTTCACGAATCGCCCGCAGCACTTTCGGGGTCAGTCCGGTAGGATAGGCGTAGTGCATCCGAATCCAAGGGACATCTACCTCGCCCAACGCACGCAGCAGTTCCGCCAGTCTGGGTTCACCGTATAGGTCTAACCCATAGTTGGTGGTAATTTGAGAAATTAAAATAATTTCTTGGACGCCCTCGGATGCCAATTGCTTGGCTTCCGCTACGATGGACTCGATGGTGCGCGATCGCTGGTTTCCCCGAAGATGCGGAATGATGCAAAATGCACAGCGGTAATCACATCCCTCCGCGACCCGCAGGTACGCTACACCTTCGGTAGTCGTCCGGTAGCGCGGTGTCGTCTCATCGGCGATATAAGTCGGTTCTGCGGAAATCTCTGTGACTCGCTCGCCGACTTCGACCCGTTCAATCACTTCTACGATTTTATTATAATCCCCAGTTCCCACAACTGCAACTGCTTCGGGCAGTTCATCAAACAGTTGTTCCTGGAAATGTTGCGCCATGCATCCGGTAATGACGATTTTTTTCTTCGCCTCGGCTAGTTCTACCAGCGTCCGGACTGACTCTTCCCGAGCCGATTGAATAAAACTACAAGTGTTGACGATGACGTAATCTGCTACTTCTTCATCGGTATCGACCGAGTAGCCTGCTTGTACCAACAGGCCCAGAATATGTTCGCTGTCAATGCGATTTTTCTCGCACCCTAGATGAGAGATAGCAATGGTTGGCTTGTTGCCCATGCAGTTATTGCTTCGAGTTATTGTAATGGTGCTCCGTTGTAGAGCGAGTTTCGCTCCTGATCGTCAGTTTTATCAAAATACAGTATAGCCGCTTTTTCTACAAGTTTTCCCAATCGAACTCCTGGAGCTAGGGGTAAGGGTCCTGATAGAAGGATTCCTTATCCTTTCGGTTCTGGCTTGGGGCCTGTTGGATTTAAGGCTCCCGGTGTGGAGACGGTCGGTTGCACGGTCAGCAGCTTGTATCTCGTGTCAATGTACTATAGCATCTATCCGCTATTAATCGCTTTTTTCAGAGCATTTTCCCCATCAATTCCCAATCCATACTCTATTTTGGGGCAACTCGCAGGCGCTGTCTGTGTTCCCCAATTTTTAGGAGGGACCGCTCGCTGTAGCCCTGGCTGTCCATGAATTTACCCTGCTGTTTTAGGACATGGGTCACTCCTGAGATCGTCAGCAATTGTCAGCATTTCATCATCCAGTATTCCCGTTGTTTTTCCATCAGGCCAAGATTGCTCCAGTCCCTGGAAATCCGCCCCAGACTCTAGGCGATCGCCCCTTCTTTGCAGATTGCCCCGTTGGACAACTCTTGTTTCATCCGGAGTTTGCGCCAAGAAAAACACCCATATAGCAGCCTGTTTTAACGCTCCAATCCCCTTGAGCCTCCCCCTGAGTTTCCCCTAAAAGATTTAATCCGGCCACAATCGGGATCGTCAAAGGATTAATCTTCATCCTACATATAGCAATCCTAAATCAGTTGTGACATTTTCTTCTCCCCTCGGATGTTCTGGGCCGCTGACGGTTGGGGGCCGCCGACGTCTTCCACAATTGAGTTAGGACTGCTATAGCCTTCAAAGATTCACTCCCTCTGGATGCTTCTTGGCGAAGAGTTTAGATTAAAATAAACCCGAGTCGGAAAAATTTCCCCACCGGCTGTCAAGCCTCTTTCCCAAAAAAAGGACCAGAAAAGAGCCTATGCTAATGAGTGAACCCGATTAACCCCAAAACTGGGATACTCAGAGTCTTCCCACCGGGTAACTCTAGGATTACTCAAAGGCTGTCCGTGAAAATCGGCTCAAAACACTTGGACTCGTCAACCGTTCCTAACCCTAACTAGGATTTTCAGACTGGGGAACGAATCTGGGAATCAGGTCATGGGTGCTTTTTCAACATCAGGAGCGATCGCCCCCTTTCTCGCACCCTTTGATAGTATTCCTCCCGGGGAGTCTCACCAGTTACAATAGATTGGGGAGAAAACCCGATCCCCGACTCCAGAACGTGGAGAAAAGGGGAGAAATGCTAAGACTGTTCTCCCTGGAGTAAGCGACCCTCTGTCCCTGATTTTTAACGGGGGTACAGAGTAGGGATGGTGATCGAACGTTTAATCTTTGTTGTGCCTGAGCCAGGAGCGTAGCGCTATGTCAGACTTAAATCGTGGAATTATGAAATTTAAAGGGGCCGACAGCCCATTGCTGGTCGGGGTTTCCTCGGTGCTGATTTTAGGCGGCATTGCCTTTTTAATTTGGTGGGGGTTGCAATCGGCCTACAGTTTCAACTAGACCGGGACATCGAGGCGATCGCCCAGATGGGTCCAGTCTACCCTCAGCCTTCATCCTCAGATGGGACTAAGGTTTGGAAATCATGGTCTGATAGTCCTACCCGGATCGACAGGGAGGGGACCCCTCCGGTCTCCTCCCCAAGACACAGGGGAGGGGACCTGATTTTAATGAGGAGTTTTGTGACTAGAAAAAAAGCCTCTTTCTTGAGATCAGCCCAAAACTTCGGCGTGCGATCGCGCCATTCAGATCAACCGAGACTCCCTCCAGCAAAAAAGGGGGGACTTTTGTCGCCCGGATCATCCGGACTGCTTTGACAACAAGATCCGGTGGGAACGTTATGATGGGCATCAAGAGCAAACTTGATAGCCTCATGAACACAACGCTCTGGATTCCTTTAATTTTACCTCATTACTTCTGCCCCCTCGTGATTTCTTCACCCCTCCCCCATTCAGTTTTAGCTGTTTCTCAACTGCAACCCCTGTTAGGAAATATTTGGCTTGATGTCGGGGTCCTGATGTTCATGCTGGTCCTCTCAGCAATGTTTTCCGGGTCAGAAACTGCGATTACCGCCCTCGATAATCTGAAATTGCGATCGCTGATCAAAGAACAAGGGGACCCTCACCGCATCTTTACCTTAGTTCTGCACAAGCGAACTCGCTTTATTACCACCCTCCTCGTCGGCAATAACCTGGTCAATAATTTTTCAGCCATTTTGACCAGTAATTTGTTTGCCTTGTGGTTGGGAAATGCCGGATTAGGAGTAGCAACAGCCGTCGTCACCCTGTTAGTCCTGATTTTTGGGGAAATTACCCCCAAATCTTTAGCAATTAACAACGTGATCCCCTTCTTTAAGCTGGTGGTGCGACCGATCTATTGGTTGTCCCAGGTGCTCTCCTTGTTTGGGATCGTGCAGTTGCTGGAAAAAATCACCCATGTGATGATTCGCTTGGTTCAGGGGAATAACGTTCAACAAGGAGAATCCTTAACCGATCTGCAGCTGATGATCGAAATTCTCGGGGGTCGGGGTCAATTAGACTTGTACAAGCATCAGTTACTCAACAAAGCCCTGATGTTGGATAGCTTAAGCGCCCGGGAAGTCGTCAAACCTCGGATTGAAATGCGAACAATTTCTCATGAAGCGACGTTACAGGATTTGGTGGATTTGTGTTTAGAAACGGGATATTCGCGGATTCCCGTCCAGGAAGAATCCAAGGATCGGATTGTGGGGATCGTTCATCTCAAGCGGGCGATCAAGCAAATTCGAGTCTGTCAACAGGAGGGAATCGAGAATGGGGGCGTGACCCTAGCGATGGATCCTCCCGTTTATGTCCCCGAAACCAAACGAGTAGCGGACTTGCTCAAGGAGATGTTGCAACAGCGGCTGCATATTGCGATCGTCGTCGATGAGTATGGGGGAACCGTCGGGTTGTTGACTCTAGAAGATATTCTCGAAGAACTCGTCGGGGAAATTTACGATGAGAGTGATTTGGACAACCGCACCCACCGCAAAGGGGTCCTGAATGTCAGTTCCCTGAGCATTCGCAGCAAACGGGGGAACAGTCGATGAGCTATTCGAGGCCGGGTCAAACCCGGGCTAAAAAAAAGTTTTCTTAAACCCTTGACTTCTGTCAGAGTTCTGCTAGTATTAGTAATTGTGGACAAAAAAGGGTCGATGCCCGAGCGGTTAATGGGGGCGGACTGTAAATCCGCTGGCTACGCCTACGCTGGTTCAAATCCAGCTCGGCCCACCACAATTCATTCAAAGTTCAAGACAGATGGTCAAGAAATCATGACCGATTAACGGATTGAAGTTTGAATGTTGCCTGCCCGTGTAGCTCAGTGGTAGAGCACACCCTTGGTAAGGGTGAGGTCACGAGTTCAATCCTCGTCACGGGCTTTTGAAGCTGAGAATAAAAAAACAGGGTCTAAGACTTGAGAGAGTTTTAGACCCTGTTTTTTGGATAACCATTAGGGGAAGAGGGGCGATCGCCCCTCTTCCCCCTGATTTGACCAATCGGGAAAACCCGGATCCGAGAAACGGGTGCGGCAGGACTCGAACCTGCGACCAACGAATTAGAAGTTCGCTACTCTATCCATCTGAGTTACGCACCCACATAACGGTTATAGGAAAACCCCGATTGAGTTTGGGCTTTGGAGCCAGTCTACCAGACTATCCAATTCCAAGAGACTCTCAGGATTCATTTGTGTATTTTATCAAACAACAGGGCATTTGCATAGCTGCTTTCCCAGGGGATTGGGTTTTTTCGATTCAAAAGTTCGCCGATGGCGAGAATCCGCGTCAATGAATCTCAACGGTTGGGTTAAGAACTCTCCATTGATCAGCAGTGTTTCGGGATAGTCTTCCCAGGGGAACCCAAAATCCTAGTCCGGGGGTGCAGTATGGGGTAGACCAACCGAGTTTTTTCACCCCATTGCGGGCCAGAAAGCCCCTAAATTGGATAAAAAAGCCGGTGTTTTGTCCCTAGGATCTAAAATAAGGTGACCGACATCGGAGCAGGCCAGTCCCGGATAGCGGTTCCCACAGTTATTCGCGAACATTGTTGTCCATTCCACAAGCAGGAATAACAAGCTTGGGGTTTTTCCGGATAAGGCATAGAGTAAGATAAGGGTTAGTCAAGGCGTTGAATTACGTCGCCAGGGAAATGAGCAAGACTTGCCGAGTTGCGGTTAACTGCGTGAGTCAGACTAAACTAAAGCCCAAGTGTGGTTCAACTTAATCTTGAAACCAAGCAGGCCGACAAACGAAACTCTCGCTTTTCGCCATTTCCATTGAACCGACAGCACCCACAGGCCACGAGGACTCAATTGGCAGCGTCATGTTTATTCTGAAACGGCAGGATGTTGAAATAACGGGTATTCAGCACCCAAAAACGGGTCAGCAAATACCGATTTTGAACTATCAAGGTCAGACCTTTCGCTTAATTAACGTGTTTAGCGCTCAACAGGCGGATGAGGCAAGGGCCTTCTGGAGGGACCTAACGGATAACCGTGGGAAAGCTTGCGTTCTGCTTGAAGAGACCGATCGATACAGTGTTTGGGGCAAAATCCGTCTGGACCAACTGACAGAGGATGCTCATGGAGGGGTAGCCGCAGCACCCCTTTACACCCAAGCCTGTCTTTTAATGTTACAAGCGGTTTTCTTTGACATAGAAGACTTGCTGGGCAATCGGCAAGCGGGTTCATTTGAAAAGGACATTGCTGAGACCTTTAAAAAATGGCGCTTTCCTCAAGCGGAATCACCGGATGCGGTTAACCAGTTGCTCAATATGGATCCCTTGAGCGGCGCTCAAGTCCCGTCTTGGCAAGAGCATCATTTGAATACCTTGTTGCAAGAACTCTATCGCTTAGGCAAAGCCTATTTTGGGAATACCAGCTTTGTAGAACGAGCTTTAGATATCTTGGAAGATATGCCTTCTGCGGAACGCAAGCAGTTTAGAGATTGGCTTGGACAATCTCCCCTCGGTGAGATGTGGTCCCTATCTTGAAAGAGGGTTCTTTCAAGTGGGTTCTGTGATCTTGTCGTTAACAAACGGCTCTCTAGGCAAGCCCTTGGTCGTTTCTACGTTTAAGAAAGTCCTAGACCCCAAGACCGATGCCCCGTTAGCAATTTGGGAATTTCTATGCGAACGACTTCAGAAAAGTTAACCAGTTCTCAACCCTTGTTTACAGCTCAGACCCTGGTGGTTACCGGAATCGCCTGGGCTGTTTTAGCTTTGTTGTTTTTTTTGTTATTTAGCGTACCCGAAACGCCTGGAATGGGGAGACCCTTGTGGTACTCAATCGGTACGTTAATATTTGAATTAGTCGCTTTCTTGGGCGCTGCAATTCTCTGTTTTAGAAATTGGCGCGCTCCCCAAATTGTCAGTGGACGAAATGTCTGGCTGGCGATTGGGATTGGAATGCTGTGCTATTTTCTAGGCGGCGTGGTATTTGGCTTATGGGAGTTGTATTGGAATCTGGCCCCGGATGTGTCTTTGGGGGATTTCTTTTACGCGATTACCTATATTGCCCTAACCGTGGGGATGGTTCTGGCGGTCTCAGGCCGCAAGCTGAATTTAGAAATTTGGCAGTGGGCCGTCCTCGGGGCGATCGCCTTGGCCGGGATCGCTTTAGCCTATTGGTTGGCTGTGGCTGAACCGATTGAGGTACATGAGGCCGCTGCACCCCAGGCGATCGAGCAGGTGGCTTCGCCAGCTACCGGATCCGGAACCTCGGCTCCTGCTCCTGCCTCCAGCACCCCGCAAACGGCTCCGGGCTTCATTGTGGCCATTGACCAAGCCCTGACTCCTGTGGCTTACTATGTGAACTTGTTCTATGTGATCATGGATGTCTTGCTCCTGATCCTGGCAACGGCACTGTTGTTAGCCTTCTGGGGAGGACGCTTCTCTCAGTCTTGGCGGATGATTGCTGCTGCGACTTTTTCACTCTATATTGCCGATATGTGGTTTAAGTACGCCGATGTCCGCGTCGCCAACTACGAAAGTGGCAGTCTTTTGGAAGTATTCTGGGTTTTCAGTGCCGTTCTCTTCGGCATTGGTGCAGTCTTGGAATACGATATCTCTACTCGTTCTCGTTCTCGGGGGCGCAGAAGAGGCGGGTCCTCAGATTAACCCAATCCCTGTGATCCCCACTCCGACTCGGCTAAAATCCCTTGTCCGGAACGAGGCTGCTCTCTAACTCGCCCTTAATCCCACAATGGCATGATATTCTAGTCCTCCCCCATTCGGACACTGGCCGCGCTAAGATGGCGCTCATCTCCCTATTAAGCGCGTTCAATGCCTCCGACTCTCGTCCAAATGTTTACCCCCGATGATGCGGCATGAGTTCTCGAAAACTATCTGAATCTGACAAAAGCGACATTATCGACCTGTATCGACAGCCGGGAGAAACAACTTTAACCCTGGCGAGTCGTTACGGTGTCAGTAGCTCGACAATTAGCCGCATCCTCAAAAGCACGTTATCTGAAGAGGAATATGAATCCCTCATCCAACAAAAGCGCTCTGGTCGCTTTGTTCCGAGCGATCCAGACCCCCAGGATGAGACAGAGGAAGGGGAGCAGCCCCTAGCTGCTTCAGCTAAAAAACGCATTCGCCTCCGTTCCGCTTCGGATTCTGCTGAGGAAGAAGATAAAAACGAGCTTGAACTCCCAGTGTCAGGCTTTAACGATCGCTATCCCAGGAGCGAAACTAGCGCCCTTCAGGAAATGTTGGGAGAAGACATCCTGGATGAGGACGATGAGGAGGACGATGAGGAGGATGATGAAGAATTAGATGATGAGGAGGATGAGGACGACGATGAGGAGTGGGGGGATGATGAACCCCTGTTGCGGCGACGTCCGCCTCGGACCTCTACCGTCGTTGAAGTCTTACCCCTAGCGGAAGCTGAACTTCCCAAAATCTGTTATGTGGTTGTAGACAAAGGGGGGGATTTAATTACTCGTCCTCTCAAGGAGTTTGCCGAACTCGGACAAATTCCCGCGCAAGAGTCTTATGAAAGAACTCTGCCGGTTTTTGACAATCACCGAGTCGCTCGTCGCTTTTCAGCCCGAAATCAACGGGTGATTAAGGTTCCCGATGGCCGGATGCTGCAAAAAACTAGCGTTTATTTGCAATCTAAGGGAATTACCCGTTTACTCATTGATGGTCAAGTTTACTCTCTGTAAGGGTCAATCCAGGTTGGGACTAGGGACGGCCCCCTTGCTCCCGAAGCCCTGTTGATGCACAAATGGCCTTCTGCTCTCAAGCTAGGTTCTCTGGGGAACTAGAGGGCAGCCTCCGGAGCCTTCCGGAACACCCGGTTTCGGAGTCCCGCATGAACGCTGTACTGAGGCCCTCGGGTCTACAGTTCCTCGGCATTGGGCTGATCTAGGCCGATCGCCAGTTGATAAATCTGGCGACGGGGAAGTTCCGTTTCCTGCGCCAATTGCCTGGTGGCTTCGGACCGGGTAAGTCCCTGGTCGATCGCCTTTTGTAATGCCGCCTTGAGGGTCTCTTCTGAAAAAACGGGGGTTGAGAGATCGCCCCCGTCAATGACTAAGGTAAATTCTCCTTTGGGTTGACAATTTTCGCCATAATGTGCTATAGCCTCGGCAATTGATCCCCGCCAAAACTCTTCATGCAATTTCGTTAACTCTCGCCCTAACACCAAGGCGCGATCGCCCCCCAAGATTGTCTCTAAATCCCGTAATGTTTTGAGTAACCGATGGGGCGCTTCATAAAGCACCATCGCCCTCGTCTCTCCCTTTAACCCCTGCAAATGCTGCTGTCGTTCTTTTCCCTTCACCGGCAAAAACCCCTCAAAGGTAAATCGAGAGGCGGGTAAACCTGCGGCACTAATCGCCGTAATGCAGGCACTGGGTCCCGGAATGGGCACCACCAGAATTCCTTGTTCCAGACAAGCTTTCACCAGTTCATATCCGGGATCCGAGATTCCAGGCATTCCAGCATCGGTGACGAGGGCGATCGCCGCGCCCTCTACTAACCGATTAACTAATTCGGGAATCCGCTGTTGCCGGTTATGTTCGTGATAGCTAATTTGCGGTGTTTTAATTTGAAAATGATGCAACAATTTCCCGGTGTGACGGGTATCCTCAGCGGCGATCGCATCAACTTCCTGCAAAATTCGCACCGCCCGAAAAGTCATATCTTCCAGATTCCCGATGGGCGTTCCCACGATATAAAGTGTGCCTAGTTTTGAATCAATTTCCATGAATAACGGACTAAATTTTTCCCAATCTTAATATGGACGATGTACCCCAGGGATGAGAGGAGACTCCTGAAGCCGATTCCTTGCTCATCCGCATCCCAATTCATGATAAAGTATGAACCCCAGGAGGTTTTGAATGAATGGAAAAATCGGCTGCCCTGAAACGAGATGATGAAACCCTGAAAAAACAAGGATTGTTTGTCGGGTTAGTCACCCTGGACGTAATCTATTTAACCGCAGGAGTGCCTCAAAACAATCAGAAAATTGTGGCGAGTGACTCGATGATCAATGCTGGGGGTCCGGCAACCAATGCGGCGATCGCCTTTAGCTATCTCGGCAATCACTCGACCCTCCTAGGGGCAGTTGGACAACATCCCCTAACCGCCATTATTTATGGGGAATTAGAACGGTATGGGGTGGCGATCGCCGATTTAGACCCTCACCGCACCGAACCCCCACCCCTATCTTCGATTATGGTCACTCAAGCAACCGGAGATCGGGCGGTTATTTCCATCAATGCCACAAAATCTCAAATTCTGGGCGATCGTCTACCCCTTGATTCCTGGTCCAAGTTTAACATAGTTCTGATCGATGGACATCAAATGTCCGTCAGTCAACGGATCGCCCAAATCAGTCACGCCCAAACCATTCCCGTCGTCCTGGATGGAGGAAGCTGGAAACCCGGATTGGAAACCCTTCTCCCCTTTGTAGATTATGCCTTATGTTCCAGCAATTTTTATCCCCCAAACTGCCACAATGCCTCCGAAGTTTTCACCTATCTTGCCAACCTAGGAATTCCCCAGATCGCCATGACTAACGGGGAAAACCCTATTCAATACCTCAGCCAAGGTATCCCGGGTCGGGTAGAAGTTCCTAAGGTCAAAGTCATTGATACATTAGGGGCCGGTGATATTTTTCATGGGGCATTTTGTCATTATATTTTACAAGAAACATTTCCCAGGGCATTAGCTTCTGCTGCA
Organism: Oscillatoria sp.; assembly: GCA_011390515.1. Taxonomy (GTDB): domain Bacteria; phylum Cyanobacteriota; class Cyanobacteriia; order Cyanobacteriales; family Laspinemataceae; genus Laspinema. The sequence continues at coordinate 25,997 of JAABSJ010000050.1, forward strand.
AAAATTGCCTCCGATGCTTGTCAAGCCTTTGGGACACGCCCGCGCAATAACCTCACCTAAAGCCAGTCCTAACCTATCTCTTTAGAAGGATTTGACAGTGATTTGAATGGATTAAAATTAACACAAAAAGCCTGTAAAGGAAGCCAAGCCATGAACACCCGAGAACAATTCCTGCGGCTCTCTCCTCGTCATCCGTGGATTGGTTGGGGATTAGGAGTTTTTTACTTGATCTGTGCCTGTCTGTCACTGCTCTTGATTCCGATTGGGACGGCAATGATTTGGATTGCGATGACCAGTCCATTACTGATTATTGCCGATGAATTATGTGCCGCTATAGAAATTAGTAATACCCGAATTGTGCGGCGCAGTCCTCTGAGTCCGAGGCTGATTATCCCTTGGGTTAATGTAAAACGAGCTATTTTAGTGTCTAATCGTAAAAATAATCGGTTAGTGTATATTCAAGCGCGGGAACCGTTACGGTATTCTATTTCTTTTAACAGTAAGCAAAAAAATTTTAGAGATGGATTGCGCGTCATTTTTGAAATTGCCGAAGCGCATCGGATGGATATTGAAATTAAAGGATTGTCCCGTCGTCGAGATTGGAAACAATGGGCTTATCTAGAAAATTGAAGAGATTAATATTAAGCCATCCTAACTTTTTAGATAATCTAGCTACAAAAGCCTGCTTTAGAAAAACTAGACTCCGACAGAAGTGACCCATCACCTGAATAGAGAGTCGGGACAATGAATCTCCGTGACTCTACTTAGGGGCGGATGGATCCAGTCTGCCGTGCCGTTTGCCATCAAGAAAGCGAGCAAGATGTGATCCCAGACGGCACGCCAGACGCGCTATATCTACAAAGCTGATAGTGCAGTGCTGTTCGGAGTCTAATGGTTCAGGTTTTCCGGACAGCGGTGTTCACTATCTTATTCAAGTAACCTCCAGGAAAAAATTTCTCCCGGGGGTTAGGGAATCCGTGAAATTACTGAAAGATTACTTAGAAATCAAATTTAATGTTAGCAAGTCTTGAATTGAAAAAACATGGGTTAAGTTAAGATGGAGAGGTCAGCTTAAATTTAACACTCAAGATAAGCTGGTCTTTTCACAAGTATAAAAGACCCGGATAAATCACCAGGATAGGGTTTTAAAATTAGGCCAATCACTCAAGAGGAACATGAGCAAAAGCAAACAGTTAGGAGTACCAATGACGGACAATCGCTTAGAGAAATTAGAGGAGATCGGAGCGATCGCCCGGAGGATTGGTTGGGGGAGTGCGGATATTCTGACCTATTATCATACCGATGCCGCAGGGAAACTGAAGGTGAGGGAAAAAAAAGAAGGTCCCGTCACCAATGCCGATGTAGCGGCGAACGAGTATATCTTGCAAAAATTACGGATTGCCTTTGGCAGTCTGGAGTTTGGCTATCTGAGTGAGGAAAGTTATCAATCCCATGCCAACGGCGATCGCCGGGATCACCAGTGGGTTTGGATTATTGATCCCATCGATGGCACCCGCGCCTACATTCAGCAAAACCCGAACTATGCGGTCCATATTGCCTTAGTCCATGAGGGTCAACCCGTCGTGGCAGTGGTGGCAGTCCCTTCCGCCCAGAAATTGTATTATGCCCACCGGGGAGGGGGGGCCTTTGTGGAAACCCGTTCCGGCGATCGCACCCCAGTCCGAGTCTCCTCGCGCGATCGCCTCGAAGACTTATGCCTGCTAACCCGACGGACCCGCAAAGGAGAGAAATTGGACCAACTGTTGCAACGTCTACCCTGCCAAACTCAACAATATATCGGGAGTATCGGGTGCAAAATTGCTGCCATTGTGGAACAGCAGGTGGATGGGTTTATTTCCCTCTCCGGGAGAGGTGCACCCAAAGATTGGGACTTCGCCGCCCCGGAGTTAATTTTGACCGAAGCCGGGGGCCAGTTAACCTTTGTCGATGGAACGCCTTTGCGCTATAACCAAAAAGATGTGAATCAGTGGGGGTGCGCGATCGCCAGTAATGCTCATTGCCACAAAGCATTATGTCATGAAGTCGAGACGATTTTGGCCACACTCTAAACCAGCATCTGCTAAGGGTCATCTCACCGAGTGCAGCCGAAGTAAAATCCGGTGATTTGGCAAATCTAACGGATTCCGTTATTCGGGTAAACGATGGGCGATAATCGCATAAAAGGGGTCGCCACCGCCCATTCCCATAAACTGCAAGATAGAAGGGAGATCGGACTTGCGAGTAATCGCTTCCGGGTTAGAAAAACCTTCTACTGCCTTAAAGTAACGTTTCACCAGGGCAACGCGAGACGCTTCGTTCCCCTCGCGCCATGCTTGAATCGCTTTCTGATAAAACATTCGATTGGAAAAACTAATAATCGCAATGCCACCGGGTTTCAGGATGCGGTGAATTTCGCTAAATACTACTTCAGGATGTTGAATATATTGGACAGAAACCGCATTCAGGACCGCATCAAAACTTTGGTCCTCTAGGGGGAGGTGGGGGTTGTCATTGAGATTTTGGACAAAATAATGGTTAAGACGGCGATTTTTCGCCAGTTCCTCTTGATTGAGACCATGACCTTCGATATGAGCAAAGGTGATCTCTGGGGGGAGATGGGAGACCCAGGAACTCATCATATCGAAGATGCGGCTGTTGGGTTTGAGGCGATCGCGATAGAGATGGGTGAGTTGGTCGATGAATCCATCATCCACATGGGTGACGAACCGGGGGTAGGAATAGAACAGGCGATCGTCGGATTCATCGAGTTTCGTGCGTTGGGTCGGTTGTAACAACATAAAGACAGGGGACAGTTAGCTTGACTTTATTCTTATTCTAAAAAAAATTAAGAAATATGAAGCATCAGCCTGGGTGAAATTTCTTTCTCCCCGGCGACCAATTTAAGACCTTGTAGGCCCAGGGCAGACCTCACCCCCTTTTCCCCCTTCCCTGGAAGGGTCCAGCAATTCTCATTTTGACCAGCATCCTGTCCAAGATGCCAAATCTTGAACGAAAGAATGGGGCTTTCAAGAAGCACTCTTGAGACTGTTCTCAATAATCTTCAGCAAAATTTCCATAATGAGAATTGCTGGGAAGGGTCGTTTTTTACAAAAGTCTTTTCACCCTTACTGTTTGTGGTGTGGAGGGGAAGGGGCGGCGATCTCCCTCCCCTTCCCCTCCTGTGGCCCTGCCCTAAGAGGTAGGGCTGCTTCATTCTAAAATTTTGCGATCGCCGAAACCCTGAACTGGAAAAAGTTTGACCCGTTTTGTTTGCAATCCCCCCTTAATCTTCAGAAAAAAAGGCGATCGCCTGACTCAAAGGGGCTTTCTCGGCCCTTGTAGTCAATCGAGATTTCTCGTTGGAGGAAATACCAACGGAGTTTTTTACAGAGCATCTCAATTTTGAAAAGAGACCTAACTCCCCAGCCCCCTTCCCTTGTAGGATTCTGTTGGCTAATCACATAGGGGGTCTGACCCCCTACCTACCTAGGAGGGTCAAGCCCGTTAAAATAGTACCCCAGAAAAACTCATGGCGGTTTAGGGACCCTACCCTGTGTCTCCCCTAATTTATGGAGTGAATCATGACCCTTCATCCTCAAGAACAATGGATTATTCCTCAAAAAACTGTTGCCGTGGCAAAGGCTGCATTCCCGAAAGGGAACGTTTATATGCTCATGTATGAAGAACTAGGAAGACTCTACACGGATCAAGACTTTCTTGAGCTTTACCCGAACTGTGGTAAGTTAGCCTGGTCTCCAGCTTCTTTAGCTTTAGTTACCTTAATGCAGTTTGCCGAAGGACTAACCGATAGACAAGCAGCCGAATCAGTACGGGCTCGGATTGATTGGAAATATGTGTTAGGGCTAGAATTAACCGATGAGGGTTTTGACCACACCATCTTAAAGGAATGGAGAGACCGCCTAGTTAAAAAAGAGGCTGAATCAATTCTGCTGGACAAAATGTTAGCCCGATTTAAAGAAAAAAACCTATTAAAAGGTCGAGGAATCCAGCGCACTGATTCAACCCAAGTTTTAGGGGCTATCCGAATGCTCAACCGTTTGGAGTTGGTTGGAGAAACATTACGTCACGCCTTAAATGACCTGTCTATTCACGCTCCAAATTATTTGTGTTCTGTTATCCAAGAAGATTGGTTTGACCGCTATAGCTCCAGAGTAGATGCTTATCGTTTACCTAAAGATAAAAGCGAACGTGAACGCTTGGCTTTGACCATAGGAGCTGATGGACATCACTTGCTGGCAGCCATTTACGAGGGGGGAACGGCCTTTGATTTATGTGAATTACCCAGCGTAGAAATTCTCCGACAAGTTTGGGTCCAGCAGTATGCTTTTATTGATTCTGAACTCAAGTGGCGAGACCCGAAAGACTTGGGCCTCCCCCCGAATTCTATCCAAATTGAAAGCCCTTACGATATTGAAGCTCGTAACGCTACAAAACGGGAGAAAAATTGGACCGGATATCAAGTCCATTTAACCGAAACCTGTGATGAAGATTATCCTCATTTAATCGTGAATGTAGAGACGACTCCAGCCACCACAGTAGATGGGGATATGACTCAAGTTATTCATGAAAAGTTGTCGGAGAAAGAATTACTCCCCAAACAGCATTTAGTTGATAGTGCCTATGTTGATTCGCACCACTTAGTGACGTTACGTTCAAACTATGAAGTTGAACTGATTGGTCCCATAAAAACCGCCACTTCGTGGCAAGCTCGCAATCAAACCGGATTTGATATATCCCGTTTTAGGATTGATTGGGACCAGCATCAAGTTGCCTGTCCTGTGGGAAAAATCAGTCAAACTTGGCGTAACCGAACGGATAAATCTAATCAACCTGTCATTGAGGTTCATTTCTCTAAAACTGATTGTGCCGATTGTCAACAGCGAGAGCTTTGTACTCATTCCAAAAAAACCCCCGATTACTTAAGCTGCGACCCCGTGAGCAACACGAGGCGTTACAAGAGGCAAGATATCGTCAAACTACCGAGGCGTTTAAACAAGATTACGCCCTTCGTGCTGGTTGTGAAGCCACCATCAGCCAAGGGGTGAGGGCATTTGATTTACGTCGCTCTCGTTATTCGGGTCTAGCCAAAACCCATTTACAGCGGGCGCATCTAGGAGTTGGGGGAGGGGTCCCGTTCGGGTCTGTATCGGGAGCAGCTTCAGGGGAGGGGTTGGGGTAAAATAAAAAAGGAATGTGATTG